>JBCDBY010000105.1:0-13649 GCA_039182715.1 Planctomycetota bacterium
CGCATCTTGTACTCAGCTCGCAGCTTCCGAGATCGTGACTTTTCTGATGACTTCACAATCGCAAGAAGCGCAGCTCCATCGCTGGAATCAATTGTTGTGATCACTGGTGAGAGCAATGAAGACCCGGCGAGTCCGGGTTTTCCACAAGAGTCACGTAGAGAGAGTCAAGAAATCGGAGCAAGTGTCATGAGCGGACGTATGGGACCCCTGAAGGTCATTCGAGATCGCGGCCAGGATCGCACCCGGCCGAGCCCCTTCCGGGACGTGGCGGCGCGGCCGACCACGCCGGCTACCCGGGGTCTGCCCCCCGTGGCGCGCGGCCGTGCCCGTGCGGGCGCCCTGCACGCCGCTCGTTTCCAGATCACCGATGAGCTGATTCTCGCGTGTGCGCTGGACCGCGCCATCGCCGAGGAGGAGCGTCTCGAGCGTTGGCTCGAGTTCATCAGCCGCCGCGTCGAGGCGCCCACGGTGAAGGCCTTCCTGCATCGCATGGCGCTCGAAGATCGTGATCACGGGCGGATTTTGCGCCGCCATCGCGCCGATCTCGAGGACCCGATCAACCCGGAGCCGATCGTCCGTCGCAGCCTGCCGACGCACATCGAGATCCGCGGAGAGATGGGTTACTACCGCGCCGTGCTGACGGCCGTGCAGATGAAGGCGGAGGCGGCGGAGTACTACCGCAAGCTCGCGCCGGCGGCCGAGAACCGCTACATCCGCACGTTCCTGCAGATCCTCGCCAACCGCGAGGAGGAGCAGCGCGACATCCTCGCGGACATGCTCGATGCGCAGCGTGGGACCGGTTTCAACCGAACCAAGTCGGGCAAGATCATCCCGACCACGCCGAGCTGGCTCGGCATGTACCTGCTCGACGACCCGGAGGACTAGCCGCAGGATTAGCTGCAGGATTAGCTGCAGGATTAGCCGCAGGGCTGCCGCAGGGCTAGGGTGCTGTCCCCAGGTTCTCCACAGATTCGATTCGATTTCTTGCGGGGATTTCCCCACCACGGGTGGGTGAAATCCCCGTATCTTTTGATTTCCGCGTTGGGCCGCGGTTAGGGAGAACACCCTAGAATTCCGCCCGTGAGTCGATTTCTGCTCCTTTCGCTCGGCGTCGCCATCGGTGCGCTCGCCATGCTCCTCTTGCCCCGTAAGGCTCCGACGCAGCCCGCGCGGGACCTGCCCGAGGCCTACGCCCGAGCTCTCGCCTACTACAGCAACGAGACCAACGCCGACGCCCGGCGTGCGCGGCTCGAGCTGCTGCCCTTCGCCCGGACCGAGTCGGACAACGCCGACTGGCGCCTCAACATGGCGCTGATCGATCTGGCCGAGCTCAACCACCCGGTCCAGGACGAGGACTACATCCTCGGCGAGCCGTCGAGCTACATCGAGCTGCTCCAGTCCGCCCTGGGCCATCTCGAGCGCGCCCGGGCGCTGCGGCCCGACGACGACGCGATCGCCTTCAACCTCGCCCGCACCTACAAGAAGCTGGCGCCCTACGCGGACGAGGACGAACCCTACGTCCGCGGCGCGCTGGAGCTGCTGCAGCCGCTCGCGGAGTCCGATACCAGCGATGCCGCCGCGCTCATCCAGTACGGCGAGCTGCTCTCGGAGTACCGGAAGGACGCGCAGCGCGTCTACGACGCCTACGACCGCGTGGTGCAGCGTGGCGCCGACTTCGTCACGGAGACCAAGTTCCGCGTCTCCGAATTCCGGCGCGCGCGCGCCATGCTGCGCATCGAGCCGGATAAGGGCCGGGCGCTGCTCGAGGCGGCGAACGAGAAGTACCCGGAGCGCTCCAAGCCGTCCGCCGACGCGCTGGAGCGCGGGCAGTACACCAAGCTGCGCGAGATGACGGGGAAGCCGTCGTCGTCCGCCGACCCGCGCCGCATGGGCTGGCGCCAGGTGACCGCCCGCACGCTTTTGCCGGCGCGCGCGCCCGACGGCGCCTTCGCGCTGGCCGACTTCGACCGGGACGGCACGCGCGACGTCGTGATGGGCACGCCCGACGGCATGCGGCTGCTGCGCAACCAGCGCAATGCGACGTTTCTGGACCTGACCGAGTTCGCCGGGCTGCCGCTCGACTTCCCGGCCGCGGACGTGGGCTTCGCCGACTTCGACAACGACGGTCGGCTCGACTTCGTGGTGGGGGGCGCGCGCGGCGCCCGCCTCTTCCTCAACCGCACGGACAAGAAGAACGCACCGACCGAGTTCCGCTTCGAGGAGCTCCCGATCAACGTGCGTATCCCGGTCAGCACGGTGGTGGCGTGGGATCTCGATCACGACAACGACGTCGACCTCTTCCTCGGGGGGCCGCAGGGCAACCGGGTGCTGCGCACGGTGGTCGACGAGACGCCGGACAAGACGACGGTCTCGTTCGCGGACATCACGGAGAAGGTCGGCATGGCGCAGCCGGCGGCGCGCGATGCGCTGCTGCTCGACGCCGACGACGACCACGACGTCGACCTGCTGATCGCGGCGCACGACCCATCCCAGAGCTGCTGGTTCGACAACCTGCGGACGCTCACCTTCGAGCGGAAGCCGCTCGCGTTCGCGGCGCCGCTTTCGGTTGCCGACATGGACCACGACTTCGTCGAGGAGGTGTGCGCGGGCGGCACGCTCTACGACTTCGACGGGGAGACGTTCGTGAAGGTGGGCGCGCGCATTGCGCTGGTCGACCTGGACGGCGACGGCTTCTGCGACGAGGACCCGCTGGCGGGCATCGAGCCGACGGGCACCGTGCGCCGACTGCTCGCGGCCGATCTCAACCGCGACGGCGGGGGCGACCTCGTCGTGATCACCGACGACGGCTTCGAGATCTACATGTCGCGGCCGGAGCGCCCGACCGCGTGGATCGACGTGGAGCCGCGCGGCGGCGCCAGCAATGCCGCCGGCATCGGCACGAAGCTGCGCCTGTTCGCCGGCGACCTGCGCGTGGGCGCGACCTGCCGCGACGGCATGGTCTCGTTCGCCGCGGGGCGCCGCACGCTCGTCGATTGCGTGCTGCTGCGCTGGACGAACGGCATCGAGCAGGGCGTCGTGACGCCCAACCTGCAGCAGACGCTGGCGATCGAGGAGCGCGAGGGCGAGGTCGGTTCGTGCCCCTTCCTCTACACGTGGGACGGCGAGAAGTGGAACTTCATCGCCGACGTGCAGTCGGGCGTGCCGCTCGGCCTGCCGGTCGCCGACGGCGTCTACCTGAAGGCGCGCAGCAACGAGACGATTCTGATCGAGAACGGCATGCTGCAACCGGTCGGCGACGAGCTGCGCGTGAACATCACCGAGGAGTTCCGCGAGCTGCTCTACCTCGACGCGGTGGTGCTGCGCGCGATCGACCGGCCCGCCGACGTGCGGCCGGTGCTCAACGAGGGATTCACGATCTTCAAGTTCCCGGAGTTCCGCGTCTTCCCGCTGCGCGACCTGCGGCCGGTCCGCAAGGCGACCGACCACAAGGGCCGCGACTGGACGAAGCAACTCACGGTGCGAGACCGCAAGCACGCCGTCGTCTTCGACAAGCTGCGCGCGAAGCAGTACGAGGGGCTCGCGCATCCGTGGTCGATCGAACTCGACTTCGGCGACGTTGCGGCGAGCGAGCGGCTGCTGCTGGTCATGGACGGCTGGGTGGAGTTCCCGACCGCGAGCGCGTCGATCGCGCAGTCGCAGTCGAAGACGGTCCGCTTCCAGCCCCCGGTGCTCGACTGGAAGCAGCCGGACGGCACGTGGAAACGCATCCACGACGATCCCGGTTTCCCGGCGGGCAAGATGAAGTCGGTGCTGGTCGACCTGACCGGCAAGGTGCCCGCGGGAGCGATGGTGTTGCGCGTGTCGAGCACGCAGCGGCTGCACTGGGACTCGTTCTTCCTCGCCACGGGTCCCGACCAGGAGATGCGCCTGACCAGGTTGCCGCTGCGCAGCGCGGTGCACGGGTTCCACGGCGTGGGCGTGCGCATCGAGGACCCGGCCGGCGAGCTGCCGTGGCAGTACAGCCACGACGAGCACGTGACCTTCCATCGCTGGGACCAGATGCCGGCCGGCATGCTGACGAAGTACGGCGATGTGAAGGCGCTCCTCAAGACGATCGACGACCGCTATCCCGTGCTGGCGACGGGCGACCGCATCGAGATGGTTTTCGACGCGACGGCGCTGCCGCCGCTGCCCGACGGCTGGGTGCGCGACTACTGCTTCACCACCGAGGGGTGGGTGAAGGACGCCGACATGAACCAGGCGTCGCGCGAGTCGGTGCGGCCGCTTCCGTTCCACGGCATGTCGCAGTACCCGTACGACGAGGCCAAGGAGTCGCACCCGCACCCCGAGTGGGTGGCGGAGTGGTTCACGCGGCCCGCACGCGAGCTGGTCAATCCCGAGGCCCTGGGTGCATCTCCGGGTGCGAACAAGTAGTCCGAAACCTGCCGCCCCGTTCGGGGTTTAGAGGCTTGTCATGCGAGTTTTCACGTTACTTCTCCTCAGTGGTGCGGTCTGGGCAGGCGATGATGCGTCGGCGAAGGCCAAGGACACCATCGCCAAGCTCGACGCCGACAAGGACGGCAAGATCGCCAAGTCGGAGTTCATCGGTTCGGAGTCGATCTTCGACCGCTGGGACCAGAACAAGGACGGCTTCGTCACCGAGGCCGAGCTGACCGCCGGCTTTGCGGCGCCGAAGCCCCAGCCCGCCGCCAACGATCGCGTTGAGACCGATCGCGCGGGCGGCAAGAAGGGCAAGGGCAAGCGCGGTCGCCGCGGTGCGGTGGATCCGAAGCGCATCGAAAAGCAGGTCGCCGGGACGCTCAAGCGTTTCGACAAGAACGGCGACGGCAAGATCGGTAGCGACGAGCTGCCGGAGCGCGGCGCCAAGGGCTGGCTGCGCATGGACGCCAACCAGGACGGCTTCATCGACAGCGCCGAAATGACGGTGGCCTTCACCGAGCGCGCCCAGCGTCGCGGTGCGCAGGGTCGGGATGGCATGAACCGCCGGGGCGGTGGTCGCGACTGGGCCAAGCGCATCCAGACGATGGACGCCGACAAGGACGGCAAGGTCGCGAAGGCCGAGTGGAAGGGGCGCCCCGAGGGCTTCGACCGCCTCGACCAGAACAAGGACGGCTTCATCGACGCGGCCGAGGTCGAGCAGTTCTCCAAGAACATGCGTCGTCGCGGCGGCTGGCGGAACCAGCCCTCCGAGGCGCTCTTCCGCCGCATGGATGCCGACAAGGACCAGAAGATCTCCCGCGACGAGTGGAAGATGAGCCCCGACATGTTCGACCGCTTCGACGCGAACGGCGACGGCTTCATCACCACCGACGAGGTGATGCCGAAGGGCGACCGCGAGATGCGCGTGCCGAACGGCAACCGTGGCGACGCGCTCATGCGCCGCTTCGACAAGAACGGCGACGGCCAGATCGACGCCGCCGAGATGGGCGACGGCCGCCGCCTCGCGCAGATGGACCGCGACGGCGACGGTGTCATCACCCGCGCCGAGATCGACCAGGCGATGGACCGCCGCGAGCGCGAGGAGTCGATCGACTTCGTCGCCCGCTTCGACCGCGACGCCGACGGCAAGGTCTCCCGCGAGGAGTTCACCGGCCCCGCGCGCCTCTTCGACAAGCTTGACCAGAACGCCGACGGCTACGTCGACGCCGAGGAGTCGGCCAAGATGAAGGGCAAGAAGCGCGGCAAGGGCGGCAAAAAGAAGAACAAGAAGCAGCCCGAGTAGCGCCCGCGCCACTCGACGATCTCCCGGGGCCCGTACGCGTCATGTGTGCGGGCCCTGTTTTCGTTGGGGCTCCGCGCGCGCGACCTCGGTCGGGTCTAATGACGCGATGCAGCCCCGGCGCCGTCTCTGGATCTGGATCGCGACGCCTTTCGTCGGCGCGATTCTCTGGTTCGGCATCTGGTCGATGGGGGTTCAGAGCCGCTTTGAGGAGGCGCTCGACGCGCTGCGTGCGGAGGGCCAGAGGGTCGAGCTGGAAGAGTTCGTCCGTGCGCCGATCGAACCCCGCGAGAACGGCGCGGTGTCGCTCATCCAGGCGGTGCGCTGGTACGACGAGCATCTCGAAGCGGGCGAGTCGGTCGTCGATGATCTCGAGGAGCTGAACTACTACACCGTTCAGAAGCCCTACAACGACCCGGAGTTCCTGGACGCGGAGTTCGCCGACGTACGTGCATGGCTGGCGAAGGGAGACCCCTTCGTGACGCGGTTGCGCGAGGTCGTGGCGCGGCCGGAATGGAGGGAGGATCTCGACTGGTCCGCCGGGCCGGCGATGGAGCTGCCCGTGATCGACCGCATGCGTCGCGCGAACGTGTTTCTCGAGAATCGCGTCATCCGAGCGTCCCGGTTCACGTCCGAGGTGCTGGACGAGCTGGTGCTGCAGGCGCGGCTTGCGCGGCAGGTGGACGTGCCCACCATGGACGGGCTGTGGGTGACCTGGACCTACGAGCAGACGACCGCTACGGCCGTGCAGCGACTCTCCCGCATCCGCGGATTCGACGTCGAGGCGACCTGGGCCGCGGTGCACGCCATGCTGCGTCCGCGCAGCGCGACCGAGCGTGTGCGGCGCGCGCTGCGCGAGGAGCGGGCGATCGGGATCTCGATGGTCCGAAGGCTGATCGATGGAGAGGCTCCGGACGTGGTCTTCGCGCCCTATCTGCCCGATGAGCCGACGGACGTCGATGCGGAGCCGCTGGATTCGGAGCTGTATGCCAGCTTCCTCTATCGCGATGGAACCCTGCTCCTCGAACTCGTCCGGAACGCCGAACGGCTCCTCGATGAGTCGCCGCAAGACGCCGAGGCGTCCGCCGCAGGCATGGTGACAGAGGTCACTCTCCTTCCGCCCTTCTTCGTCACGCCGCTCTTTTCGTCGACGGTGCACGACATGTTCGAAGCGCGTGTGCGCTACATCGCCACGATGCGCGTTGGCCTCGTCGGCCTCGCCCTCACGCTCCATCGCCAGCGGACGGGGACGTGGCCGAAGTCGTTGGATGCGATCGTCGGCCTCGTCGACCCGCAAGACCTGATCGACCCCTTCACGGACCAGCGTCTCCATTGGGAGCCAGGCGTGCGGCTCGAAGCCGCCGTGCCCCGGCCGGACGACGACAGGGGAGGCGACTTCTGGTTCCGGGAACTCCAGATCACGTGGGAGATTGGCGAGGCCCAGCGCTGATGCGCACGGGGCTGAGAGTGCGGGGGGAGCGCGGACATCCGGTGGTCCGCCGTGCGGTCATCCGCTACGCGGTCTGGCTGCGCACGCAGTTCGCGTTTCCGATACGCGTGCCGATCTACCTGCTGCCGGGGCCCGTGCTCGTCACGATGCACGGCGTCGAGGGGTCGGCATCGTTCTTTGCGCCCTGGGACCGCAGGGAAGAGCCCTTCATTCGCGTTGCGACGGGCGACTACCCGCAGCTTCGTCGCGAACGCGGCCGCGACAACGCCTTGGCGGCGTTCCTGAGTTCCGTTTCGCACGAGGTCGTTCACTACCGTCAATGGGTCGAGACCGGCCGGACGTGGGAGCGAGGCGTCGAGCGTCGTGCCATCACCCTGGTGAACCGCTATGCGGCCACGACCGATCACCCCTGACCGGTGCGGGTGAGCACGGCGTGACTTGCGAGACGGTTGGTCGCGGGCGGGTAGCATGAGCGAGACATGGGAAGGGGAAGTCGGAGCAGAGAGTCCGGGGAGCTCCGAATCCTCGACGTCGTCGTCGTGGGAGGTGTCGTGTTTCTCCTGGTCGCCGGTCTGATCTGGGCGCAGGTCTTCTCGAAGTTCTCGGACTACAACCGCGTCGAGGCGTGGAATGGCGAGTCGATCCGGATCCCTCGTTGTGTCGTGCGCGACACAAGAAGTGGCGACGTGGTGCACGCGGAATCGAACCTGCTTCTCGAGTGGCCGCCCGAGTACGAGCGGGCCAACTATTCGTTCCTGATCACCGGACGGGGCTGCGGAGCCCTGCGGTTCCGAGGCGATGCGGTGCCGGATCTCAAACTGCCGCCGCCGGTGCAGGCCTCGATTCGATTCGCCGGCAACGCGGAGATCCCGAACGGGATCAAGCTCTCGTTCACGCCCGAATCGGCGCCCTTCGAGGAGTCGGAAGCGCTCGCATTCGCCAGCGCCCGCGCATCGTTCTGGAGCGAAGCGAGCCCGCGCCCCAGCTACGTCTGGGTCGACGCCGAGACCCGCCGCGCCGATGTTCTGCTGCCCGAGCCCGGTCGTTGGCGCATCGACTGGGATCGAACCATGCACACGCCCAATGATGGTCCGGATCCGAATCTCCTCGTCGTTCTGGGGAGCGGCACCCTGGGCGTGCACGAGATCGAGGACGGTGGCGTCGTCACGATCGACGTGCCGCCGGACGCGTTCGCGGAGGAAGATGGATCCTGAACGCGCCGCGAATGCGCCGGGCGAACAACAGGTAGAGGACGCGATGGAGAACGCGGCCGATGCGCCGAGGAGCCGCCGCCGCTGGTGGATCTGGCCGCTCGGGTTGCTGGTTTTCCTCGTCGTTGGGCACACCGTCTGGACGCTGGTCTGGCGGCATCGCTATGAGAGTCGAATCGACGCCATGCGCGCGAACGGCGTGATGGTCGACCTGACGGATCACGCGTCCAAGCCGGTGCCGGACGCGCAGAACGCGGCGATCCCGTTCGCGCAGGCGGCGGCTTGGTACGAAGAGCACCTCCAGGGCGATGCGGCGATCACGGATTACGTTGGCGCCTGGGAGGACACCAACACCGATCCCGAAGACGAGCACTACCGGGAGGAACTGGCGCGCCTCCGTCGGTGGCTCGCGAGCGGCGATCGCTATGTCGAACTGCTGGGGGAAACGGCGCGGCGTCCGGGTTGGTATGAAGAGCTCGCGTGGGAGACGGGCATGGGGATGGAGGTGCTCGCCATTCCGCGTATGGCGCGCGCCATCGATTTTCTCTCCGAGCGTGTGCGCCGGGCGGAGCGTTGGACACCGCAAGTCACGTCGGAGCTCCTGGTCATGGTCCGGCTTTCGGACCGGGTCGAGCTGCCGATCCTGATTGGCCGGCTCGTATCGTGGACGATGAAGCGTCGCGCCGCGGACACGCTGATCGCCGCGTCCGGTCTTCCGGGCTTCGATGCGTCACGCGTGTGGGAAGCCGTGCAGGCCGACTTCGTACCGGGTCCGGTGGCCGATCAGCTGCGGCGAGTCTGGGCCGAGGAACGCGCCATCGGCATCTGGTGCACGCGGGAACTGATCGAAGGATGGGACCTGCTCAGCTTCCTCGATCAGTTGGCCATTCCGGACGGTCCGCCGCGTGAGCGGCGCGAGTGGTGGAGCTGGCCCTATCGGGCGCTTCTCTATTCCGATGGCGTCCGCTTCCTCGACTTGATCGATCGTGCCGAAGAGCTGACGCCGCTCGCCGCCCATGAGGCGAGCGCGCGCGCCGACGCCCTGGCCGAGGAGGCCGCCCTGAAGCATGGCCGGCTCATCTCTGCCCTCTGGAGCGTGGTTCCGGTCAAGGGGTTCGAGGCGCGGCAGCGCTACGTCGCCACGATGCGCGTGGCCCGTGTGGGGCTCGCTCTCCTCGTTCTTCACGAGAGAACGGGTGCCTGGCCCCAGGAGCTGGATCCGGCTCTCGAACTCGTGGACGCGGACGATCTGATCGATCCCTACACCGGGAAGCGATTGCTCTGGGAGCCCGGGGTGCGGCTGGCAGCGGACCGACCGATCGACGGTTGGACCCTTGAAGAGGCGCGGAGATTCGGGGACCTCGTCGAGTGGCTGTTCGAAGGGTCGGAGTCGGGACGATGACGACGTCCGTCCCGGAGCCGCGCAAGAAGCGTCGTCCCCCCTGGTGGATCTGGCCGCTCGGGTTGCTGGTTTTCCTCGTCGTTGGGCACACCGTCTGGACGTTGGTCTGGCGGCATCGGTACGAGAGTCGGCTGGAAGCGTTGCGCGCAGCCGGTGAACGTCTTGAAGTGTCGGAGTTCGTGCCGGAGCCGGCGTCTGATCATCGCAACGCTGCCGTCCCGTTCGCCGAGGCGGAGCGTTGGTACGACGAGTATCTCGGCACGTTCGAGGATGACCTCGAGCAACTCGAGTCGCTCGAACGTTGGGCAAAAGGGCGTTCCGATTCCAAGGTTGAGGAGCAACGGGCGCGCGTGCAAGACGCCCTGGCACGCGGCGATCCCTACGTGGCGCTCCTGAAGCAGACGGTGGCGCGTCCGGATTGGCGCGAGCCCCTCGACTGGGGCGCCGGCATCGACATGCGATCGAAGACCGGTCCGCGGCTTCGCAAGGCGATGGAATTCATGGTCCAGCGGATCGTGCGAGCCCCACGCGTCGAAGAGCAGCAGGTCGAGGAGCTGCAGCTGATTATTCGGCTCGCGCTGCATGTGGACTCGCCGGGCATCCTCGGCCTCTTCCTCAACTGGGCGGCGCACGAAGAGGCTCTTGATGCGCTCCAGGGCATGTCGCGCTTGCCGGAGTTCGAGGCCCGGGCCGTCTGGGATCGCGTGGCGGCGGACCTCGATCCGTCGCCGCTTGTCGAACGCCTTCCGCGTGCCGTCACGCTCGAGAGGGCGTTCGGCGTGGAGGTGACGCGGCATCTGCTCGATGGTCGAAACCTCTTGGAGTACATCGACTCGATCCTCGACGACGTACCCGGGCGGTCCCGCGCCGACGGCTGGTGGTCGTGGCCCTACGCGGCGTTGCTGTATCGCGATGGCGTCGCGCAGCTCGACCTCTTTGAGATGTGGCTCGCCCACCTTCCCACGGAGCCTTGGGTCGACTTTCCGATGCCGGAGGAGTGGCAGCACCGCGATCTCATGCCTCGCGATCAGATCATTTGGGCGCTGTTCACGCCGATGCCGCGCCTCTCGATCGAACGGCGACGGCAATACCTCGCACGCATGCGTATCGCGCGCGTCGGTCTCGCCCTGCATGTGATCCGCCAGCGCACGGGCGCGTGGCCCGCATCGCTCGAGGCCGTCGATCCGATGCTTCTGCCGGAGGATCGGATCGACCCCTACACCGGGGAGCGATTCCTCTGGGATCCCGGCGTGCGCCTCGCGGCGGATGTCCCCCTCCATGAGGGTGAGACTCTGGAGTCGGCACGAGAGTTCGAGAGGCTGATCGAGTGGCGCTTCGGGGCGTCGGAGTCGAGACGATGACGACCATCCCGGACTCGCCGAAGAAACGCCGCGGTCGATGGTGGACTTGGCTGCTTGGGGCTCTGCTGCTGCTCGTGGCGGCGCACGCCGTGTGGACGTTTCACTGGCGCTCCCGCTTCGAGGATCGCCTCGCGGCGCTCCGGGCCGTGGGCGAGCCGGTCACGCTCGCGGGGCTGGCCACCGAGTCCATTCCGGACGCGGAGAACGCCGCGATTCCGTTTGGCGATGCGGCGCGCTGGTACGACGAGCACTTGCTTGCGGACGAGGGGCTGATCGAAGACTTCGCGATGTCGGAGGACTTCTGGCGTCCATCCGGGCAGGAGCCGGACGAGGAGCACCGCGAAACCCTGCGCGCGTTGCGTGCGTGGCTCGCGCGCGGCGATCCGTATGTGGAGCTGCTGCGCGAGGCGGCCTTTCGGCCTCGTTGGCATGTGGCGTACGAGTGGGAGAAGGGCCCGGACATGGTGGTCGACGCCATTCCGCGCATGCAGCAACTCACGGTCTTCCTGTCGGAGCGGATCCGTCGAGCGGACGCGTGGTCCCCGGGCGTTCGTGACGAGCTTGTCCTTCTGGCGCAACTCTCGGAGCGGGTGGAGCTGCCGGTCGTCATCGGCATGTTCGTCGAAGCCACCGTGCGGGACGGAACCGCGCGCCTGCTGCCGCGCGCCGCGCGCTTGCCCGGCTTCGACGCCGCAGATGCGCATCGCGCCCTGGACCCCCTGCTTGTGCCGGTGACGACGACCGATCGCATCCAGCAGGCATTCCGAGAGGAACTGCCCATGGGCCTTTGGGCCACGCGACGACTGTTGGACGGACGAGAGCTGGCGACCGGGGCCGAACCTATGCCGGACTCGAACGCAGACTCCCGGAGTTGGTGGAGTTGGATCTACACCGCACTGATCTATCGGGACGGAGTCCGTTTTCTCGACTTGATGGCACAAGCCCAGGATCTCGCCCTCGATTCTCCCGCGAGCGCGGTCGCGCGCAGCGAGGACTTGGATCGCGAGCTCGACCCCTGGCGCGGCCGAATGGTCTCGTCTCTTTTCTCGCATCTCCCGGGCATGGTCATGCGCAAACGCCAGGAGCACGTCGCCCGCATGCGCGTGGCGCGCGTGGGGCTGGCGCTCCTCGTCGTGCGGCAGCGCGACGGCGCTTGGCCCGAGAGCCTCGACGCGGTGCGCGCGCTCGTGCCCACCGAGTGCCTCGAGGACCCGTTCACCGGCAAGCTGTTGCGCTGGCAGCCGGGCGTCCGACTCAGCGCCGCCCGTCCCCTCGAAGACTTCGACGAGGAATCCGCTCGCCGTTATGGCGACAACATGCTCATCGAATGGAATTTCGATGCGGACGGCTAGCGGAAGCCCTTGAGCGGGTCTTTCAGCGCGTCCTTGAGCTTGTCGCGCAGCAGGTCTTCGGCCTTGGGGAGGTTGACCTTGGGCTTCTCGGTCGTGCCGTCGATGCGGACGGGGAGCGTCTCGACCTTGTCGGCGATGTCGCCGAAGCCGAACGCCTTGGCGATGGGGACGAGGTCGACGTTCAGGTCGAGCTTGCCTTCGAGCGACACGCGGCCCGCCATGTCGAGGCGCTTCTCGTCGCTTGTGGCCGACAGGCGGTTGAAGGAGACCCAGTTGTCCGCGATGGCGAACTCGGCGCCGGCGCTGTTGAGCGGGATCGGGTTCTTCCCGAACTTGCCGCCCGCCGCATTCGCGATCTGCGCGGCGATCGACTCCGGCGGGAGCGCGAGGTCGTCCAGCCGCAGCTTGCCGGTGCCGCTCAACGTGGGGCGAATCGCGTCCCATGTCACGCCCTTGCCGTTCAGCGCGAACTCGGCGTTCAACGCTCCCTGGAGCTGACCGCCCGCGGAAGACGCGAACGGCCAGAACGTCGCGACCAGAGGAACCAGCGTCGCGTCGAGCTGCACCTTGGTGGCGTCGAGCTTCGCGGTCCACGAGCTGGCGTCGGCGAGGTCGAGCGCGCCGGTCGCGCTCAGCGTGCCGCCGCCCTTCATCTGTCCGCTCGCCTCGTCGATCACGAACTTGGTGCCGTCGGCGCGGGCGCCGATCTGCACGTTGCGCAGTACGACGGGCGCCTGGTCGAGCTCGTCCATCGTGATGCGCACGCGTCCGCCCGCATCGGTCTGATCGCCCTTGAGGTGTGCGTTGAGGCCGACGTTCTTCAGCGTCGACTTCTCTTGCGTATCGAGGTCGTGATAGGTGAAGTCGCAGCCGCTCAGGTCGATCTCGAGATCGAGCGGCGGGCGCTCGCCCTCCGGCTGCTTCTCTTCCTGCCCATCCTGCTTGGCGTCGCCGCCAAGTCCGTCGAGCGTCGTGCGGTCGCCCTTCTTGAGGATCGTGAGCTGCACGCCCTCGCCGATGAGGCGGCCCTTGACCGTCCCATTCATCAGCTCGCCCAGCCCGCATTCGAGCTGCACGTCGCGAATCGCGATGGTCTCGCCCTCGGGGAACCCCTCCGGGTGGCTCATGCGCACGCCCGACGCGGAGATCGAGGCGAACAGGAAGCCGACATC
>JBCDBY010000106.1:0-13266 GCA_039182715.1 Planctomycetota bacterium
ACGCGGCCGCCGCCGCGCGCATTTCCAGGCGCGACTCCTGCACATCGAGCCGCGTCAGGAGCTTCGCGCGCTCCTCCTTGGTCTGCGTGGTGACCCAGCGCAGCAGCTCCCGTCGCCCGAGCCCGGCGCTTCCCGGATTGAGCGCGGCGAATTGGTCGGCCGATGTCTCGCCCGCGATCCGCACGAACTCTTCCTTGCTGATCCGTCCGTCCCGGTCTTGGTCCGCGACCGCGAGACAGCGGCCTGCGACACGCATCTCCTTCAGCGTGGAGGCCGCCTGTTCCCGGGCGTGCACTTCGACTTCGGCGCGCGTAACCTTCCCATCGCCGCCGGCGTCGAGATGCTCGAACCCATCTCGCTGCCTCTCCGTAAGGCCGTCATCCCCGGGCTTGCCTTTGGGATCCGGGACGCCGAGGGCGTATTCCTGCCGGCTCAGCGCCTCATCGCCGTCGACGTCGAGAGCCATCAGGCGGCTGACGGACATGGCGACCATCCGCGCGGCGCCATCGTCCGCCTCCTTACGCGAGATTTGCTGGTCTGCGTTCGCGTCGAGCGAGGCCACCAGCATCCGCGCGCGCAGATCCGTTCCCTTCAGGTCCATGCCCAGGGCGCGGGAGAATTCGGCAATGGCAACCCGGCCGTCGCCGTCTTCGTCGATCTCATCGAACAGCTTCGCGATACCGTCCGCGGGCGAGCCCTTCGACTCGCCTGCGGCGCCGGCGGCGGATAGGGCACCGATCAGCAGAAGGGCGATTCGCAGTGACCGGATATCAGCCCTCATCGCAGGAGTCTTCTCGTCGTCGGCATGGGGCGCGAATGCTATCACGCTCCGCGAGGGGACAACTCGACGCAGCCAGCCATCGGTACGGTGCCATCGGTACGGTGCCAGGTAAATCTGCCGTGGTTGAAAACGAGTGACCTCGCACGATCGCGCCAGCGGCGCGCATCTGTCGAGAGTGGTCTGGCTGCGGGCCAAACGCGCGACGGCGGACTTACCTCGAACCAAGGCGCCGAATCGTGTGAAAGAGGGTAGCTCGGTCGCGCAGGCCGGCAACGCGCGCGGCGCGGTGCTTTTGCGTGAGGACGGCGTCGAGCTCACCGTGACGGTCCGGTGCGGCGTGCTCGGCGTGGGGCTGGAAGAGTTCGAAGACGGCTAGCCGCTGACCATCCGGAACGGAACGGTGTGCAGCGGCGCGCCGTGAAGCCGCGTGAGGAGCGCCGCGTCCTCCGCGGACGAATCGTCCGCCATCACCCGCACGACGAGCGGCACGAGGAGCCCCTCGGTGTCGAACGGGTAGGGGGCGAGGGCGATGCGGCGTTCGTCGAGCCGGCGCCACGTGATCGTCACACGGTCCGACCAGCCGGCGCGCGGTACGTGTTCCAGCACGTGGGCCTCGGAATCGCGAAGTGCGAGGAAGAGCGACATCGAGTCGAGCAGTTGGAGCAGTCGCAGGTGCGCGTCGAGGTGTTCGGGCCGCGTGGCGCGGGCCATCCCGCGATCGTTCTCCAGTCGGCTCCGGAGCTCGGCTTGCCGCGTCCGCTGCTCCTCGAGAAACGCACGCGTCACCGCCGGATCCCCGACCAGGCTTTCCGCCACGTCGGGAGGGCCGAAGACGAAGTGACGGCGCGTGTCGTCCCCGACGAGATCGTCGAAGGCGACGGCGTAGAGCCAGTACGCGTGCAGGCTGGTGAGGAGGGCGGCGTAGGGGTGGGGCCCGGCGAGCCGCTCGATGCCGCGTCGCCAACGGTCGAACCCGCCCTCGCGCCAGGCGGAGAACTCGTTCTCCTGGGTAGGGGCGGCCGCCTCGCCCACGCCGACCGGCAGCCCGTCCACTTCGCTCGGGCGCGGCATCGCTTCGGTTTCCCACCAGCCGTTGTCGTGTTCCGCAATGGCGAGAACGACTTCGTCGCGCCAGCGCCGCGGATCGGTCGCGCCCGGAAAGTGGCCCGGCCGCGCGAAGCCGTTTGCGCCGCCCCAATGGGCTGCCAGGTAGCCGCTGACCTGCGCGTGGTGGTGCTGAGGGATCAGCCAGGTCTCGTGATCGAGGTGTGCTTTGAGCATCGTCTTCTCCTTCGGTCGGACAGGTATCTTGATGTCAAGATAGACGGCGATGTCTCGACGTCAAGATATATTTCTTGATGTCGAGATAATTGAGGCTAGCCTTTCTGCATGAGCCACGTGGACCTGATCCTCGAGCAATGGCGCCGGGAGCGCCCGGATCTCGACGTCGAGCCGATGGGGCTCACCGGACGCATCAAGCGAATCGGAGGGCACATCACCAGGGAGATCGAGTCGGTGCTGGAGGAGCACGGGCTCAACCTTGCCAGCTTCGACGTGCTCGCCACCTTGCGTCGCGCCGGGCCGCCGCACAGCCTCTCGCCGGGCGAACTACTCGAAAACATGATGGTCACCTCCGGGACGATGACCCATCGCATCGATCAGCTGGAAAGGAAGGGCTGGGTGGAGCGGTTCCAGAATCCCGACGACGGTCGTGGGGTCCTGGTCGCCCTGACCCATGAAGGTTTCGAGGTCGTCGATCGCGCGGTCACCGACCACGTCGACAACCTCGCGCGCCTGACCGGCGGCCTGTCCGAGAGCGAGTTCCGACGCCTCGACCGGCTTTTGACGCGCTGGCTCGCGACGCTCGAGCCGTAGGCGTGTGCGCGTAACCGGGCTGACTGTGCGCGAAACACACGTCGCAGAACGGGACTTCCCGCCCGTGGGGCGACTCATGGGGACGGCCCCATGTTTGCGATAGATCCCGTATGGGAATCGTTCGGTGCCTCTCCGTTGCTCTGCTCGCGTTGGCTTTGGCCTGTGGGGGAGGAGGCGGTGGAGACGGGCCGGCCGACATGCGTCTGCTCGCGGTCGACATCACCGAAGCGAGCGGCGGGGACTACGACACCGCCTTCGGTCAGGCGCGCGATGCCGGCATGGACGTGGTCGGCCTCTTTCTGCAGTGGGACGTGCTCGAGCCGACCGCCGGGGCGCTCGACGACACGCTGCTGAAGATCATGAACGGCTACTACCCGTCGACGGGCGTACAGCTCGATCTCACCATCGCCGTGATCAACGCGAACGTGAAGACGGTGCCGCCCGACCTGCAGGCAAGCGCGTTCGACGACCCCGCCGTCATCCAGCGCTTCCGCGACCTGTTGGACTTCGTGCTCGACGAGATTCCCGACGTGCGGCTGCACGCGCTCAACATCGGCTCGGAGATGGACATCCTCTTCGGCGACGACGCGGCGCAGTGGGCGGCGTTCAAGACCTTCTACGACGCCGCGGTCGATCACCTGAAGGCGCGCGATCCGTCGCTGGTCATCACCGTCGAGCCGACCTACGAAGGGCTCATGGGGTCGACGAGTACGCTCATGCGTGCGCTCAACGAGAAGAGCGACGCCATCGCCCTCTCTTACTACCCGCGCCTTGCGAACGGCGACGTTGCGCCCCCGGAAGATGTCGGGGACGATTTCGATGCGCTCGTGGCCGCCTATCCCGACCTCCCGATCTTCTTCCTGCAGTTCGGCTATCCGAGCAGCCCGCTGCTGAACAGCTCCGAGGCGAAGCAGGCGGAGTTCGTGCGTGCGTCGTTCCGCGCCTGGGACCGTCACGCCGACCGCATCGAGCTGATCGACTTCACCTGGCTGCACGACCTCGACCCCGACGAGGTGCAGGACGTTATGGAGTTCTACGGCTTCATCGATGCGCGCTTCGGCGCATTCCTCGGCACGCTCGGGCTGCGACGCTTCGACGGCACGGAGAAACCCGCCTTCGCGGCCCTTCGCGAAGAGGCGGCGCGGCGCTGATCAGGGCAGCCGCTCGAAGCCGTTCGCGCCGATCACGTTGAGCCCGCCGTCGTTGTTGTCCTTGGTGAAGCCGTCGTACGCGTTGCGCGCGAGGTAGATGCGCAGCGTCTCGCCTTCCTTGGGCAGGCCGGAGTGTCCGCTCGTCGACGGCGGCGGCACGCCCAGGCTGGCCCACTTGCGGTGCCAGTAGCGCACGTAGACGAGCTCGCCGACCGTGATGCCCTCGCCCTTCTCAATCGCCGTGACCTTCACCTCGGCGACGTACCGGGTGACCTTCCAGCGGCCCTCCTTGGCGGTCTTCGCGTAGATGCCCTTTACCTCGCCCTGAACGACCTGCGTGGCGGTCTTCTTCAGCGCTTCGGGCGACATGGGCGCCTTCTCCGCGTGAGCGACGACAGCGAGGAGCAGTATGGCGGCGTAGCGCATGCGGCCATTGTGCGTGGTCCTGGATCGTGCGTGCGAAAAAGTGAGCGGGATGGAGCTCGACGGCAGCGCGTTCCGAGAGCCGCTACGATCTGGGACCAGGGAATTCTCGATGGGACGGCGCATGTTGGTCTTCGGCAGCTTGTTGCTGCTGCTCTCCGGACTCTTGCTCTGGTACACGGGCACAGACACGGAGGTGCGCCGGACTCGCGTCGAGCCAAGCATCCCCTCGGACTCGCCGACGGAGACGGGTGCCACGGTGCCGTCCGCCGAGCTCGTCGTCAGGGAGCCGAAAGCGGAAGCGCGGCCTGCGCCCGAGCGCGTGACACAGCCTAGGGACGAATTCACCATTCGCACGGTGGGCGCGGACGGTCAGCCGCTCGCCGACGTGACCATGGACATCACGCTCGAATCGAAGCAGTTCCCCCGCCGGACCGATGCCGACGGCGTGTTTCGATTCGCACCGGAAGAGATCGTCCGGCGGATCGAGGTCCGGACACGTCCGCGCGGCCACGCCCGGCCGCCGCCGCGCGACGTCGAGCCGGGAGAACGCGAGATCACGATCGAGTTCGAGCGTGCGGGACCGGTCGCCGGGACGATCGTCACGGCCGATGGGAAGCCACTCCGCGTACGAGCCGGACTGGAAGCACGTCGCGGCGACGTGGTCGTGGCGAGGACATCCGCGCGCGCGGACGGCACGTTTCGTCTCTTCGTGCCCGTGAACGGCAGGTTCGACATCGTGCTCAACGGCAGGGTCTCCTCGAAGAGCACCAGCCACTGGGCGGGTGAGCGGTTCTTCTACACCGGCGAGGTGAAGAACGTGACGGCCGGGCAGGAAGGCGTGGAGCTCCAGGCCCATCCCGTGACCTTCGACCGGGAACTCAACGTGCAGGTGCTGGGGCCGGACGACGAGCCGCAGGCAGGCATCTTGATCGTCTTCGGGCCGACGAAGGAGGAGCCGGGTTACCGCTTGATTCCGACCGACGAGAGTGGAGTCGTCCGATTGACGGAGCTGCCGTCCCGTCCCATCGGTCTTCTGTATGGCGGCGGCAAGGCGCACGACACCTCCGGGCTCGGGCGGCCGGCCGATCCGATGCGGCGCGTGATGCCGCGCGGTCAGACGGAGGTATTCCGTCTACGAGAGACGGTCCGAGTCGTCGGGACCGTCTACCGGCCCGACGGCTCGGTCGCTCCATCCGTGAAGGTCGATGCGTGGGCCAATCTGGTCGAAATTGTCGGGAGGGCGCGGACGGACGGACAGGGCCGCTTCGAACTCCGAGTGCCCGTCGATGCGCTGCCGATCCAGGTGACCGCGAGTTACGGGCGCGGGACGGGCTATCGCCGGAAGCGATTCAGCGCATCAACGCGCCTGCGCAGCTTCTCGGAGCGCGTGGAACTCAAGCTGGCCCGGCAACGCTAGAAAAATGCACCATGGGTGTCGATCGCCCGGACCTCGTTCGACGTCTGGGTAAACAAGGAGATACAGCCCATGCGCTACGTCCTGCTGATCGCGTCCGAAGAGTCCATTGATGCCGCCCGCTCGCCCGCCGAAGAGGCGGAGTTGATGCAGGAGTACGGCGTGTTTTCCCAGGAGGTCGACGCCGCCGGAGCCATGCGCGGCGGGGAGCGGCTGCGGCCGACCGATCGCGCGACGACCGTGCGCGTGCGGGACGGCGAGGCGCTCATCACCGACGGTCCGTTCGCGGAGACGAAGGAGCATCTCGGCGGCTTCTACATCGTCGAGGCCGCCAACCTCGATGAGGCGGTCGCCTGGGCCGCGAAGATTCCGAGCGCGAAGTTCGGGGCGGTGGAGGTGCGGCCGATCTGGGAGATGGGCGAGGAGTGAGCGAGGTCGAGCGGGTCGTCCGCGAGGAGTGGGGCTCCATCCTCGCGACGCTCATCCGCGCCTGCGGCGACTTTGAGATGGCCGAAGACGCGCTGCAGGACGCGTGCGTCGAGCTGCTGGCCCAACTCGAAGCGCCGGATCACCAGGCGGCGTGGCTCACGACGGTGGCACGCCGCCGGGCGATCGACCGCGTGCGGCGCGAGGCGGCGCGCGGCGCGAAGCAGGCGGAGGCGATGCACCGTCGCGAGGAGCGCCTGGCCATGATCGCCGCCCCCGAGCCGCAGGATCGCCTGCGCCTGATCTTCACCTGCTGCCATCCGGCGCTGAAGCCGGAAGCGCGCGTCGCGCTCACGCTGCGCACGCTCGGCGGGCTCGAGACGCGCGAGATCGCGCGCGCCTTCCTCGTGCCGGAAACGACCATGCAGCAGCGGCTGGTGCGCGCCAAGCGCAAGATCCGCGACGCGGGCATCCCGTATCGCGTGCCGCCCAACGACCAGTTGGGTGAGCGGCTCTCGGGCGTGCTGGCGGTGCTGTATCTCGTTTTCAACGAAGGTCACGCCCACATGCGGGATGCGCTCTGCGACGACGCGATTCGCCTGGCACGCGATCTCGTCGCGCTCCTGCCGGACGAGCCGGAGCCGCGCGCGCTGCTCGCGCTGATGCTGCTGCACGACGCGCGCCGCGCCGCTCGCATGGTCGACGGCGAAGCAGTGCTGCTCGGCGACCAGGACCGCCGCAAGTGGGACCGCGCGCGCATCGCGGAAGGCGAAGCTCTGCTCGCGTCCGCGCCGCGCGGCCCGTATGCCATCCAGGCGGCCATCGCCGCGCTCCACGCGCAGGCGCCGAGCACCGCGGAGACCGACTGGCACCAGATCGCCGCGCTCTACGGCAAGCTCCTCGAGCGGACGCGTTCGCCCGTCGTCGCGCTCAACCGCGCCGTCGCGATCGCCGAGGCCGACGGCGCGGAGGCGGGCCTGCGTGCGACGGACGCGCTGGCGAGCGACCTCGACGAGTACCTTTGGTTTCACACCACACGCGGCGAGATGTTGCGCCGTCTCGACCGCACCGACGAAGCGCGCGCCAGCTACGAGCGCGCCCGCGCGCTGGCGAGCGACGCGCAGCAGACCCGTTTCGTGGACGAACGACTGGCGGAGATGACATGAACCGACTCTGGATCCTTCTCGCCCTCGCCCTGCCGGCGCACGCGGACCCGTTGGAGTCCGTCGCGTTTCTGGTGGGGGAGTGGGACGGCGAGGGCAAACACCCGTACGGCAGCTACCAGGAGACACAGAAGGCGGAGCGCGCGCTCGGCGGCACGATCATCGAAGTGCACACCAAGAGCACGATGGGCAGCCAGACGGTGCACGAGGACCGCCGCGTACTCTCCTTCGACCCGAAGACGAAGCAGATCCGCATGCGCCAGTGGGCCAAGGGCATCTTGCGCGTGTATGCGGCGACGGTTGAGAAGGACCGCGTGGTCTTCCGTCAGATCGCGAAGGAGGGAGCGGCCGAGGATGCGTGGCGCTACACCTTCACACGCGTCGACGGCGGCTTCGACTACCAGGTGCACGTCGACGACAAACCGTTCGTGCAGGGCCGGCTGCGCCAGGAAACGAAGGACCCCGGCAAACCGGGCGCGCTCGGCATTCGCCAGTACGAAGCGAAGGTCGCCGGCATGCCCGCGCAGATCCACCATCCGGACGGCGAGGGGCCGTTTCCGGTGATCGTCTTCTCGCCCGGGGGGCAGGCCAACACCTTCCAGGGCTATCGTCCGTACGGACGGTTCTGGGCGACGTGGGGCTACGTGACGGTAATCGTGGCGTTCAAGGACGCGAAGGCGGAGGAGCGCGCGCCGAAGTTCCGGAAGGCGCTCGACTGGGTGCTGCAGGAGAACGCGCGCGAGGGCTCGCCGCTGAAGGGGATGATCGACGCGAAGCGCCTCGCGGTCGCCGGCCACTCCCGCGGCGGCAACGCGGCCCTGCGCGCGGCGAAGCAGGACGAGCGGGTCATTGCGTGCCTCGCGCTTGCCCCCTCCGGCCCGGCCGAGCCCATCGAAGGCAAGGGCAAGGGCGCTTGCTGCATCATCATCGGGGACCAGGATCAGTTCCGGACGCAGGCGGCCAAGGCGCACGAGCATTGGAAGGGCGAGAAGTACGAGTTCGTGATCCCGGGCATGACGCACATGCTCGCGCCACGCGAGGCAACGCTGAAGCTCGTCCAACGCGCAACCGCGTTCTGGCACGTCGCGCTCAACGGAGACGCGCGTTACAAAGCGTTTCTGAAGCCGAGCTAGCGTTTTTTACCGGACCGTGCCCATCCCGACGTAGGGTCGTCTCATGCTTCGCATCGCATGCCTGCTGCTCGTCGCGTCGGCCGGGGACAAGACGGTCACGACGCCGTTCGATCACCTCAAGCTCAAGCCGCTGGAGGAGGGCACGCGCGGACTGCGGGACGCGTTTCCGTACCTGGCGGTGGGGGACATGCAGGTCCGGCCGGAGACGTTGCCCCAGGTTCTCGAGTCCGAGATCGACAGCGAAACGGCCGCGATCGAAGCGCTGCGCCTCTTCGCCGCCGGCCCCGTCGTGCGGGATGCGGCCTCGGCGCAGCGGGTGATCGACACCGGCACAAAGCTGCAGAAGCAACTCAAGCATCTGCGGCTCCGGCTGCACGACTACCGCCCGGCCGCGTACGCGCCGTCCGCAAAGAGGACCAAGGACGGCTGGACCGCGAGCCTCGTCGCGTTCGAGATGGACCGCAGGCTTCGTCTGGTGCACCTCCAGGCGCACATCGACGCCAAGGGCGCGATGAAGATCACGCGCAAGCCGATCGTGGACGGCCCGATGACGACATGGCAGGTCGACTTCGGAGCCGGCGGACCCAACGAGGCGCAGCTCAAGGAGCAGCTCGCCATGCGGCGGGAAGTGCTCTTCGCGCGCAAGGCCTACGCGACGGCGCTGCGCCCGCGCTGCACGGTCGGCAACGCGTGGGCGATCGCCCGGCTGCGCTTCCTCCCGCCTCAGCTCGACGACCTGTGGGGCCCGCACGATCGCGTGGTCGGCTCCGGCCTCTACCTCGTGGCGCGCGACCTCGACGAAGGCGGCGCCATCGTCTACGACGCCACGAGCAAGCAGCACCCGGTCTACCGGGTCCGCTGGGTGAAGTCGGCCGAGGGCCCGATGCGTGTGGGCAAGGAGCTCGGCAGCTTCGCGCGGCGCTGAACGAATCGGGGCCGCCCCGTCGGCCTCGCAGGCGCAATCCGGGCGCGCGCGAGATTCCGTGGCAGGGTCCCCGCGGGTCTCCCGTTTCCGGAGATATGCGTCGATTCCTCCGCATTCTCCCGATTTCGCTTCTTCTGCTGTCCGCTTGCGGGGGTGGGGGCCCCGCCTCGATTCTCGGAGGGTCGGACACCTGGGTCCGCAACATTGGCGGCGTCCCGATCGACGCCGAGTCGCAGGATTTCGAGTTCGCGCCCGCCGACATGGAGACCACGCCGGACGGCCGCATCGGCTTGCTGGGCTCGACGACGTCGCCGTCGGGAGACGAGGACTCCTTCCTGGCCGTGCACGACGCGGACGGCAGCGTGATCTGGGCACGCGCCCTCGGCCAGCAGTCCGACTCGTTCACGGAGTCGGGTGAGAATCCGGTGTGGGCCGCCATGCCGGCACGGCGCCCCGACGGGACCGCCGCCGAGACCACGGCGATGCTGCGCGGGGAGGCCGACTACCTGCGGTCGCCCACGTCCCACCGGCCGAGCATCACGCTTCTGGACAGTGCGGGCGCCGTCATCTGGAGTCGGAGCTACCTGACGCACCACTTTGCGCCCCGCGCCATGGCCGCCTTCCCCGGCGGTGACTTCGGCGTCGTCGGCTTCTACCGTTCCAGCCCCAACATCTCGGGCAGCCCCCGGCTCGCGGGTGGGAGCGAGCCGGTCAAGGATTGGCCGCTCTGGTTGATGCGCGTGCGGGGAACGGATGGAAGCGTGCTGTGGTCGCGCGTCATCGACTACCGGGAACGACCGACCGACCTCAACGAAGAGTGGGAGCCGAAGGCGGTCTTGGTCGATCGGAACGGCCATCTCGTCGTCGCCGGTCGGCGCGAGTTCTGGCTTCGTGACCGGGGTCTGATCAACGGGGTGCGGGAGGATGGATTCGTCAGTCGCTTCGACGGGAACGGTGGGGTCCGATTGGGCGAAGATCGATCGCGGATCGGCGAGTACCTAGCGCTCTGCGAGGATGAGAACGGCTTCATTCACGTGACGGGTCGCGAAGGCCCCGGGCTCTCGCCGAGTGGCGGCGTCTTCGTAACCCGGCTCGCCTCCGATCTCCGTCGCATTCGCGAACTCGTGTATCCGGGACCGGACGATGCGTGGGCGAGCGACAAGCCGACCGCGATCCACGCGGCGCCCGGTGGGGCGTCCGTGATGGTGGCGACCGAGGAGCAGCGCGTCCATCACATCGACGAGGGGGGAGGGCTGTTCCTGACCGAGGAAACGACCAGTCCGGTGACGGGGATCTACTCGTCCGATGGCCGCGGCGCGGCTCCGACCGTGTTCACGCACGAGGATGGCAAGGTCGTGATTCGCGGAGCCGTCGAGCGTGAACGCCAGACGCCCGTCGCGCGGGAGAGCCTGCCGCGGTTCCCGGAGGTCGGGTCGGATCCCTCGGGATACGTGCATGTGGGCTCCGGGTCCATCGAGGCCTCGGATGACACCGGCGCTTCATTGTGGGTGGCCCCTTCGCGGCAGAGCGAGGTCCCGCGCGCGGTCGCACACGGCGCACGCGGCTGGTACGCCTTGACCGAGGTCGGCGATGAAGCGGTCATCGTCTGTCTTTCCGAGACCGGCACCCGACGCGGCACGCTGCGCCTGCGTGCCGAGGAAGAGGAACAGTTCGAGATCCAGGACATCGTGGCCGATGCCGAGGGGTGTGTTCTGATCGGCTGGTTGGGCGCGGCTGGGCTCGTCGTGCGTGTTCGCGATACGGGCGCCGCGACGGATGCCCTCTTCGCGGAGTGGTGGCGCACCGTGAAAGCGGGAGCAGACTCCACCATTGCCCTGCGCGCCATGCCCGGTCCGGATGGGGACCTCTACATCGCGGGCGCCGCGTCGGGCAGAAGCTGGGTCGCACGCACCTCCCTCGCCGCGGCGCCGGCGTCCGGTGCCGCTCTCCCGGGCGCCGTGGCGCAGTTCCCGCAGGCAACCATTCGACTGGATCTGGCTCGTCGACTTGATCTGGCTCATCGACTGGGGCTGGCTCGCCGTCCCGATGGTGGCGTGATGCTATTCCTGCCGCAGGGCGAGGATGACGAAGACATCGGAACCGTCCACCTTCTCGACGACGCACTCTGGAGCGAGAAGCGCTTCGTGGTTTCGTCGGACGTCGTCTCCGCTTCGCCCGCGTCCGACAGCGGCATCGTCCTCACCGTGCGCTACTCCGACCGGACCGGCGCGGGAGGCTATATCCAGCACATCGGTGTGCATAGCGTGGACGCCGACGGCGAGACCTGCTGGACGCGCGTGTACGGCACGGCGAAGAACGACGTGTCGAACTGCGCGATGAGCGTAGCGGCGGGCGGCTGTCTGATCGCCGGACGCAGCGCGGGATTCTCGGGCGACCTGGTCGAACGCGAGAACACCGAGGTCGAGGATGCGTGGCTGCTTCGACTCGACGAGAACGGTCGGGTCGGGCAGGGGTGCATCGCCGAGCTGGATCGTGCCTTCGTGGGCGCCGAGGTGAGCGTGGAGGACGGTTCCGGCGCGCCCACGCCGCTTCAGCTCGACGTCGGACTTGTGCCGGCGGGCACGCTGACGATCTCCACAACGCCAATCGCCGTCCGGGCGTTCGTGCCGCGCGAAGGCCGCAGCTGCAGCGCGTTCTTCGGCGACCCCGAGTGCGAGGCGGTCATTCGCGATCCCGATCCGGACCCCGATCCCGATCCGGATCCGGACCCCGACCCCGTCGTGGTCGGCGACATCGTGCTCGGCTTCCTTTCCGCGGGCACGACGCGCTCCGACGACGGCGTGTTCACCATCGACTGGCCGAACAGCGGCGGCGATGTTCCCGAGGCGGTGGGCGACGGCACCGAGCCGGCGATCTCGTCGGTCGGTCGCGTCGCGTTCAAGTCGCGAGCGGGCAACTCGATTCTGATGGTGGATCCGCGTGAACCGGGCACGGTGACGACGCTCTACACGTGGGGCATCAACGAGCAGGTCGATCAGCTCGAGTGGTCGCCGGACGCGCAGTGGATCGCGGCCACGCAGCGGCCGAGTGGATTCTCCGGCGGGATCCAGATCGCCCTGCTCGACGTCAGCGAGGGGGAGATGATCACCCTCACGGATACCGGGAGCAACTCCGATCCCTCTTGGTCCGCGGACGGAGCCTCGCTCATGTTCATTCGCAACAACGAGCTCTACGAGATGACGCTGGACTTCTCCGGCGACGAGCCGGCGGCGGGACTGATCGAGCGCGTGTACACGCACAACGAGGAGATCCGCGAGGTCGTGTGGTCGGCGGACGGCAACCGCGTGGCGTTCCTCTCCGATGAGGGCATCTTCGAGTTGGACTATCCCGTCGATGCCAACGCCGTTGCGCAGCAGCGCACCAACCCCAGTGTGAACGCGCAGGACGTCTTCGTCGCCTATGCGCCGGACAGCCGAGCGCTGCTCTACGTCCGCCGCAGCCTCAACGACGGCACGGGCCGGCTCTACCGCACGACGGACACGGGCGCGGAACTCTACCCGGGCGTCAGCGGACTGGACGGCTACTGGAACGGGATCTCCGTGGCGCGGCCGCGATAGCGCGTGGCGTGACGCCCCCGCCGTCAGTCGCCTTGCGGGGCGGGCGGCGGGGGTCGATGCTGCAGGTGCTCGAGCAGCGACGCGTCGAACGCGTGGTGGTAGAAAAACCACTTCCGGCCGATGCGCACGAATGTGCGGGAGTGACGCTGCGTCTGCCGGTTCTTCTTTACCTTCCACGACACGGTGGCCCACAGGCCGAAGTACTCGACCTTGCCGATCGACAGGCGGCTGGGCGTCATGAACTCGGCCGGCTTGTCCTTGTACTTCGCGATCTTCTCGTCGTACTGCGCCTGAAACTCCTCGGCGCCGCGCGTCAGCGGCGTGACGCTGAGCCACCAGGCGCGCCGCGCCTTGTCTTCGCTCAGCCAGCCGCCGCGGCCGGCGCACTTCGGAC
>JBCDBY010000107.1:0-13212 GCA_039182715.1 Planctomycetota bacterium
ATCCGCCGGGGGCCGGGGGCCGGGGGCCGGGGGCCGGGGGCCGGGGGCCGGGGGCCGGGGGCCGGGGGCGCTTGCTGCCCCTAGCCCCTAGCTCCTGGCCCCTGGCCCGGCTGCTCGGTGTCTTCCAGCATGCCCGCCATCCCCTGGAGCTCGTCCGCGGGACCCGACTTGATGTGCAGGTCCTGCTGGGGGTAGGGAATATCGATGCCCTCGGCGCGCAACCGGTCGTAGACGGCGCGCCGCGCGTTCGAGGCGGTGCTGAAGCCGTAGTCGACGTCGACGTAGAGCCAGACCATCAGCTCGATGCCGGAGTCTTCGAACGCGTTGCACCAGATGCGCGGGGGCGGGTAGGTGCGCACGTTCTCGACGCCCTTCACCGTCTCCTCCAGCGCCCGGATGATCGTCTCCAGGTCGGTGCCGTACGGGACCTGCACCGGGATCTTGCGGCGCGTGAACGCGTTGTTGCGCGTCCAGTTGGTCAGGTTCTGCGTGATGAAGTTCTTGTTGGGGATGATCATCGACTGCTGGTCCCAGTTGGTGACCACCGTCGAGCGGATCGTGATCTTCTCGACCGTGCCGCTCGTGTCCCCGACCGAAATGACGTCGCCCACGCGTACCGGCTGTTCGACCAGCAGAATGAGGCCGCTGATGAAGTTGGCGACGATCTCCTGCAGGCCGAAGCCGAGGCCGACCGACGCCGCGGCGAGCAGCCAGCCGACGCTCGACAGGCTGAAGTTGAGCACGATGAGCGCTGCGGCGTAGCCGATCAGCAGGATCAGGTAGCGGCTCAGCGCGAGCACGACGAAGCGCGTGCCGCGGTGGACGTTGCCGAAGATCGGGAAGACGATCAGCTCGAACAGCCCGCCGATGTTGGACGAGATGAAGTGCGCCGCGGCGATGAACATCACCGCGTGCAGCACGTCGAGCATCGTGATGCTGATGTTGTCGGCGGTCTGCGTGAGGACCCACTCGCCGAGGACGCCGCTGTAGGCGCTGCGCAGGTTCCAGGTGTCCGAAAGCACGAGGAGCGCGGCGACGATGGTCCCGACGGTGACCAGGCGCGTCAGCTGCTGCGTGACCTTGGCCGAGTCCTCCCAGGCCGCCGTGCCGCCCTGCTCCTTGAACGCGCGCTCGCGCACGCGCGCCACGACGCGGTCGGCGACCTGGCTGAGTCCCGAATAGACCGCGCGCAGCACCAGGATCAGCACCGCCGTCTCGACCGTCTGTTCGGTGAAGAAGATCGCGCCGTAGCGATAGCCCAGGAAGTCCATCACGACGATGGAGCCCATGAGGAACATGGCGAGCGGATTGAACAGGCCGAGAAAACGCAGGCCCGCCTCGTTGCCCGACACGAACGCCTTGGCAACGGGCTGGCTGCGGGGCAGCAGCAGCGCGAGCGACAGCAGCTCCGAGGCGCGGAAGGCGGTGCCGAACAGCCGGATCAGGGCAGCCACGTCGAACGGCGCCGCATCGAGGATGCGGTAGGGGATGAAGAAGAGCATGCCGGCGATCGTGTAGACGCGCACGCTGCGCAGGATCTGGCGGCCGACGTCGCGGTCGACGCCGAAGTGGGCGACGAGGAATCCGCGTTTATGGAGCAACCCCCACGCGAGGCGCTGGACGAACAGCAGGAACGCGACGCCGCGCAACGCGGCCATGAGCGGGAAGCCGATGCGAAGCGGCACGCCGATCCGGTCGACCACCGCCGCCCCGAGCATCAGGACGAGCGAAGGCGCGCTCGCGTGCAGCAGCACGCGGATCGCGTCCCGCACGCCGCGCCGCAGGTGTTCGCCGTCGCGCGGTCGGCGCATTGGGCGCGTCCGGATGCGGCGCGCGGCGAAGACCGCCAGGCCGAGCAGCGCGAGCAGCACGCTGGCGGAGATGAGGATCGGGCCCGGCTTGCCGCGGTACCAGGTGCTCAGCTCCTCGAGGAACTCCGGCTCCTGATAGAACTCGACCAACGCGGAGATCTCATCCGAACCGGTCTCGAAGATGTGCAGGCCGAGCCGCTTGTCCGTCTGCACCCAGTAGATGCGGCCGGTGATGAAGGTCTCGGTCTGGGCGAGTTGCTTCGTCTGCTGCTGGTAGATGGTGCCGAGGTCGTGGAGCGTCGCGAGGATGTTTTCCAGCGACTGCGTGCGGGCGCGAAGCGCCGCGACGAGGCCGTCCTCGCGGCGCAGGAGCTCGTCGAGCGCCTTGAGCGCCTCGTCCCGGCGCTCCTCCGGGATGTCGATGCGGAACTCCGCCCACGCGCCCGTGGCGTCGGTGGTCTGCTCGAGATCCCAGTACTCGTCCTGGACCGGACCCAGCGCGCGGTAGGCTTCGTCGATCTGGTCGTCGTTGCGCCGCATCTGATCGCCTTCGATCTGCCGGCGCCACCGCTGGACGTTCTCGAGCGTCGTATGCAGCATCTCGGCCGTCGCGGACGCGATCGACTCGCGCGCCGTCACGCGCCGCTCGATGCGCTCGAACTGCCGCTTGTACCGTTCGAGCGCCTTCTCCTCGTTGCTCTTGCGCGTGTCGAGGCGGCTCTTGAACGTCCCGTCTTCCGTGATTTCGCTCTGGATCGTCTTGATGCGGGACTCGAGCGCGGTGATCTTCCGGTAGACCGGGTCGCGTTCCCGCCTGGCCTGCTCCGCGAGCCGCTCCGCCTCCGCGCGCTTGCGATCCGCCTCCTCCTTCGCGATCTTCTGGAGCTGCTCGCGGCCGCGCTTGAGGAGTTCGTCGGCGCGCTGCGACTCGAGCGCGCGCAGGTCGACCTCGATCTGCGCGCGCTTGCGCATCGCCGCGAAGCCTTCCCGCAGCGAGGACGCGGCGGAACGCAGCTCGGCGTGTAGACGCAGCTCCAGCTCCGCGTTGCCGCGCTTGTAGGCGTCGAGGCTGCCCGCCTTCGCCTTCTCGAGCGCGCTTACGAGCTTCTTGAGCTCGGGGTCGCGGGTGGCGGCCGCCTTGAGGGCGTCGTCGATCGACTTGCGCGCGTCGTTGATGCTACTCAGCTCGCTGCGCGCCGACTTGAGCGCCGCCGTCGCATCGCGCGCCCCGGTCTTGATCGGCTCGAGATCCTTCTCCTCGTTCAGGGCGGGAAGCTCGCGTGGCTTCGCCTCGCGCAGTCGCGTCAGCCGGCGGGAGAGGTCCTCGGACTTGGATTCGCTGGCGGGGACCGGCTCCAGCCCCTTGATCTGTTCGAGCAGTTTCTCCAGCTCGGTCAGGAGCGAGACGCGCGATTGCCGCGCCTTGTACCGGTCCTGCTCCTCCGGCGGCGCGTCGGGCGCGGGCGCCTTCAGGTCCTTCGCCGCGGCCTCGCGCTCCGCCGTCAGGGCGGCGAAGTCGAGTTCCTCCGCGTTCCACGGCTCGTCCTGGGCGACGGCCCACGATGTCAGGAGCAGCAGGGCAAGGTGTGTCGCGCGACGAGACAAGGCGGGCGCATCTTAGCTTCTGGGGGGCTGGGAAGCCCGGATAGACTGCGCACGTGGGTTCCTACATCGTCACCGGCACCGCGGGTTTCATCGGCAACAAGGTCGCGGAGCAGCTGCTCGACGCGGGGCATCGCGTCCACGGCATCGACAACGTCAACGACGCGTACGACGTGCGCCTGAAGGAGTGGCGCATGCGCCGGCTCGACGGGCGCGAGGGCTACGCGTTCCATCGCATCGATCTCTGCGATCGTCCGGCGCTTGCGCGCGTCTTCGACGAGGCGGGGGCGGTCGACGCGGTGATCAATCTGGCGGCGCGCGCGGGCGTGCGGCAAAGCGTCGAGGACCCCTGGGTCTACGTCGACACCAACGCGACCGGCTCGCTCAACCTGCTCGAGGAGATGCGACATCGCGGTATCGGCAAGTACATGCTGGCGTCGACGTCGAGCCTGTACGGCGAGCACAACGAGATGCCGTACGGCGAGACGGCCGATACGAATCGCGCGCTCAGCCCCTACGCCGCGTCCAAGAAGGCGGCGGAGGCGATGGCGTATACCTACCACTACCTCTACGACATCGACGTGAGCGTCTGTCGCTACTTCACGGTCTACGGGCCGGCGGGGCGGCCGGACATGAGCCTCTTCCGCTTCGTGCAGTGGATCTTCGAGGGCAAGCCGCTGCTGCTCTACGGCGACGGCAGCCAGTCGCGTGACTTCACCTACGTGGACGACATCGCGCGCGGCACGATCCTCGCGACCGACAAAAAGGTCGGCTACGAGATCTTCAACCTCGGCAGCGACGAGCCGACGGTGCTCATGGACGTCATCCGCTACATCGAGGAGAAGATCGGACAGGAAGCGGTCTTCGAACACCAGGAGCGCCACCCGGCGGACGTGCTGCACACCTGGGCGAACATCGACAAGGCGAAGAGCGAACTCGGCTGGCAGTCGAAGACCTCCTGGCGCGAAGGCATCGACAACCTGATCGAGTGGTACCGCGAGAACCGCGACTGGACCAGCCAGATCAAGACGTAGTCGGGGCCGTCGTTGGCCACAGAATCACAGAAACACAGAAGTTTGCTTCTGCTGTGTTTGGACTGCAGCTCCGCCACTTGAGAGCGAAGTGAGTCGGCCGGTCACAGGGGTGACGCGGGTGGTCCTGCGGCCCTTCTGTGTTTCTGTGTTTCTGTGGCCAACTGACGCTTAGTCGGGCGGAAGGAGCTCGGGTTTGCCCGCCTTGCGGCGGATCCAGTTCATCGACGCGAAGACGCTCTTGCGCTTCACGATCGACTGGACGATGCGCCGCTTGCCGCGGAAGTCCATCATGCCGAGGCCCAGCAGGACCGTCAGGATGCCCTGGCCCGGCAGCACGAGCATCAGCACGCCGAGCACCACGACGACGATGCCGACGAGATTGCGGACCACCCAGATCACGGCCCGCAGCACGGGATGATGCTCCCGGAAATCGCCCAGCGGATCGGTGCGCCGGAGTCCGTCGACCGGGAGGCGCGCGATCCACCACGGCGCCAGGATCACGCCGGCGAGGAGCATAAGTGCCGATCCCACCCAGATTTCCAGCGCGTGATCCTCGATCCACGGGGGCGTGTGGTCCCGAATCCAGTCAACCATCGGCCGCTCAGCGTAAGGGTCGAGGCGCCCCAATCCGATAACCAAGGGTCATGGAGACCGCCCGGCCGAACGTCCTCAAGGGACTCGTCACGATCACCCTGGCGTTCGTGGTCGGCTATGCGGCGGCCAACCCGTCCGGCACGTTCTGGCGCCTGCGCTACTGGATGCCGGTCGGCAGCAAGGTGATCGCGCTCGAGGGGCTCTGCGAGGCGGAACCCGGCGGCGCGGAGTCGGAGCTCGATCACGCGCTCGCCTCCGACGATCCGGAGCTGGCGCTGCTGGCCGCCGCGGAACTCGCGCGGCGCGGCGAGAAGCGCGGGCTCGAGCACATCGTGGCGAGCTGCGTCGACGACCGGGAGCGGCCTCGCAAGGAGCTGGAGCTGCTTCTCGAGGACCCTGACTCGCTCGACGACTTCGACAGCGTCCAGGAGTGGTTCGATCATCGCCGTCGCGTTCTGCAGTGCACGCAGCACGCAATCTGGAAAGTCCGGGCGCCGTAGTCCACAGTGGGCCCGTGCAGACCGATGAGCTGATGCGTCGCGCGCAGACGGCGCGCGACCTCGCGACCCGCGCCGGCGTCGTTGCCCGGTCGATGCAGCGCGGCATCGAGGCGCGCGAGAAGGAGGACGGCAGCGGCCCCGTCACGGCGGCCGATCTCGCCTCCGAGGAGATCATCCTCGAGGGGCTGCGCGCCGAATTCCCCGACGATCCGATCGTCTCGGAGGAGTCCGGCGAGTCCGGGACCCCGGGCCGCGGCTGGGTCTGGTGCGTCGACCCCCTCGACGGCACCCGCGAGTACGCCCAGGGGCGCGACGACTTCACGGTCATGGTGGGGCTGCTCTACGACGGCGTGCCGACCGTCGGCGCGGTCGGCATCCCCGCCGAGGAGCGCACCGCGTGGGGCGCGCTCGGCGTCGGGGTCTTCGTCGAGGACGAACCGGTCCAGGTCGAGCCGCTCGCCGCGCTGTCGGATGCGGTCGTCGTGCATTCGCGCAGCCACCGCAGCGATGCGCTCAACGAGATCCTCGCGCGGCTGGGCCCGAAGGAGACGCAGGGGTTCGGGTCGGCGGGCTACAAGGCGGTCCGCATCGTGACGGGGCAGGCGCATCTCTACATCCACCCCCGGCACGGCACGAAGTGGTGGGACAGCGTGGCGCCCGCCGCCCTCGTGCTCGCCACCGGCGGCACGTTCGCCGACGCCACGATGAACCCGATCGTCTACGAGGGCGATCGCGAGCACCGGAACGGGCTGCTCTTCGCGGCGCCCGGCCTCGAAGCGCCGTTGCGTGATAGCCTGACGCGACCTTGATCCTGCGGACGGCCGATCTCTCCAAGCACTTCGGCCGCGTCACCGCCCTCAACACGGTCACGCTCGAGATCGGGGAGGGCGCGACCGGGCTGCTCGGCCCGAACGGTTCCGGCAAGACCACGCTGCTTCGCATCCTGCTGGGGCTCATTCGCGGCTCCGCCGGCACTGCCGAGGTGCTCGGCCTCGATCCGCAGCGCGAGCCGCGCGCCGTCCGCGCCCAGATCGGCTACATGCCGGAGAGCGAGTGCATCGTGCCCGGGCTGACCGGCGTCGACGTCGTCGCGTTCCTGGGGCGGCTCGCCGGGATGCCGCGCCGCGCCGCCCTGCAGCGTGCGCACGAGGTCATGTACTACGTCGGTCTCGACGAGGAGCGCTACCGGGAGGCGAGCGAGTACTCGCAGGGCATGCAGCAGCGGCTCAAGCTCGCCACCGCGCTCGTGCACGATCCCGCGCTGATCTTCCTCGACGAGCCGACCAACGGGCTCGACCCCGAGGGGCGCGCCGACATGCTCGAGGTCGTCGCCGAGCTGGCGGGCGAGCACGGCAAGCACATCGTGCTCAGCTCGCACCTGCTGCGCGACGTCGAGCGCGTCTGCCGCCACGTGGTCATGCTGGAGAAGGGGCGCGTCGTGCGCACCGGCGCCATCGAGGAGATGACCAGCGACGACACGGGCACCTACGAGGTGCGGCTGCCCGAGGGCATGCCCGCGTACGCCGAGGCGCTGCGCGCGCGCGGGTTCACGGTCGCCGAGGGCGACCCGATGCTGGTCGAACTCCCGGCGGACGGCGCGGCGCGCCTGCTCTTCGCGGTCGCACGCGAGCAGGGCGTGACGCTGCGCGGGCTCAAGCCGTCGCGCCGTTCGCTCGAGGACGTCTTCCTGGCCGAGATGGGGAACGGCGATGCCGGTTGATCAAGCGAGCTTCCGGCCCTATCAGGGCGTGCGCCATCCCGGCCGCGGCGCGATCCGCGCCATCGCGGGGACGACCATTCGTCGCGTCATGCGGCGGACGTGGCTGCGGCTGATGTTCGTTGTCATCGTGCTGCTCAACCTGGTGACGACTTCGATCATGAGCTACTTCACGAACCAGGAGATCGCCGGCGGCCAGACGTTCGGGGAGATCCTGGAACAGCGCGGGTTCGGGCCGCTCGATCCGTTCGCGATTTCCATGCGCGGCTTCATCGCGCAGATCAACCTCTTCTCGCTCGTCGTGGCCGCGCTCACCGCGGCTCCGCTGATCGCCGAGGACCGTCGCGCCCGCGCCCTGCCGCTCTACTTCTCGCGCCCGATCACGCACGTCCACTACGTGCTGGGCAAGCTCGCGGCGGCGATCTTCTTTCTCGGCGCCGTCCTGCTCGTGCCGCCGATCGCGATGTTCCTCTACGAGATCGGGAACTCGCCCGCGGAGATCGAGTTCGGCGACCGGTTGGGCGTCCTCGCGGACGGCCTCATCCCGCTCGGCGCGCTCACGCTGGCGCTCGCCTCGATCAGCCTCGGCATCTCGTCGCTCGTGGAGCGCTCGAACATCGCCAGCCTCGCCCTCTTCGGACTGCTGCTGTTCGCGACCGTGTTCTCGAACGCGACCGTGGAGCTCATCACCGAGGACCCGCGCTGGTACGCACTCGATCCGTTCTACTCGGCGCAGGCGGTCGCGCATCACCTGCTGCCGGAGATCCCCAAGCTCGACCTGCCGGCGCGCGCGCTCCCGCGGCAGGCGCTCCAGATCCCGCTGTCCGTCGCCTGGTCGAGCCTCGCGGGATGGACCGCGCTCGGCGTCGGCCTGCTCGTTTGGCGCGTCCGCCGCGTGGAGGTGGTCGAGTGAGCATCGCGCGCTTCGACGGCGTGGCCAAGTGGTACGGCCGCGTGATCGGTCTGGTCGACGTCTCGCTCGAGCTGCCCGCCGGGGTGATCGGCCTGCTCGGTCCGAACGGCGCCGGCAAGTCGACGTTCCTGAAGCTGCTCACCGGCCAGCTCTTCCCTTCGCAGGGCAAGGTCGAGGTGCTCGGCTGCGATCCGTTCCGGACGCCGTCGATCTACCGAAGGCTCGGCTTCTGCCCGGAGCAGGACGCGTTCTACGAGTCGATGCGTGGACGCGACTTCGTGCGCTATCTCGGCGCGTACCAGGGGCTGTCGGGCGGCACGCTCACGCGGGCGGTCGACGCCGCGCTCGAACGCGTCGGGCTGGTGGAGGAGTCGAAGCGGCGCATTCGCACCTATTCGAAGGGCATGCGGCAGCGCATCAAGCTGGCGCAGGCGATCGTGCACGATCCGGAGCTGCTGGTGCTCGACGAGCCGCTCACCGGCATGGACCCGGTCGGTCGCCGCAAGACGATCGATCTCATGGCGGAGCTGGGCGCCGAGGGGCGCACCGTGCTCGTCAGCAGCCACGTGCTGCACGAGGTGGAGTCGATGACCCGTGAGGTCGTGCTCATCTACCAGGGCCGCGTGCGCGCGCACGGCACGGTGAGCGAGATTCGCTCCTACCTCGATCGCTATCCCTATCGCATGCTGGTGCGCTCGCCGCAGGCGCGCGATCTCGCTCGCGCGCTGCTGGCGCTCGACAGCGTGACCGGCGTCAGCCTGGAGGGGGACCGCATCCATCTCACCACGCTCAAGCCGGACGAGCTCTGCGCCGCGCTGCCGTCGCTCGTGCTGGACCGGGATTTCGTCATCGAGGAGTTCGACGCCGAGGACGCGAGTCTCGACGCCATTTTCGAGTACCTGGTCGGATGACGCAGATTCGTGGATTCCTCGTGGCGCTGCAGCAGGCGGCGCTGGACGCCCTGCGGGGCCGGCGCGGGCTCGTGCTGCTGCTGATCTCGCTCGTGCCGATGCTGATCGCATTCTTCGCCGATGGCGACCGTTCGGGGCTTCGCAACTTCGTCTATCACAACCTCGTTCTGAACGTGGCGTTCCAGTTCGTCATCCCGTTCTGCGCGCTGCTGCTCGGCGCGAGCGTGCTGGGCGACGAGCTCGAGGGGCGCACGATCACCTACCTCTTCACGCGTCCGGTCGATCGTGGCCTGATCTATCTCGGGCGACTGTTCGGCACGGGGATCGCGTTCTCCGTGCTGCTCGCCATCACGTTGAGCGCGGCGCTGCACCTGCGTCCCGTCCTCAACGCGCCGCCGTGGCTCGATCCGTTCGGAACCGTGAAGCTCGCCGTCGGGGTCTTCTGGGTCTACCTCGCGATCTTTGCGGGCGTCCGCACCATCCTCAAGCGCGCGCTGCTCGTCGGCATGCTCTACATCCTGGTGCTCGACCTGTTCATCTCGCACATGGTCTACATCGGGCTGGCGCAGTTCTCGATCTGGCACCACGTCGCGGTGATCTACACCGAGGACTTCGAGCGCACCTATCGCGGGCTGCGCTTCCTGCGGCAGGCGATCCCGGAGGGCGCCGCCGCGTCGGAGAGCGTGCGCTTCCTCGCGGTCGCGTTCGGGCTCGCGGCGTTCCTCGGCGCCTGGTTCACGCGCACGCGCGAATACCCGGTCGCGGGCGCGGTCGCCTGAGCTAAGGTGGCTCCATGAACCCCTACGTGCCCCAGCGCGATCCCGAGACCGACGAGCTCTACCTGCCCGTCCGCGCGCGGGGGCGCGACGTGCTCCGCAATCCGCTGCTCAACAAGGGCACCGCGTTTCCCGAGGAGGAGCGCGACACGCTGGGGCTGCGCGGCCTGCTGCCGGCGCTCGGCACGGACATGGACCTGCAGCTCGCGCGCGCGTACGAGGCGTACGGCAACAACGAGAGCGACCTCGCCAAGCACTTCTTCCTGTCGCGCCTCCAGGAGAGCAATGAAACGCTCTTTTTCCGGCTGCTGCAGGAGCACCTCGAGGAGATGACGCCGATCATCTACACGCCTGTGGTCGCCGAGGCGTGCGCCAGCTGGAGCCACGGCTTCCGCCGCACGCGCGGCCTCTACATCACGCCCGGCGACCGGGGGCGCATGGAGAACGTGCTGCGCAACACGCGCGGGGAGCCGGCGGTGATCGTGGTGACCGACAACGAGCGCATTCTCGGCATCGGCGACCAGGGCGTGGGCGGCATGGGAATCCCGATCGGCAAGCTGGCCCTCTACACGCTCGGCGCGGGCATCCACCCGGCCGCCTGCCTGCCGGTCTCGCTCGACTTCGGCACCGACAACGGCGACCTGCTGCGCGATCCGCTCTACGTCGGATGGCGGCAGCCGCGCGTGCGCGGTGACGAATACTGGTCGCTCGTGGACGAGTTCGTCGACGCGGTGAAGGCGACCTACCCGCATGCGCTGCTGCAGTGGGAGGACTTCGCCAAGTCGACGAGCTTCCGCCACCTGACGACCCATCGCGATCGCATCTGCTCGTTCAACGACGACATCCAGGGCACCGCCGCCGTCTCGGTCGCGGGGCTCATGGGCGCCATGCGCTTGACCGGCGGGCGCCTGCGCGACCAGACGATCGTGCTGCTCGGCGCGGGTTCCGCGGGCGTGGGTATCAGTACGCTGATCGCCGATGCCATGGTGGAGGAGGGCGCGACCGCGGAGGAGGCGCGCCGTCGCATCTACACGCTCGACTCGAAAGGACTGGTCGTGCAGGGGCGCACCGGGCTCGACGAGCACAAGCGCCAGTTCGCGGTCGAGCCGGAGCGCATTGCGAGCTGGGGCGTGCTGGGCGACAACATCGCGCTCGAAGAGGTCGTGCGCCGCGCGAAGCCGACCGTGCTCTTCGGCGTGAGCGGACAGGCGGGTGCGTTCAGCGAGGAGATCGTGCGGCTCATGGCGCGCCAGTGCGAGCGGCCGGTGATTCTGCCGCTGTCGAACCCGACCTCGCACGCCGAGGCGCGGCCCGCCGATCTCATCGCGTGGACGGAGGGGCGCGCCATCGTCGGGACCGGCAGTCCGTTCGACGACGTCATCTACAACGGACGGCGCTTTCGCATCGGACAAGGCAACAACGTGTTCATCTTTCCCGGTGTCGGGCTGGGCGCGATCGCGGTCAAGGCGAGCCGCGTGACCGACGGCATGTTCCTCGCCGCGGCCCAGGCGCTGGCCGGCTGCCTGCGCGAGGACCATCTCGCGATGGGCTCGGTCTACCCGGCCATCGAGGAGGTGCGGGCGGTCTCCCGCGTGGTGGCCGAGGCGGTCGCGCAGCGTGCCCGGGACGAGGGCGTGGCGCGGGGTGAGGCGGATCTGGACGGGATGATGTGGGAGCCCGCCTACGTGCCCTATCGGCCCGTCTGATCCGCCCGAAAGCTGCGAATTCGCCCGTTCCGTGTTAGATTTCCGGGCTTCATGGCGAAGGAAGAGCCGATTCGCGTTGAGGGCAAGGTCGTCGAGGTCTTGCCCAGCACCCGCTTCCGCTGCGAGATCGAGGGCGGGCACACCGTGCTGTGCCACGTCTCCGGGCGGATGCGTCGCTACCGGATCCGCATGCTTCCCGGCGACATCGTCACGATCGAGATGTCGCCCTACGACCTGACCAAGGGTCGGATCGTCTACCGTGGCCCGATGCGTCGGGACCGGGACGATTCATCGCGCTAGGGGACTCGCGCTGGGGTCCTCGCGCTAGGGCTCTCGCGCCAGGCAACTCCTCGCACCCCCCCTCTGAGGGAACTCTGAGGGAACTCTGTGGGACCTCGGCGGCTCTGTGATGAGATGAGAGGGGGCACCGTCGGGGCCGAGGCGACGGTCGACGAGAAGAGCCGCGATCGGAACTACGCGGCTTCGTGTGCGTCCAGCTGACGCCGGCGGCACCACTCGGCGAACGAGATGGGCGGCTCCTGCCACTCGGAAGCGGCTTCGGGTCCGTACTTCTCGACCAACCATTCCAGCCACTCGATGCGGAGAATGGTTTCCGGCTGGGGTGTCTTCTTCTTGCGTCGCTTCGGCAGGTCGCCGATGCGGGGACGGGTCTGGATCGTCGGCTTCATCATCTCGAACGCTCGCGGGACAGGACAGGCGGGGCGGGGACTCTTTGCTCCTTAGGTACGAGTGAGGTACGGCGAGGAGCCGTAAAAAATTCGTATCAGGCGAGCGAGCGACCGCCGTCCACCGTCAGGGTGGTGCCGGTCACAAAGTCGTTCGAGACCGCGAAAAGCACGGTATCAGCGATGTTTTCAGCGCTTCCGATGCGCTGCACGAGGTTCGCTTCGGCCGCCTCCTGCTCGTTTTCCACGAGCACGGCGCCCGGCGCGACGGCCAGCACGCGGACCTCGGGCGAGAGCGCCCGGGCGAGGCCCATCGTGGCGGCCTCGAGGCCGCCTTTGGCGGCGAAATAGGCGAGCTGATTCGTGTAGGGGCGTCGAATGCCCCAGTCCGTCAGGTTGACGATGACGCCGCTTCCGTCGCGCTTCATGATGTCGCCCGCCTGCTGGGCGAGGAAGAAGGGCGCGGTCAGATTGAGCTCGAGCGCCCGGTCCCAGTGGGAGGGCTCGATTTCGGGCAGCGGGCTCGCCTCCCAGACCGATGCGTTGTTGACCAGGATGTCGAGGCCGCCGAGCGCCCGGGCCGACTCGGGCACGATCGCGTGGCGGGCGTCGCGGTCCGCCAGATCGGCCTCGATGACGATGCTGCCGGGGCAGCGGTGCTGCAGCTCCTTCGCCTCGTCGAGCGAGCGGTTGCAGTGGATGGCGACCCGCGCACCCGCCCGCGTCAGGCTCTCGACGATCGCGGCGCCGATGCGCCGGGCGCCGCCGGTGACCAGGGCTCGCTTACCGTCGAGTCGCATGGATGGATCCTACTACCGTCATCAGGAGTATTCAGTCGTCAGTATTCAGTCGTCAGTATTCAGTCGTCAGTATTCAGTCGTCAGTATTCAGTCGTCAGTATTCAGTCGTCAGTATTCAGTCGTCAGTATTCAGTCGTCAGTCGGCGCCGGAATACTCCAGGC
>JBCDBY010000108.1:0-12958 GCA_039182715.1 Planctomycetota bacterium
GGCGAGGCGGCCCTCGCCGACGCGATCGTGCGCGAGCACTGGGCGCGCTTTCGCAGCGGCGCCATCGAGGGGTTGCCGACCCTGCTCCTGCGCATCCCCGCCGGCATCGTCGGCAGCGACGAGGCACGCCGCGCGCTGTTGCCCGCGCTCGCGTCGGCGGCCGAGACGGGCCGCGTCGAGTTCCTGATCGACCGCGACGAGCTGCCGCCGCTCGCCACGCCCTGGTATCGCGTGCGCGGCCTCGAGACGACCGCCGGCATCGCCGAGCCGGTCGGCGGCGCGGTTGCGCTCGACGTCGCCCGCCTCGCCGAGGAGGGCGGCGACCTCGACGAGGTCACGCTGCTGGAGCGTCTCGAGGGGCTGCTCGAGACCGCGCTCAAGGCGTTGCGCCAGAAGCGCAACTTCCTCGCGGAGCTTCAGTCGGAGCCGTCCATGCCGCTCTATCGCGTGGCCGGGGGCGCCCGCCCGCTCATGCACGGCGGCGCCGGCGTCGATCTCATCCACCTCTGCGGCGTTCGCGCCGCGGCGCGCCACCTCGCCGGCAACAACGAGGAGACCGCCCGTCTCGTCGGCCGCCTGCGCTCCTACGCCGGCGTGCGTATCTCGGAGGAGAGCCGCTCCATGCGCATGCGCGCACTGCTCGCCGCCGACCGCGACGGCGAGGCGCAGCGCCGCTTCGCCGAGCGTCTGGGCGGGACCGAGGAGAGCGTGCCGGATGTCGAGCCCGCCGCGCCGGTCGGCACACTGCTTCCCGAAGAGGTCGCGGCGGTAGTCGAGCCGGTGGAGGACGCGCTCTTGCTGCGCTTCCCGCGGGAGCACGCGCCCGCGCCCGAAGTCCTGCACGACCTGATCGTCGCCCTCGCCGGCGACGGCCGCACCCGCCGCCTTCGCCTCCATCCATGGCCCGACAGGACCATCCGGAACTGGGCGATTCGCAGTCCGGGCGAAGCCCTATAGTGATTCCTTCGCTCGGACTCTGGACCGCCGCTCCGCGACGACACACTCGATGAAACTGAAGAAACTCACCCTGCACGGCTTCAAGAGCTTTGCGGACAAGACGGAATTCGACTTCCGGGACGGCATCACCGTCATCGTCGGACCCAACGGCTGCGGCAAGAGCAACGTCGTCGACGCCATCAAATGGGTTCTCGGCGAGCAGAAGCCGACCAGCCTGCGCGGCAAGGAGATGCTCGACGTCATCTTCTCCGGCACCGACCAGCGCAAGTCGCTGGGCTTCGCCGAGGTCGAACTCACCTTCGACAACGCCGACGGCCTGCTGCAGGTCGACTTCGAGGAGGTCTCGGTTTCGCGCCGGCTCTACCGCAGCGGCGAGAGCGAGTATGCGCTCAACGGCAACCGGGTGCGCCTGCGCGACATCCGCGAGCTGCTGATGGACTCGGGCGGCGGGCCCGGGGCGCTCACCGTGATGGAGCAGGGCAACATCGACCGCCTGCTGCGCGCCGACCCGCACGAGCGTCGCCTCGTCTTCGAGGAGGCGGCCGGCATCTCCAAGTACCGCGCGCGGCGCAAGGAGACGCAGCGCAAGCTGGAGCGCACACACGACAACCTCAACCGCCTGCGCGACATCCTGGGCGAGTACGAGACGCGGCAGCGCAGCCTCAAGATCCAGGCGGGCAAGGCGCGTCGCTACGCGGAGTTCACCGAGGAGCTGAAGCGCAAGCGGCTGGTCGGCGCGCTCGCACGCTATCGCGATCTCTTCGCGCGGCAGGACGCGGCGAGCGGCGCGCTCGCATCGATCGCCGAGGGCGAGGGCGGTGCGCGCACGGCGCTCGAGCAGGCGATGGCCGACACGCAGGGCCAGCGCACGCAGCTCGACGCCCTGCGCGAACAGATCGCGGGCCAGGAGGGCGAGTCGGCGCGCCTGTTCGCCGAAGCTCGCGCCGATGAGGAGCGCAAGGCCGCGCTCGAGCGCGAGGCGATCCAGCTCGAGCAGCGCGCGGCGACCGCGGAGCGCGAGGGCGATGAAGCGGCGCGCCGGGCGACTTCGCTCAAGGAGGAACTCGACGCGGTCCGCGCGGAGCTCGAGACGGCCGCGACCGAGGAGGCGCAGCGCGACGAGGTGCTCGCCGCGGCCGACGCGCTGCTGCGCGAGGCGGAACAGCGCGTCGCGCTGCTGCGCGCCGAGCGTGACGCGCTCGACATGAAGCGCACCGACGCCTTCGCGGCCGAGACCGACGCCCGCAACGCGGAGATCAAGCTCGAGGCGGAGACGCGCGCCATGCGCGGACGGCTCGACCGTCTCGCGGAGCGGGCGCGCACCAGCGACGTCGAGCTGGCGCAGCTCCGGCAGGAACACGCCGAATCGCAGCGCCATCTCGACGAGACGCAGGCGCGCGTCGTCGATCTCGAGGCGCAGCACGCCACCGCCGAAGAAGGTGCGCGCGCCGCGCGCGCCGAACTCGACGCCGCTTCGTCCGACGAGAAGGAGCACGCCGGTCGCGCGGCCGCGCTGAGCGCGCGCGCCGACATGCTCGAAGGGCTCGTCGAAAAGGGCGAGGGTCTGGACACCGGCACCAAGGCGTTGCTGCAGGCGGCGCGCGAGGGGGCGCTGGACGGCGTGCGCGGCACCGTCGCCGAACTCATCGAGGATCCGGGCGGCGAGGCCGAGGCGCTCGATCTCGCCTTCGGGCCGTTGGCCGGTGCGGTGGTGGTCGAGACGACCGACCAGGCGCTCGCCGCGCTCGACTGGCTGCGCCGCGGCAAACGGGGTCGCGCGGCGCTGCTGCCGCTCGACCGCGTCCAGGATGCCGCGTTGCCGGAGCGCTTCGCGCGCGTGCAGACGCCGCTGCCCGGACTGCTCGGTGCGCTGCTGTCGCACACCGTCGTCGTCGACACGATCGACGCGGCGCGCGCCCAGCCGCTCGGCGAGCGCGTGGTCGTCGTGACCGGCGAGGAGTTCGCGCCCTCCGGCACGATCGTGGGCGGCGTCGGCGCGAGCGGAACGGGTCTGGTCCGTCAGCGCGCCGAGCTCAAGGAAGTGCGCGCCCAGCTCGACACCGCCGTGCAGGCGCGCGACGTCGCCACGCGCACCGTGGCCGAAGCGCGCGCCCGCGCCCAGAAGTGGGAAGAGGCGCTCGAGGATCTGCGGCCGCGGCTGCGGCAGGCGCAGACCGAGCGCCGCACGGCCGGCGAGATCTACGCGGCGGCGGAAAAGGCCGCCAGCGCGCGCACCGAGGAGTTCAACCTCGAGGCCGCCGAGCGCAGCGAGGTCGAAACGTCGCTGACGCAGCAGGAGCAGGAGGTCACGACGGTGCGCACCCGCCGCGAGCAGGCGGAGCTCACGCGCCGCGAACTCGAGCGCGAGTCGGGCGAGATCGCCGAGCGCATCGAGCGCGCGCAGGAGACGCGCGAGCAGGCGGCCAGCAAGCGCACGGAGGCGAAGGTCGACGCGGCGCGCTGGAGCGAGAAGGCGGGCGGCCTGCGCGTGCGCGCCGACGACCTGGAGCGCGGCATCGCGAACGCCGCGCGCGAGGCGGAGACGCGCGCCGACGAGGTGACGCAGAGTCTCACGCGGCGCCAGGCGTGCCGCGCCGAGGTTGCCACGATTGACGAGCAGTCCGGCACGCGGCAGGCGGCGCTCGACTCGCTCCAGACGCAGATCGAAGAGCTCAAGACGCGGGCGCGCGCGCTGCAGGAGGAGCTCGACAAGGGCGACCGCCACCTGCGCGAGCTGCGCAGCACGCACGAGAAGCTGCGGACCGAGCTGGAGCGACACCGGCTCGAGGAGAACGAGCTGCGGCTGCGCCTCGAAGGGCTCGTCGAGCGGGTGCGCGTCGACTTCGACCTCGACCTGCCCGCGCTCGCGTCCGAGCCGCGCGAGGAAACCGAGGAAGAGACCGAGCAGGACCCGGAGCAGCTCGAGGCGGAGATCGCCGAGCTGCAGCAGAAGCTGGAGCGTCTCGGCAACGTCAACCACGCCGCCCTCGAGGAGCTCGAGGCGGTGGAGGAGAAGCTCGACTTCATGCGGCGCGAGGAGGGCGACCTCGTCGCGGCGGAAAAGCAGCTCATGGAGACGATCGAGAAGATCGACGAGGAGTGCACGCAGCGCTTCACGGCGACCTTTGAGACGGTCACCGGGCACTTCAAGAACACCTTCCGCAAGCTGTTCGGCGGCGGGCGCGCGGAGATCTTCCTCGAGGATCCCGAGGACGTGCTTGGCTCCGGTATCGAGATTCGCGTGCGGCCCCCGGGCAAGGAGCTGCGCAACATGGCGCTGCTCTCCGGCGGTGAGCGTTCGCTCACGGCGGTTTCGCTGCTCTTCGCGATCTACATGACCAAGCCGCCGCCGTTCTGCCTGCTCGACGAGGTCGACGCGGCGCTGGATGAGTCGAACACCGTGCGCATGTGCGAGATGGTCAAGGAGTTCAGCACCCACGACGCCATCCAGGGCCAGTTCGTCATCATCACGCACGCGCGGCCGACGATGACCATCGCGGACACGCTCTACGGCGTCACGATGCCCGAGCCGGGCGTCAGCAAACGGGTCGCGGTGCGCTTCGAGGACATCGAAGCGGGGGCCGTCGTCGGGCTGAACTAGCAAACGCGTGGCATACTCCTCCTTGGGAGGAATGCCATGCGGTTCTGTGTCGCGACGCTTCTGGTGGTGGGTTCGCTGGCGACGGCGGACGAAGGGAAGTCCGCGGAGACGGCCTACCTACGCGCCTGGTACCAGCTCGAGGTGGAGGAGGCGCCGGAGTCGGCGGAAGGCGTATTTCGCAAGCTGGCGAAGGACGAGTCGCTCTCCGCCATGCATCGCGCCATGTGCCGGGTCGGAATCGCGCGGTGTCGCGCCCAGCTGGGCGATCGCGCGGGCGCGTACGTCATCTACCGTTCGCTGCTGCGCACGGCGCGCGACATGCCGGTCGTACGCGCACGCGTCGAGCGCGATCTGGCGCGCCTCGGTCCGCCGGCGCACGACGGGGAATTCCAGTTCCACTACCGCCAGGGCTTCCAGTTCCGCACCGGGAAGGTCGTCGAGGTCGATGACGCCGACGTGGTCTTCCGGTCCTGCGCGGGCGGAATCTCGTCGGTCACGTTGCGCGCGCCGGGCGGGATCACCAACCTGCGCCGCGTGCTTGGACGCGAGAAGTCGGGGCTGCCGCCCGAGCTGCTGTTCGGGCGCGTCGCGGCCGTGGTGCCGAGCCGGCTCGAGCTGCCGCGGGAGTCGAGCGGCGACAGTCGCGACGCCGAGACCGACGTCTTCATCCTGCGCACGCGCGACGGTGGTTGGGCCAAGCTGGCCATCACCGACCGCAGCGAGGAGGGGGGCTGGACCGAGCAGATGGTGACCGTGCGCTATCGCTACAACCCCGACCGGCCCCTCTTTGGGCCGCTGCCGGCCGATGCCGCCGATGAGGATGGCGCGGTCATCTTCACCGGTCCGTTCTCGATGACGCTGGAAGAGACGGCTCGGGAGGAGCAGCGCGCGAAGGAACGCGCGGAGCGCGAGCAGAAGCGCATCAAGCGGCGGCTTCGCGCGGCGTACGGCGGGGGCAGGATGCCGGTGTGGGAGAGCACCCAGGAGGTCCTGCTGGCCCGCCGGAAGCACGGGGACTACGAGAAGGCGACCTACTCGTTCCGGTTCGGCACGCGAGACGACGACGAGGAGCGTGTTCGCAACGACTGGGATCTGGAGTTCGGCAATGGGTCGGACGTGTTCATGGTGCGGATGGTCACGGACGACCGGTCGAAGATCGAGCGACTGGGCGAGATGGACTGGCGCGAGATCGCCGACAAGTCGAATCTGGACGAGCCGGGCAAGAAGACCGCACGGACGATTCTCGGCGAGGCCTACCTCATCCACACCGTCGACGACGACACCGACTACTACACGATCGTCCGCGTCGCGGCGCACAAGCCCGGCGACCGTTGTCTGATCGAATGGGTCTCGTTGCAGGGCAAGGAGCTTCGCAAGTCTCCGGGTCTCGAGCTCGACGACGATCAGGAAGAGAAGCTCATGCACCTGCTGCGTCGCTTGCACGATCGGTAGGCGGATCGCCTATGCTCCGGGGCTATGTGCCCTTGGAAGGTCGGAGACGAAATCACGGTCACGCCGGACGCGCTGGGCAAGCGCGGCGATTCGACGGCGACCGTCGATGGCTGGCGGCTGCGGATTCGCGGCGGGGTGCCGGGCGAGGCGGCGCGCGTCCGCATCCGGCACGTCAGCAAGGGCGGGCCGGTCGCCGAGGCCGACTTCGTCGGCACGGACGCACCCTCGCCGCTTCGGCGCGAGGTGGTCTGCCCGATCCACGACCGATGCGGCGGCTGCGGCCTGCAGCATCTCGACGCGTTCGATCGCAAGGTCGAGCAGGCTCGCCAGGCGCTCTCCGGCGAGTGGGGCGAGCCGATTCGCTCCCCGCGGGAGTACGGCTACCGGACGAAGACCTTTCTGCTCTCACACGGCGGCCGTTTCGGCGCGCGTCCGCCGCGCGGGTCGCAGCTCGTCGACACGGCGGGGTGCGCGGTGCTGCGGCCGGAGGTGGAGGCGGCCTGCGCCACCGTGCGCGAGCGACTCGACCCCCGCGCCGTACGCACCGTGATGGTGCGCGGGAATCGGGCGGGCCAGGTGCAGGTCACGCTCGTCCATCGCGGGCCCGCGCCGACGTTCGATCTGCCGTTCGAGACGATCTTCACGCAGCGCCACGACGACGACTCCAACCGCATCTGCTCGACGGAACGGGAAAAGCTGCGGCGCGGCTCCGGGGCGATCGAGGAGACGTGGGCCGGCGGGTTGCGCACGCGCATTCCGCCGACGGCGTTCGTGCAGGGCAATCCCGACGTCGCGGAAGCGCTCTATCGCGCCGCGGCCGATGCGGTGGTGGGGGAGCGCGTCACCGAGTTCTACTGCGGCTCCGGCGTGGCCGGGCTGATGACCGGGTTGCCGCTGCTCGGCATCGACAAGTCGCCGGGCGCGGTCGCCATCGCGCGCGAGAACGCGCGTCGCAACGGCGCCTTCGACCGCTGCCGCTTCGAGGCGATGGCGGCCGAGGACTACGACGGCCCGATCGGCGACACCGTCCTCGTGAACCCGCCCCGCGCGGGCTGCCACGAGTCGGTCCTCGAGCGCATCCGCGGCGCAGCCCGGGTGGTCTACCTCTCCTGTAACCCCGTCACGCTCGCCCGCGACATCGACCGCCTTGGTTACCGCGTCGAGTCGCTCCGCGCCGCCGACATGCTCCCGCAGACGCCGCACCTCGAGGTGCTTGCCGTTCTCTCTCCGTGAGCCCCGTCCGACTGCGGCACCGATGCCGCAGCTGGGCGTCGTAACCGCCTGCACAACAGTCGTTTACGGCTGCGCCGGGCAAGAGTGGTTCGTCAGAGAGGCAACTCGGGGAGGCTATTCGGGGGTGACTTCGAGGCCCTGCGGGTCGACGGCGAAGTCGACGATGGCGCCGCCGGCTTCGGTGACGGCGCCCTCGATCGCGACGTGTTTCTCGGGGTGGGCGAGCAGCACGATGCAGCCGCCGCCGCCCGCGCCGCAGACCTTGCCGGCGAGCGCGCCTGCGGTCTCGGCCGCGGCGAGCAGCGCTTCGACGCGTTCGTTGCTGACGACCGGCGCGAGCTGGCGCCGCGCCTCCCACTCCGCGCGCAGCGCCCGCGCCGCGCGATCGACGTTGCCGTCCTGCAGCGCCTCGTCCATGGCGTACGCGCAGTTGTTGATCCGGTTCATGCAGGCGCGCACGTGCTCGTCGCCGTCGAGGAAGCGGCGCACGACCTCCCAGTTGTTCATGCCGCTCTCGTGTTCCAGCTGCGTGTCGACGAGCAGCATGGTCTGGTCGAGCATGGCGTGCGTGGCGGGATGCGCCGCGCGCCGCACGCCGTGCAGCGTCGCCGTCAGCGTCTGCACGCCGCCGTACACGGCGGGATAGTAGTCCTGGTATCCGGTCGGGACCCCGAGCAGGCGTGTCTCGACGGTCTGCACGAACTCGAGGAAGGGCGCGGCATCGATCTGCTCGCCGGTCCACGCGGTCAGCGCCCCGCCGACCGCGACGGCGATGGCGGAGGAGCCGCCCAGTCCCGACTGCTTCGGGACCGTGCTGCGCACGCGCAGCGTCATCGGTTGCCGCGGGGCGATCGCCTCGACGAGTCGCGACGCCAGCGGAAGTTCGTCGTGTTCCGGCGCGTCGGCGGGATAGATCACGTTGATTTCGCGATCCATGCTGCGCAGGAGCACCTTGTCGTCGCGCCGCCCCTCGATCTCGACCACCGCGCGCCGGTTGAGCGCGACGTTGACGGTGCATCCGGGCTTGTGCAGCAGATGGCAGATCGGCCAGATATCGAGTGTGCCGCCCGCGAGATCGACGCGGGTGGGAGCGGTCGCGCGTAGCATGGCGGGAGAATACGAACTCGGCGCGACGGAGAACGCGCACGCAACACCATGTCGAACGCACGCCCCGTTATCGGAATCACCTCGCGCACGCTCCCCATGCCGGCCGCCAAGAAGTCGCGCCCGACCGAGACGGTGACGCGCACCTACGTGGACGCGATCGAGGAGGCGGGGGGGCTCGGCGTGATGATCCCGAACGTCGACGCGGACGCGGCCGACGCCTATCTCGATCGCATCGACGCGCTGCTGCTCACCGGTGGCGACGACCCCGACCCGGAACTGTTCGGCGAGGAGCCGCACCCGGAGATCGAGCTGGTCGACGCCCGCCGCGATCGATTCGAGATCGCGCTCGTACACGGCGCCCGCGCCCGCGCCATGCCGGTCTTCGGCATCTGCCGCGGCGTGCAGCTCATGAACATCGCGCTGGGGGGCGACATCTACCAGGACATCCCCAGTCAGACCGAGTCGGGCATTCGACACGTCCAGCAGCGGCTCGACGACGGTCCCTGGCACGAAATCGACCTCGAGCCCGGTTCGCGCCTCGCGGGCCTCCTGGGGGCCGAAAAACTGCGCGTGAACTCTTTTCATCACCAGGCGTGCCGCCGCCCCGGCGACGGTCTGCAGGTCTCCGCGCGGTCGGCCGACGGCATCCCCGAAGCGCTCGAAGACCCGGGCCAGGCCTTCTTTTTGGGGGTCCAGTGGCATCCCGAGCTGGGCGGCGCGGGCTCCCGGGAGCTGTTCGCGGCCTTCCTCGAATCCGCAAGAATCCGGGCCACCGCCGCGTCTAAACCCGGAGATTCGCCGGATTCCGGACGATAATCTCCCTGCATCCCCTCGGATGGGCTCGACCCGAGGCCTATGAGCAAGAACCGTATCTATCTCGGCATCGGCGCCGTACTCGGTGCCGTCGCGACCGCGCTGCTGGTCGTTTTCGCCCTCGGCGAGAGCGCCGATACCGGCTATTCGCGGTCGGGGGCGGCGACCAGCCGCCGCGGGGAGGACGAGTCGCGCGATCCCGGTCGTCGCGGTCGCGTCGAGGTCCAGCGCGTCGACGAGGATCGCATGCGCCGCGGCAATCGCACGCCCTACGCGTCGATCACGCGGCCCAACCAGCGCGAGCCGTTCGACAGCCCCGAAACGCACGCGAAGCGCGCCGCCATGGCGGCGGAGATCCTGCGCCTGCTCGACGAGATCCGTCTCGACGACGTGCGCTCCGCGTCGCAGAACTACGCGCGCATGCAGCGGCTCAAGAAGCTCGTGCGCGACCTGAACCATCGCCTGCCGACCGCCACGCGCGATCGCCTGCTCGACATGTTCGACACGATCGACTCGGTCGGCCACGCCATGATCGGCGAGGTGCTCGGCCAGCTGCGCGGCGACGTCGACACCGCCAAACTGCTCATCGCGCGCCTGCAGGACAAGCCGGACGAGGTCCGCACCCGCCTGGCGATGCTGAACGCATTGCGCAACATGGGCGTGCAGGAGGTCGTCGACGACCTCGGCGCGATGCTCGGCAACAACTATCCGAACGAGCAGCAGATCGTCCAGGCGATCAACCAGATCGGCGGCGCGAAGGCGACCGAGACGCTGCTCGAGTATCTGGAGCGCGACGCGATCAACACCGGGACCGCCCGCGAGATCGAGCGCGTGCTCGGCCGCGGCGCCCACCCCAAGGTGCTCAAGCAGGTGGCCGAAAACCTGACGTCCGAGAGCGTGGCCAAGCGCCGTTCGATGCTCAACGTGCTCGCCAACGCGCGCAAGCCGGAGTACTCCAAGGCGGTCCGGGAGATGTTCGCGGAAGAGACCGATCCGGTCGTGCGCCGACAGGCCATCCGCGCGATGGGCATGATGGGTGACCTCGAGTCGTCGCGCGTGCTCATGGAACTCGCCACGTCCGGCAACGAGCGCGAGAAGATCCAGGCGATCCAGGCGCTGCACACGGTCCGGAACGCCGAGACCGTCAACTCGCTGGCCCAGGACTGGAACAAGTTGTCCAACGACCAGCGCGAGGCGGTCATGGGCGCCGCGGCGCGGCTGCCGCGGCCGAGCGACGCGCTGGCGAAGGTCGCGCGCGACTCGATCTTCGACGAGAACGTCCGCGTGCGGACCAAGTCGGTCGCGCTGCTCGGCAAGACCCGAAAGGACAAACACGTCGATCTGATCGGCTCGTTCCTGCGCGGCGCGAAGACCGACAACGAGCGCCGCGAGGCGATTCGCGCCCTCGAGCGCATCGGCACGGAGAAGGCTGCCGAAGAGGTGCTGCGCAACATCGACGCGGTGCCCTCCCGGCAGCGCGAGTCGACCCGCCGGAAGTTCGAGCAGATCAAGGAGAAGCGGATCCAGCTGCGAACGGCCGCGGAGAACCGTAGATAACAGTGTGCGATCGCTCGCGGTCCTCCTGATTCTCGTCGGCACGGCCCGGGCCGACCTGCGCGCCGACGTGGCCCGCGCCTACAAGCCGGACGACCCGGACGAGCGCGTGACCCGGCTCTCGCTCGCGCGCGGAAAAATCGGCGACGCCGACCGCAAGCTGCGCAACCGGGCGGCGCGCGAGATCGAGAAGGGGCTCAAGAAGGAGCGCCACCCCGACGTCAAGTGCGCCTCCTACGATCTGCTGCTGGCGCTCCGCACCGAGCGTGCGCTCGACCGGCTTGTCGTGGGGGTGCTCGACCGCGACGAGCAGGTGCGCCGGCACGTCCACGGCATCGTCCGCAACTACGCGGATCCGATGCTGTTCCAGGCGGTCACGCGCACGCTGGAGGAGGACGCGTCCTGGCGGCTGCGCGCGGCGATGGTCGACCTGCTGGTCACCGGGTCCCGGGAGCGCGGGAAGCCGGTTCTGCTCCGCACGCTGGCGGATCCGCATGCCGCCGTCCGCGCCCGCGCCGCGGAGGGGCTCGAGCGCATGACCGGCCAGTCGTTCGGGCTCGATGCGGCCCGGTGGAAGGCGTGGTTCCAGGCGCAGGCGCCGAAACCGCGCAAGGACGGCGAGACGCGCACGGTAGCCGGCGGGAAACGCAAGGTGAAGCAGTACGAGGGGCCCATCCGCGGCCTGCAGCCCAACCTCTACGGCGTGCCGATCACGCGCAAGCGGCTCATCTTCGTCGTCGACATGTCCGGCAGCATGAAGAAGGGGCGGCGGTCCACGCACCTCACCGCACTCAAGGAAGCGATCTACGGCCTTCCGTCCGATTGCCGCTTCAACGTGCTCTGCTTCGACCAGCGGCTCTTTTTCTACGCGAAGGCGAAGTCGCTCGTGCCGGCCGACACGATCCACAAGGACGGCCTCGCGCGCTGGCTCGATGCGCTGCCCGCCGGCCAGAAGACCGACGTGAACAAGTCGGTCGTCACCGGCCTTGCGATGCTCAAGGAGGCGCTCGCGGAGAACGAGTCGGTGCGCGCGGAGCTCTTCCTGCTGACCGACGGTCGCGAAACGGCGCGCACCACCTCCGTGCGCATGATCGAGGCGCAGTACCAGCGCCTGCCGCAGGAGCGCTGCGCGATTCACGTGATCGCGCTGGGGAAGAAGGGCACGCTGGCGCTGAAGGCGCTGGCGGACGGCTCCGGCGGCCGCTACGCGGAAGCGGAGCGGTGATTTTCGGCCCTTTCCGGGGCCGTTGAATTCTCCTCGCGGAATTTCGCGCGCAGACCGACCTACTCTTTAACGGGCTGAACTGTCCTTGCCCGGACACAAAATGTCCGTAAGTCGCCCGGCATGGGCGCAAAAGCCGCGCGGAATGGAGCACAACCACGTGGCATGCAACGTGCGTATACAAGTGTAGACACGCGATCGGCCGCCCGCTGATGCGCAGCCCGCGGTCGAGTCGCCTCTTTCGTTATTCCGTCCGGAGGCACCGATGGCAACCAAGGCCGAATTCGTCGACGCGATCCGCTCCAGCACCAACCGCGAAGAGTTCAAGGAGCTGCACTGGACCGGGGACTTCGGCCAGTACCTCGATCTGGTCGTCTCGGACTCCGACGTCATTCGCACCGCGCACCAGCGCCTGTACGACATGATCCTCAGCTTCGGTTCGGAGGAGGCGACGGTCGGCAAGGAGAAGGTGAAGCGCTACCACTTCTTCTCCGACCCGCTGGGCAACGGCAAGGACGCGATCTTCGGACTGGAGAAGACGCTCTCGCAGCTGGTCGACTGCTTCAAGGCGGCGGCCTACGGCTACGGCGTCGAGAAGCGCGTGCTTCTGCTGCACGGTCCCGTCGGATCGTCCAAGTCGACCATCGTGCGCCTCATCAAGCGCGGCCTGGAGCACTACAGCCGGAGCAAGGAAGGCGCGCTCTACTCCTTCGGATGGCGCGTCGAGGAGAACGGCGAGGAAGTCTTCGTGCCCGATCCGATGCACGACGAGCCGCTCCGCCTGCTGCCGGTGGAGGCGCGCGCGCGCATCCTCGAACGGCTCAACGGCGAGCGCGACGGCGCCTACAAGCTGCGCATCGAGGGCGAGCCGAGCCCGGTCTCGCGCTACTACATGAAGCAGCTCATGGAGAAGTACGACGGCGATCTCGACAAGGTGCTCGAGCACGTCGAGGTGCGCCGCATCGTGCTCTCGGAGCGCGACCGCATCGGCATCGGCACCTTCCAGCCGAAGGACGAGA
>JBCDBY010000109.1:0-12708 GCA_039182715.1 Planctomycetota bacterium
CCTCGCCCTTGGCGCCGTAGAGCTTCTTGAGCTCCGCGTCGCGCTCCAGCTCCTGGATGCGGTAGAGCTTCGCCTGCAGCATGCGCATCGCCATCACCTTGTTGCGTGTCTGGCTGCGCTCGTTCTGGCAGGCGGCGACGACGCCGGTCGGGATGTGCGTGAGGCGCACGGCGGACTCCGTCTTGTTGACGTGCTGGCCACCCGCCCCACCGGCGCGGTAGGTGTCGATCTTCAGGTCCTTCTCGAGGAGTTCGATCGTGTCGTCCTCCTCGAACTCCGGCATCACGTCGACCGAAGCGAACGAGGTGTGGCGACGCTTCTGCGCGTCGTACGGGGAGATGCGCACGAGCCGGTGGACGCCCAGCTCCGAGCGCAGATAGCCGTGGGCGTACGGGCCGCGCACCGCGAAAACAGCGCGCTTGATACCGCCCTCGTCGTTGGCCTGCAGCTCGAGCATTTCCGTCGCGAAGCCGCGGCGCTCCGCCCAGCGCAGGTACATGCGCAGCAGCATCTCCGCCCAGTCGCAGCTCTCGACGCCCCCGGCACCCGGGTTGATCGAAACGGTCGCGTTCTTGGCATCGTGCTCGCCGCTCAGCATGAGCTGGAACTCGAGCTGCTCGAGGCGCGTGTCGAGCGCGTCGACCTCCGTGGCGATCTCGGCGAGGTCTTCGGCCTCTTCGGCCATCTCGGCGAGCTCGCCGGCGCTGGTCGCATCCGCCTCGAACTCCTGCCAGGGGTCGAGGATGGTGCGCAGCCCCTTCAGCTCCTCGACGACTTTCTGCGCGCCGGCCTGGTCATCCCAGAAGTCCGGCTTTTCCATGCGCGCCTCCAACGCGGCGCGCTTCTCCGCCTTGCTGGGGAGGTCAAAGACTCTCCTGTGCCTGCCGCACTCGGATGAGAATCTGCTCAATGCGCTCGGAAAGCTCGCTCATGGAACCGCCAATTTACTCAATCAGTCAAACCAGCCGCGGCGCCAGAAGTTCAGCAGCATCAGGAGCACGAGAAGACCCATCAGGCCCAGGCAGATGTAGTAGGCGTTCGGGTAGGCGAGCTCCGGCATCTGCTCGAAGTTCATGCCGTAGATGCCGACGATGAGCGTCAGCGGTAGAAAGATCGCGGAAATGACGGAGAGCAGGTTGAGCCGCGAGTTGGTGCGGCGCTGCTGGTGCATTTCGTAGCCCTGCAGCAGGTCGTCCACGCGCCTCTCGAGCCGGTCGAGGCTCGCGGACACGTGACGATCCACCTGCAGGCGGCGCAGCAGCGGCTCGCGCTGGCTGGTCCCGCGAAACGGCGTCAGGTCCACCGCCATGAGCGAGGAGAAGGCGTAGAACTGGTCCTCGGCGATCGCCTCGAGGTACAGCACGCGCTTGCGCAGCGCGCGGATCTCGCTGTAGTGCACCGAGTCCGCGTCGTCCTCGAACCGCTCCGCGAGCTTGTCGACCGCGTCCCGCGTCCGGAGCGTGCCGGCGACCGTCCGCCCCATCGAGGCGACGCCGAGTGCGCCCGCCACGTGCACGCAGTCGATCTCGCCCAAAAAGCCGTGCTCGTCCTCCTCGAGGATGTCGCCGAGGCTGTCCATGTCGGGCAGCGGATCACTGGCCTGCGTCCAGATCGTCTGCGGCGTGAGCACGATCGTGAAATGGCCCATCCGGAGCTCGTCGCGCGTGAGGTCCAGCGGGTAGCAGACGTAGATCCAGCCCGGGCGCGCCTCGAGGTTCACGCTTCCGTCGCGCTCCCGCGCCGCCGCGACGAGCGCGGGCGGGGCGCCCTTCTCCTCCAGGAAGCGGCTCCACTGCGCGGCATCGACCTCGACGATCTCGACCCATCGGCGGCCGCCCGGGAGGGCGTGCACCTTCTCCTGCATGCCGGCTAGTAGAGCGTGCGCTGGACCGATTTTCCACCGTGGTCGCCGGCGATCGCGCGCAGCAGTTCGACGTGCTTGCCGCCGTCGACGGTGCGCACCACGGAGACGGTGTGGATCGTCACCTTGCGGCGCGGGTTGATCTTCCTGAGCTCGCTGCGGATATCGCGCTCGCTCTGCTTGCGCCCGCGGTTGGGTTCGCCGTCGGAGATGACGAACATCTCATCCGGCCCCAGCTCGAGACCGAGTTCCATCGCGTCGAACAGATTGGTGTAGCTCTTGATCTCGATCTCGCCGAGTTCGCGCACGAGCATGCTCTTGGTGATCGGGTCGGCGGTGGAGAACCGCCGGCGCCACGGGTGCACCTGCTCGTTGAAGAAGACCACCTCGAAGCTCGACGCCGGCGGCAGCCCCTTGATCGAGGCGACCAGCTGCGCGAACGCGAGGGGCAGCTTGGAGCGCATCGAACCACTTACGTCGAAGACGTAGACGATCTTCTTGCCGCGCACCGGCACGCCGAAAAAGTAGGAGCGCACCGGCTCCTTGCGCTCGTCGGCGGCGACCGTCTTCGTCTCGTGCAAGCGACCCGCCTTGGCGATCGCCTCGTCGAGCTTCTCGGTCTCCTCGCGCGTGTTCCACCAGGTCTTCCAGGCGATCTCGTCGCGGCCGAACTTCTTCTTGGTCTGCGCGGTCAGCACCTCGATCGCCGCCCCGACCACCGCGGGGTCGCTGTGGTCGAGCAGTTCGATGCAGAGCGCTTGCGTCTTCTCGCCGCGCTGCCGGTGCAGCGCCTGCACGGCGGTCGCCTGCAGCTCCCACGACTCCGCCATGCGCGCCGTGGCGACCGCGAGCTTCTTCATCTCGTCGCCCGGCAGCGCGAGGGCGATGCGCAGCAGCGCGGCGCGCGCCAGGACGTCCTTCTCCTCGCGGTAGCGACGGACCAGCCCCTCCGCCCACTGGTCGGCGCGGCTTCCGGCAAAGACCTTCTCGAACGAGACCAGGACGCGGTCGTCGCGCTCCTTCGGGAGGCGCGCGAGCAGCATGAGGTGGACCTTCTCGCGCTGCAGACGGCCGAGCGCGAGCACGGCGCGCGCGCGATCGGGTGCCAACGACTTGCCGGAGAGGTAGGTCCTGAGCGAGCGGATCATGCGCTCGGTCTGGCCGCGTCCCTCGGGCTTCACCTCGCCGCGCGCGAGCCGGTCGAGGGCGGCGCGGCGCGTTTCGCGATCGGCGTGCTTCGCCTGCCGGAGGACGCGACCGAATTCGTTCGCGTGCACCGGCGTAAGGAGAAGCAACCCCGCGAGAACGATCCGCACGACCTCTCTAACGTACCCCCGACCCGCATTTGCTAGAAAACCCCGCATGACCGACCCGGACAACCGGCTGCGCCGACGACGCCTGATCACCCTGCTGGTCTTCCTGCTGCTCATTCTGGCCGTCGTCTGGGGCTTTCGGGCGGTGCTCATGCCGTTCTTGGTGGCGCTGTTCTTCGCCTACCTGATCGACCCGCTGGTCAACCGCATCACCGGCCTGGAGTTCGGCGGGAAGTTCAAGCTCAACCGGGCGATGGCGATCGGGCTCATCTATACGGTGCTGATCGGAGCGCTCACCGTCGGGGTGCTCTTCGCGCTGCCCGCGCTCGGCCGGCAGGCGCGACAGATCCAGGAGGACCTGCCCGCCGCGCGCACCTGGGCGGAGAAGACCGTGCAGGAGGCGCAGGTGCGCTGGAACGAGCTGGTCGGCATCGAGCACGAGGTGGACGAGGAGTCGCTCACGCCGGCGGGGCCGGAGCGGGCACGCTTCTACTTCAAGGTCGGCGGCGTGAAGGAGGGCGTGCTCAAGCACGAGAGCGACGTCGCGTACTTCCTGGTGGTCAACGACGAGCTGGAGCGCTTGCCGCGCGACGCGATCGACCACTGGTACTTCGTCGACGTCGAGGGCGCCGGCGGTTTCCAGCAGCTGCTGCAGCAGGGCGTGGAGACGGTGCAGTCCAACGTGCGGTCGCTGCTCACGCTCGCGCTCGGATTCCTGCGCTCGATCATCGGCGCGTTCACGATCGTCGTGCTCATCCTGATGATCACCGCCTTCCTCATCATCGACCGCGAACGCATCGTGCGCTTCCTGCACGAGCTGCCGCCGCCGCGCTACCAGGAGAAGACCGAGCGCCTGCTCGACTACCTCGACCGCGGATTGGCGGGCGTCATTCGCGGCCAGCTCATGATCTGCCTCGTGAACGGCGTGCTGACCTGGCTCGGCCTGTGGTTGCTGGGCGTGCGCTACGCGACGCTGCTCGGCCTCATCGCCGGCATCTTCAGCCTCATCCCGATCTTCGGCACGATCATCTCCACGATTCCGATCGTGCTGATCGCCTGGGGCGCGGGCGATATCCAGAAGGCGATGCTCGCGCTGGGCTGGATCCTCTTCATCCACTTCATCGAGGCGAACTTCCTCAACCCGAAGATCATGGGCGGCGCGAGCAAGATCCATCCGGTCGTCGTGATCTTCGCGCTACTCGCGGGAGAACACGCCTACGGCGTCGTGGGCGCGCTGCTCGCGGTCCCCACCGCGTCGCTCATCCAGAGCGCGTTCACCTTCTTCGTGATCGACCGGCAGGCGGAGATGGCGTAGTCACGTTCAACGTTGGACGTTCGACGTGGAACGTCGAACCGTGAGAATCCCGCGCCCTGGACGCGTGGAGCCTGGTGCGTCAACCGCGAACCGGAGCCCCAATCCAACGAGATCCGGCTCGACGTCGAACGTCCCACTTCCAACGTTCAACGTTGGACGTTCGACGTGGAACGTCGAACCGTGGGAATCCCGCGCCCTGGACGCGTCGAGCCTGGTGCGTCAACCACCAACCGGAGTCCCAAGCCAACGAGATCCGGCTCGACGTCGAACGTCCCACGTCAAACGTTCAACGTGGCTACGCCTCCCAGACGCGGAACGAGTTCGTCTTCGTGCCCGGCTTCCAGAGAGGCGAGCCGAACGAGACCACCACGCGGTCGTCCTTCGCGAGCAGGCCCTTCTTGCGCAGGTAGGCGAGCGTCTTCTCGATCTGGTCGTTGGGGTCGGCGTACGCCTTGGTGACGTCGGCGCGCACGCCCCACATGAGCGCGCAGCGGCGGCGCGTCTCGGAGTCGGGCGAGAACGAGTAGATCGGCATGCTGGGTCGCTTCGCGCTGATCAGGCGCGCCGTCCGGCCCGAGCCGGTGAACGCGATGATCGCTTTCGCGCCGATCTTCACCGCCGCGTCGGCGACGGCGTCGGTGACGGCCCAGTCGGTGCGGTTCGCGGCGCCGGGCTGCGTCGGGCGCGCGATGTCGAGGTTGTAGGTCAACAACGAACGCTCGACCGTCTGGATGATGCGCTTGAGATAGCGCACGGCGCGCACGGGGTCGTGTCCGATGGCCGTCTCGTTGGAGAGCATCGCCGCGTCGCAGCCGTCGAGCACCGCGTTGCCGACATCGGTCAGCTCCGCGCGCGTCGGCCGCGGGTTGTGGACCATCGACGCCAGCATCTCGGTCGCGACGATCACCGGCTTGCGCGCCAGGTTGCCCGCCGTGACGATGCGCTTCTGCAGGACCGGAAGCTCCTCCGGCGCGCACTCGACCGCAAGATCGCCGCGCGCCACCATGAGCGCATCGGCCGCATCCGCGATCTCCTCGATGTGATCGACCGCTTCGGGCCGTTCGATCTTCGCGACGATCGGGACGCCGTTGGTCAGCTTGCGCGTCTTGCGCACCTCTTTCGCGTTGCGCACGAAGGAGAGCGCGAACACGTCGATGCCCGCCTTCAGGCCCGCCTCGATGTGCTCCTTGTCGCGCGCGGTCGGAATCTGCTCGCGCACCTTGATGCCGGGCAGGTTGATGCCGGCACGGGAGACGAGCTCGCCGTCGCGCAGCACGGTGGCGACGATCTCCTCCTTGTCGACCTTGGTGACGCGCAGGCGCATGAAGCCGTCGCGCAGGAAGATGTCGGAGCCCTTCTCGACGTACGGCGCGATGCGCGACATCTTGACCGGAATGCGGCCCTTGCCGCGCCGGCCGAGATGCACCGTCTCCCCTTCGCGGAGGAAGAGCGGTTCATCGAGCTCGCCGATGCGGAACTTGATACCGGGCAGATCGATGGCGACGGCAATGTCGCGCCCGACCCGCTTGGCGGACTCGCGAACGAGCTCCACCCACGAGCCGAGGTCTTGCGGCTTGACGTGCGAGGCGTTGATGCGAATGCAATCGACACCCTCGAGGATCAGGGCATCGAGGACTTCGGGGGGCGCGGAGGCGGGGCCGATGGTGGCCGCCATCTTGACGTGCTCACCGATCGAGGGTCGTGACATGCGACCAGAGGATACGACCGGGGAAAAGTGGCTCGATCAAGCGGCCCCCTACCTGGCTCGTTCGTGGCCCGGCGGGCGGTTCCGGCCTGCACCGATCGACCTGCCCCGCGCGAGGCGCGAGTCGGAGAGTCTCGGTCGTTCCACGGCCCCTTCCCGGCGAGGACGAATCGTCGAGATCAAGGAAGCCCGAGGAAGCTGTGGCCGAAGGTCACCGCGACGAGGGCTGACGCCGAGCTCGGCAGTTCGGACCGGCCAGAAGCCCGCCGGGTCGCCAAGGAGGCCGGGTCGCCAAGGAGGTCGGTAAAAAGGGTTGGGGCCCCGCAAGCGGGGCCCCTCGGCAAAAAGAGTGGAGGTATTGGTTGTCGGCGAGCGTTGCACCCGCCTTCGTTGGGCACCGATCTCAATTTCACATCTGGTGCCATTCGGCCGACGGGAAGGAATTTTTCTCCATGGCGCGTAAGTCCATGATTAGCAATAACTTAAGCACTCACCTTGAGAACGGATCCACCCAGACTCGCATGGCTCGACCGTAACGAAAGTTTACGCTCCGGAGCAGTCAACCCGGGCAATGCGGCGCGGGTCGTCCGATTTCCGCTACCGGAAAGAAATCTTCCGGTTTACCGCGTCGACGAGGCGGTCGGGGTCGGGGCAGGAGAGAAAGATCTTCGAGACCTTCCCTTTCTCATCCTCGAACTCGACGCGGACCCCCCGCCGCTCCCCGAGAACGGAGTAGGCGCGGTCCCGCCATCCCGCCATCCGATAGCCCCAGCCGCCATATCGGAGCGCGCGATAGTCCTCGGCCTCGAATCGGCGGACTCGGGACCAGGGCACGCGATTGTGCAGCCCTCCGAATCCGAACTGCAGCCCCTCTTCGTCGACCTGGACGTCCACCCGCGCCAGCTTGCGCCAGACGAGGAGCAGTAAAAAGGTCGCAATCAAGCCGATCCAGAGGTCCCGCGGCTCGCCGAGGAGCAGGATCAAAAGCGTCGGAGCGCCGGCGACTCCGAGGAAGAGAACCCGGAACCAGAGCGGCCAGGTGGAGGACTGCGCGGAGGCTTTCATGGTGCGTTGGGTAGGGCTCGTAACCCCTGCCTCGAACCGTTACCGCAATGTAACCGCCAATATTTGTGGAAAACCGCGCCACGGGCCGATTTCCCCCGTATCCTCGCGACTTCGAGGGGCAACCGAATCTGCCGTGATTTTGATTCACTGCTGGCACCGGTCTTGCTCTTCTTCGCCCAGCCCCTCGGGGCCATGGCAGCTAAACCGAACTCTCAGGAACTTCTGAAACAGCAATTCCGATTACCAGGAGACGAGATTGATGAAGCGCTTCTTCCTCATCGCCGTTGCTCTCGGCGTCGTCAGCTTCTTCGCTGAAGACGTCCTCGCGCACGGCGGCTCGTTCCGCGGCCCGAACGGCGGTGTCCCGCCCGGACTGCGTGAGCCGAGCGACCCGGAGCCCCCGCCCCCGCCCCCGACCGACCCGGGTGCCCCCGGTGGTCCGACGACCCCCGGTCCCGGCGGCGGTGGCCCCGAGACTCCGGACGACAACGGGCACGAGACGCCCAGCGAAGCGCCCCCGCCCCCGCCGACCGGCCCCCAGGGCCCGGAGCGCAGGGGCCCGGCCACCAAGACGCTGACCTTCGAGTCGTGGCGCTTCTGGTGGGCCTACAACAACGACGACATCCTCAACCTCAAGTCGCACATCTACGGTGCGAAGACGTCGTCCGCGTCGCCCCTCTTCTTCACGTCCAAGGCCGATGAGGCCAACCGTCGCAACGCGCAGCGTCCGACGGAGCGCGCGATCATCAACAAGATCATTCCCGCGCTGAAGCGTTCGCTGAACCGCCCGAAGGACCACGAGGACATCCACGGTGGTTCGCTCGTCGCGCTCGGCAAGATCGGCACCAGCGAGTTCGTCCCGGACTTCGAGGCGGCGGCCAACAACCGCTGGAAGACCGAGAAGGGCGTTCCGGTGAAGTTCGGCTACCTCGCGACCGAGTCGGCCGTGCTGGCGCTGGGCCTGCTCCCGAACCTCGATGACGCGCAGAAGGCAGAGGTCCGCAAGATCCTGCTGACGATCATCGACGACGACAAGATGCGTTCGCGCGAGCGTGCGTGGGCCGCCGTCTGCCTGGGTCTCCAGGAGGACAAGGGCGCCATCAAGCCGCTCTGGGAGCGTCTGGCCAAGCCCTACAAGGGCGAGAACAAGCTCAACGTGCCCGCCGGCATCCTGTGCGGCCTCGGTCTGATCGGCGACGATTCGATCCGTCCGGACCTCGAGGAGCTGGTGGTGACCGGCAAGGTCGGTCGCACCGAGCTCAACGACCGCATTCGCGCCTACGCCGCCTTCGCGCTGGCGAAGATCGCGAGCCCGGAGAGCCTCGAGAGCATGAACAAGGCGCTCAAGAGCCGTCGCGTCGGCCGCGTCGTCAAGCGCTCGATCGCGATCGCCTGCGGCACCTGCGCGCAGAACGCGAGCCCCGAGCTCAAGGACGCGACCGTCAAGGCGCTGCGCGCCTTCATCAAGAAGTCGGGCGGCGACCCGAGCGGTGAGAACTTCGCGATCATCGCGCTGAGCCAGATCGGCACCCCCGACGCGCTGAACTACCTGCTGAACCTCGCGGACAGCGGCAAGTACGGCCAGCGTCCGTATGCCGCCCTCGGGCTCGGCACGCACGTCTGGTACAAGGAGCGCGCCAAGGAGCGCAAGGAAGGCGAGGGCATGGACCCCGCCATGATGACGAAGATCCGCAACACGATCGTGAAGCTGTCCCAGAAGTACAAGGACACCGACACGAAGGCGGCCTTCATGCTCACGCGCGGCCTGCTCAAGGACAAGACGGCCATCGAGGAGTGCGTCAAGCTGATCACCCGCAAGGGCGATCCGGTCCTGCGCGGCTTCTGCTGCGTGGCGCTCGGCCTCATCGGCGAAGCGACGGAGAACGTCAAGGACGCGCTCAAGATCGCGCTCGCCGAGCGCAAGAGCACCGACCTGCGCCGCGATGCGGCGACCGCGCTCGGTCTCATGCGTGATGCGGACGTCGTCAAGATGCTCATCGAAGAGCTCGACAAGTCCAAGTCCTTCGCGGTCCAGGGTCAGCTGATCACCGCCATCGGCACCATCGGCGACCACACCGCGATCGACCCGCTGATCGACATTCTCGACAACACGAGCCGTCCCTCGGCGGCGCGTGCCCTGGCCGCGGTCGGCCTCGGCATGATCGGCGACCTGCTTCCGCTCGCGAGGCTGAGCCGCCTGTCGAAGAACTACAACTACCGCGCCTCCGTCAAGGACCTCGACGAGCTGCTGTTCATCCTGTAGTTCGACCCACGTCGAAACGACGGGCGCCTCCTTCGGGGGGCGCCCTTTTTTTGTTCCGTTGGACGTGCGACGTCGGACGTTTGACGTGCGTGCCGGTTCCGCGTCTGCCGTATTCTTCTGCGATGCTCGTCCAAGGCCTCGCCCCCTCGCTCCCGTCGCACCGGCCGGCGGCCGCGGCGACGTGGTGGTCCGCCGGCGGCAGCGTGACGGACGGGCGGCTGGTCATCGACCGGCTGGAGGAAGGGCGCACGCCGATCGAGGCGCCGTGCGGCGTGGCGGCGCCGCTTTCGCTGCCGGACGAGTTCGTCGCGTGGCTGGAACTCGACGAGCCGTACCGGCGCGCCCTCGCGCGCTGGACGCCGTCGCGTCTCTTCGCCGCGGCACGGGCGTTCGCCGCGCGACGCGAGAAGGGCCACAAGCATCCGCCGCGCGACGTCGAGGAATCGGTGTCGGCGCTCGACCGGCGTCGCCTCGCGCGGTTCCACGCCGCGCTCGCGATCGACTCGCCGCTCGCCTTCGAGGTCGACGTGCCGTGCTTCCTGCAGGCACGCGGCCTGCCGTCGACCGGTTGGTCCGGTTCCGACATGCGCGCCATCGCGCGACGCGCGACGATCCTCGAGGGACTCGACGTCGCGGTCGCGGCGCGCGACTTCGCGATCGCGTCGGCCGCCGCGCTCGAAGCGATCGTCTGCTGCACGGCCGCCGCACACCGCGCGCACGCGTAACGTCGTTACGAACCCAACGTAACGTCGCACGCGTGCGCGGCGCGAAAGGACGCGCGCACGCAACACGAAGCGACGCGATTCGACATCGGTGTGTCGCATGCGCGTCGAATGCACGCTTCGGCACCATCGCTGCAATTCATCGAGTGAAAGGAATCACTCGACATGCGAATCACTCTGCTTGCTCTCCTGCTGGGACTGCTCCTGCCGGCCACGGTCTGGGCGCACGGCGGGTCGTTCCGCGGTCCCAACGGCGGCGTGCCGCCGGGGCTGCGCGCGCCCGGCGATCCCGAACCGCCTCCGCCGCCGCCGACGCCTCCGGGCGAACCCGGCGACGTCGATACGCCGCGCGGCGGTCCGAACGGTCCGGAGTCCGGCCACGAAACCCCGAACGGCACCACGCCGCCGCCGACGCCGCAGCCGCCGCCGGGTCCGGGTCCCAAGACGGGGAAGACGTCGAACTCGATCACGTTCGACTCGTGGCGCTTCTGGTGGGCCTACAACAACGACGACATCCTCAACCTGAAATCGCGCAAGATCGGTATCTCGACCTCTTCGCCGCTTTTCCATGGGCAGGGCGATGCCGGCAACTTCACCGATGCGATGCGGCCGACGCGCGATGCCATCGTGAAGCGCATCATTCCCGCGCTGCAGCGATCGCTGAACCGTGCGCGCGACCATCAGGACATCCACGGCGGCGCGTTGATCGCGCTCGGCAAGGTGGGTACGACGGAGTTCCTCCCGCTCTTCGACGCGGCGGCGCACAACCGCCACCGCACGGACAAGGACGTGCCGGTGAAGCTCGGTCTGCAGGCGACGGAGTCCGCGGTCCTCGCCCTCGGCATGCTGCCCGACGTCCCGGAAGCCCGGCTTCCCGAGATCCGCGCCATCTGCCTGAAGATCATCCGCGACGACGAGATGCGCTCGCGTGAGCGCGCGTGGGCGGCGGTCAATCTCGGTCTGCAGCGGGACGCGGGCGCCGTGAAGCCGCTGCTCGAGCTGCTCGACGCCAAGTACACCGGCGAGGCGAAGCGCAACGTGCCGGCCGGCATTCTCGTCGCGCTGGGACTGATCGGCGATCCCCTCGCGTTGCCCGCGCTCGAGCGTGGCTTCCAGGACCGCCGACTCGACGATCGCGTCCGCTCGTTCTACGGCTACGCGATCGGCAAGCTGGCGAGCGCCGGCAGCGTCGAGATGCTCGCACGCCAGCTCTCCAGCCGGCGGACCGGTCGCATCCTGAAGCGCTCGATCGCGATCGCGCTGGGCACCTGCGCCGCGACGGCGAAGCCGGAGACCCAGGAGCTGGCGGTGCGCGCGCTGCAGTCGTTTCTGCGGAAGTCGGGCGGCGATCGTGCGGGCGAGTACTTCTCGCTCATCGCGCTGAGTCGCATCGGCAACGAGACCGCCATCGAGACCCTGCTGGACTACCTGGCGAAGGGCAAGCTACAGCAGAAGCACTTTGCCGCCCTCGGACTCGGAACGTGGGTGCGCTACCGCGAGCAGGCGGGCAACCCCGTCGAGGACGAGACGCTGGACACGATCCGCAAGGGACTGCGCCGCTTCTTCGCCAAGAACCGCGACACCGAAGCGCGCGCGGCGGCGATGATTGCCCGCGGTCTGGTGCGCGACGCGACCGCGCTGGATGATCTGGTGGACATCGTTTCGAAGCGCGGCGACGCGAAGCTACGCGGTCCGTGCTGCGTGGCGATCGGCCTGATGGGCCGCCAGCACGTCTCGGCCCGCGAGAAGGAGGCGCTCTTCGGCGCGCTCCGCAATCGCAGCGACATCGAACTGCGCCGCGACGCGGCCACCGCGCTCGGCCTCCTGCAGGATGCGAGGACGGTGGATGTCCTCATCGAGGAGCTGGAGAAGTCGAAGTCGTTCACGGTGCAGGGCCAGCTGATCCTCGCGATCGGCACGATCGGCGACGAGAAGGCGATCGACCCGCTCATCGAGATCCTCGACAACACGAGCCGCCCCGAAGCGCTGCGCGCGATGGCAGCCGTGGGCCTCGGCATGATCGGCGACACCCAGCTGATCCCGCGCCTGGCGCGGATGAGCAAGGACTACAACTACAGAGCGTCCGTCGCCGACCTCGACGAGTTGTTGTTCATTCTGTAGCGGCCGGGGGCCGGGGGCCGGGAGCTGGGGGCGACTCCGGTTTCCATGCCCCCGGCCTCTTTGACTCGGTCTGTCGCTCGCTGCTCTCCTGCACCTCTGTTGGGGGCATCGGTTTGCGGGAGAATTGAACCCGGCTCCGTAACTGTCGGTATCTCCAGAGTCGTTGACACCCGCACCGTCGGCACAACACACCCCAAAATCGAAAAGCTCCAACGCCGCCCGCCGTCGCCCGCTGGCGCGGGCTATGGCGCGACAGGCCCGCCACGTGACCATGCTCCGCAGTCGTCGACGCCCTCCACCTTCGGCACAACCCACCCCGAGGTCGAAAAGCTCCCACGGCGTC
>JBCDBY010000110.1:0-12696 GCA_039182715.1 Planctomycetota bacterium
CGAAGCCAGATCAAGCGTGGCCTGCGTGAGGTCGAGCGAACCGAGTCCGGTGGTGCCGAGTGGGCCGACGCATTCCACGCGGTCTACAGTCATCGCATGCGCGAGCTGGGCTCGCCCGCCCACGGCGCGCGGCTCTTCCGGCGCATGCTCGAAGAGTTCCCGGAGCACGCGCGCGTCGTGGTGGTCTTCGACGGCGACGGTCCGGCGGCGGCCGCCTTCCTGCTGGGGGACGGCTCGCGCACCTGCATCCCGTGGGCCTCGACGCTCTCGACCGCGATGAGCCGGGGCCTGAACATGGCGCTCTACTACGAGTGTCTGCTTGTGGCCGTCCGCGACGGTTCCGCGCAGTTCGACTTCGGACGCACCACCGAGGGGAGCGGTCAGTACAAGTTCAAGATGCAGTGGGGTGGCGCCCCCGTGCCGCTCCATTGGTACCGCCTCGACGCGGAGATGGCGCCGCCGGAGGAGGACACCGGCCCCGGACGCGCCATGCAGCTCGTCTCCGGCACGTGGCGACGCCTGCCCCTCGGCCTGACGCGCCGGCTCGGGCCGCTCCTCGTGCGACAGTTCAGCTGATCGTCTCCGAGTGAATCGATCCTCCTGACCGGATTGGGGACATGGGGCTATCGCGCCCTAGACTGCGCCCACTTCCATGCGCATTCTTCTGGTGGCGACCTACTTCGGCCTCGACCGCGCCACCGGTGCGAAGCGGGCCAACACGTTCGCGCGCTACTGGAGCCGGGCCGACGACGTCGAGGTCACTGTCCTGACGGCGCGCAAGCCCTACTACCCGCGCAACCCCGAGGGCACGGTCGACTACGGCGACATCCGCGAGGTGCGCGTCTGGTGGCCCGATCCCATCGGCTGGCGCCAGCGCCTGGTGGATCGCAGGAGAGCCAAAGCGCCCGCGGAGAGCGGCGGCGGTGCAGCGGAACCCGAGGCCGCTTCGAAGAGTGCGCAGCGTGGTGGACTCCTGAGGTTCCTGTCCGATGCGATGGTCACGCCGGACCGGGAAACGATGTGGTTTCTGCCCGCGGTTCTGCGTGGTCTGTTCGTTCCGCGGCCGGACATCGTCGTGGCCACCGCCCCATCGATGTCCGGCCTCATCGTGGGCCGCTGGATCGCCCGGCTGCGACGCGTTCCATTCGTCGCCGATCTGCGCGATCCGTGGCTGACCAACCCGTTTCGTCCGGAACGAACCGGACGTCTCGACCGCTGGGACAGACGGCTCGAGGAGTTCTGCATGCGGGGCCCGCGCGAGGTCTGGGTCACGACCGAAACGCTGCGGCACGAGCTCAAGCAGCGCGAACACGCACCGGTGACGCAGCCGATCACCGTCATCTCGAACGGATTCGACGAGGAGGAGTGGCGCTCCCTCACGCCGTCGACGTCCGAAACAACGGCCTGCACGATCCTCCACTCCGGTTCTCTATACGGCGTGCGAACCCCGAAGCCGCTGCTCGATGACATCGCCGCGGTCGCGAGCGACGGGCAGGGTCTCGGCAAGTGCAGCTTCCGCTTCGTCGGCCCAATCGATCCGGCCATCCAGTCGGCGTGCGAGTCGTCGCTGCCCAACGACGAGCTGCACGCACGCGTCCACTTCGAGCCGCCGCTCTCGTTCGAGGACTCGCTTCGGGCGCAACTCGCGGCCGACGTCCTGCTGCTCGTTGGACATCGGACCGAGGAGGCCTCGAGCCAGATTCCGATGAAGCTCTATGAGTACCTGCGGGCGGGGAAGCCGATCCTCGCGCTCTTCCAGCGAAACTCCGCGGTCGCGCAGCTGGCCGCGGAGCAGCCCGAGCTGGGCATCCATCTCCTCGATCTGGACGACGCAGAGGCGCGGCGCCCCATCGTGCGCACGTTGCTCGACAAGGGCGCCGAAGGCCTGCGCGCCCCCGACCCGTCTGCCGTCGGGAAGTACGATCGAGAAGCGCTCGCAGCCGTCGCTCTCGCGCGGCTGCGTTCGATCCACTCCCCGGACGCGGCGGCGCCTACGGCGTGACCGTGACCGTGATCTCGGCGTGGCCGCGGTGGAAGCTGTCGGACGCGTAGAGTCGCACCTTGAAGACGCCGGGCCGGGAGAAGACGTGCGTGGTGGCGAGACCGAACTGCAGGGCGGTTCCATCCCCAAAGTCCCAGTAGGGACGCGTCCCGCGCGGGCCGTCCTCATCGGACACCGTTCCTTCGAACGGTACTTCCTGGCCGACTCGGACCGTCATCTCGCCCTGCGTCACGGACACCTCGGGCACGCGGTTGGTCGCGCCCGTCGGGGAGGGGTTGGAGGCGCCCGTCGTGTAGCTCCGAAGATTCTTCAGGTTCACGCCGGACGGATTCGCCGAGCGGTACAGGAGAATCATGAGGCTGTCCCCGTCGAGGCTGAACACGTCCCGCGGGTCCTGCACGCGGAACGTCACGCCCTCCAGATGCGTCACGTCGACCTCCTCGTCCGGTCGCACGACGTAGACGTAGGTTCGGGATTCACCCGGCGCAAACGACTCGGTCAGCTGTTTCCCCTTGAGCTCCGGTTCGCCGGCGTCCACCTTGCCGTTGCCGTTCGCGTCGACAAAGATCGACTCCCCGTCGAACCTCGGCGTCTTTCGCAGATAACGTGCGATTCGGAATCGAACCGCGTAGTCCCGCACGTTCTCGACGACGAAGGGAATCTCGACCTCCTTGGCGTTCACGCCAATGGCGCCGCGATGCACGCCCTTGCCATCGCGCGTCGTCACCCGAACCAGGTTCGGACGCCGGAAGATACGGATGTTGTCGTAGTGCGTGACGTGGCCAGTCTCGGTCGGGATGTTTCGGAACGACCGCGACTCCTGGAAGTAGACCCGGGAGAGCGTGTCGAAGTAGTTGCGGCCCGAGTCACGAATCGGGTTGTACAGACCGACGACGTTGGTCGCTCCGGTGCGCTGCGAAGAGTTCAGATCGCACGCTTCGTAGTAGTACCAGCCGTCGCCCACGTAGCGGATCGAGGCCGTCTTGAACGTGTCGGGCCAGTAGAGCGAGTTGATGTGATAGAAGTGCCAGTTGTTCTGTTCCTTCTTGTGCGACTGCCAGCGGAACACGTTGTGCCCCGCGATGTGCACGTTGGAAAGGACACGCTGGCGGTACTGGGTCGGGTCCTCACGCCAGTCGAACTGCCCCCGCTCGCCGAGGTCGACGGATGCCGGCGCGCGGAAGAACACGCCGAAGCGGTTCGCCGTGCGGGCCGCGGGGAAGTAGTTCGACATGTGCTCGCTTTGGCCCCCCGTGATGTAGAACCCGAGCCAGGGAGACGTCACGAAGTAGCTGCGGCCCGAGCCAAGCGACGCGACTTCGTCCGTGATGCCGCTGGCAAGCCCCTTGTTGATGTACGCCTTGAGGCCCATGGCTCCGGCCCCGAGCAGCGTGTAGTCGTTGGCGTCGGGCTCGGACGCGATGGTGATGCCCGGCGCGTCGTCCATGCCGCCATCGAACGTGAGAAGGAACTGTTCCGGCGTGTTCTGGCTTTCGAAGGGGAACCCGGTGAAGACGTGCAGCGCGAACGAGCGCAGCGACTTCACGCCGGCGCCGTTCTGCATGCTCAGCGTGAAGTAGTGCGTGCCGGAGACCGTCGCGGAACCCTCCAGCCGCCCGTCCTCACGCAGCGAGATCCCGTCGGGAAGCTTGCCGTCCACCAGGCTGAACGTGGCGCTGCCCGTCAAGCCCAGCGTCTTCAGCTTGTGCTCGTAGGGGCGTCCTTCGACGGCGCAATGCTCGAGCATCGGAAGCTCGTCGATGGCCGGGCCGCAAAAGAGCCGGTTCGCCCCGATGACGGCGTAGTCCTTGGTGCCGCCCTCGGCCATCAGGACCGAGAACCGATATCCGCCGCTGGCGTTGTAGTGGTGATACTTGATCCGGTGCAGGCCGCGCTTCACGCCGGGAATCACCGCCGACCCAGCGGGCGACTCGGGCGAAACATTGCGGGACGCCACCGGCTTGCCGTCGAACCAGAGCAGGCCCCCGTCGTCCACCTCGGCGAGCGTGAGCGACAGATCGCCGTCCTCCTCCACCCAGACCCAACCGTCGAGCACGACGGCAAGGTCGGCGACCGGAGAGCGCGCCGCAGCGAGCTTCTCCGTCAGCAGGTCCGTGGTCTTCAGCTCGCTCTCCTCGAACGCGCCCTCGACGCGGGCCACCGCCATGGGTGCCGAGTAGTCGAGACGGGTCCAGTCGAGGCGTCGTTCGACGCCGGCTCCCGCCCCGCGCACCGCGGTGAGATGCAGGCCGGGAACCATGCCGAGCCCTGCGGCCGCGTTGGCGGCCGTGGTCTCGGCATCCGGAATCGCGAGCACGTCGACGCCGGGCTCCACGATCACCATGGAGAACTCCGCCTGGCGCGTCTCCGGAGGCTCGGACGAGTCGGTCACCTGAATGGTGAACCGATAGCGTCCGGCCGAGGCCGCCGTTCCCTCGATCACGCCGCGGGAAGCGTCCATGCTCAACCCCTCGGGCAGCGCGCCGCCCGTCAGCTCGAACACGTAAGGCGAGGAACCGCCGACCGCACGCAGCACGCGGCGCGCGCGGATGCCCCGCAGTCCGACGGCAAGCTGCGACGTCTCGAGCGTCAGCTCCGCCGGCGCTGCGGGCTCGAACGAAGTCGGTGAATCGCCGCCTTCGAAGGCGATCTCGCGGCTGCTGCTCTGGGACTCGGAATTCGTCAGATCCCGAATCTCATCCCTCAGCTCGCAGCCGGCGAGCAGAATGAGCCCCAGCAAGTAGGTGTGCATGCCGACCCGGCAGGCGCGATTTCGACCCATGTTTGTTCTTCCTTACCGTAGCCGGAACTCTCGGAAGTCCCGACAGGAACGCATCAATGACCACCGTATTGATAGCCCAACTACGGGGCTGCGAAAGGGCCGGCCACGAAATCGTTCACGTCTGAGACATCGTCAGAGCGGCCGGTGCGCCGGTAAGCGAGCTGTTACCCCGACGAACAGCGAACGACGGCCTTGCGTTGTCGCGATCGCGCCGCTTCGTTCAGCCGAAGTTCGGTGTCAGCCCAAGGTCGGATCGGCCCGGTTCGGACCCGAGGGAACCGCAATGCAGGAAACGCGAGCGGGATTCCGAGACTGAGTTCGTCGATCGAGCACAATGACGGGGCACGGGAGTTGCCCAATCCTTTTCCATGCAAGAAAGGTCGATCCTGGTGGACACTTCGTCGAGCGAGAACGTAGGCGAGACGCCGCCCGCAGCCGACCGCGCCGGGGCTCGGGCCGCGAAATCGACGGGCGACGACGACGCCCGGACGGATCGGTCCAGCCCCGGAAAGCGCAAGAGTCTGCTCCAGTACCTTCGGCCGGTCCGCGCGCTCTTCTGCGTTTCACTCCTGCTGCTGATCTGTATCTCGGCCCTGACGGCCGCCAAGGCGCTGATCAGCCAGCCGATCGTCGACGCCTTCCTCGGCGGCGAGCCGACGACGGGTGAGCTCGCCGCGCTCTGCTTCGTCGCACTCTCGATTTTCTGGCTCCAGGGGGGACTGGAGTGGGCCTACTCCGTCCTCGCCCGCATCGCCAGCGCCCGCGTCGTGCAGTCCGTGCGCTCCGAGCTGTTCAACAACCTGCTCAACCAGGGCACCGGATTCTTCAGCACGCAGTCTTCGAGTCAGCTGGCGACCCGCATCGTCAACGACATCGCCGTGTTCGAAGTCGCCGCCATCGGCGCGATCCAGCTTCTCATCCGGGATCTCGTCACGGTCATCCTGCTGCTCGGCGTGATCTTCTTCAATAACCCCGGCCTCGCTGCCATCTGCATCGGCGTCGTGTTCCTCGCGGCCGCGATCCTGAAGTTCACGGGACGCCGGGTCCGCGCCATCGGGCGCACGGTGCAGGACAGCCTCGGGGAGATCGCGAAGAACATCACCGAGATGATCGGCGGCATCGCCGTGATCCTCGGATTCGGTCTGCGCGATCGGTGGAAGCAGGACTTCGAGGGGACCAACGAGAACTATCGGGACATGGTCATCAAGGCGCAGAAGATCAGCGCGACCTCGGTGCTGGCGCTGCAGCTCGTCGCCGGCGCGACCATCGCCACCGTCCTTTGGCTCACGGGCCAGGCCCTCCTCGCCAAGGAGATCACCGAGGGCCAGTTCATGTCGCTCCTCGCGACGCTCTATCTGCTGCAGGCTCCCGCGCAGGGAATCCCGGGCGCGGTGAACACGATCAACCGAGGTGTCGCCGCGGGCGATCGCGCACTGGAGATTCTCGAGTTCGAGCCCGAACTGGAGTTCCCGACCGACGGCCCCCCGATCCGCACGCCGAGCGCCGGACGGGTTCAGTTCGAGCGCGTGGACTTTTCCTACGGGGCCGAACCCATTCTTCGCGACCTCTCGATCGAGATCCAGGCGGGGAAGGTCACGGTGATGGTCGGGGACAGCGGCGCCGGCAAGTCCACGGTCGCGAAACTTGCCCAGCGTTTCCACGACCCCCATGCGGGGCGGGTCACGCTGGACGGCGTGCCGCTTCCCGAACTCACCCGCGCGCAGCTCGTCGAAGCGATCTCGTACGTGGCGCAGGACGTCTTCGTCTTCGACGGGACCCTCGAGGAGAACCTGCGCATCGGCAACATGAACGCATCGATGAGCGAGCTGGATGACGCGATGCGCATCGCCTGCCTCGACGACTTCGTCGAGGAGCTCCCGAACGGGCTACGCACGGAAATCGGTGAGCGGGGCACGCGTCTGAGTGGTGGTCAGCGCCAACGGATCGCGATCGCGCGGGCCGTGCTGGCCGATACGCGCGTCCTCATCCTCGACGAGGCGACGAGCGCGCTTGACATGGAGCTGGAGCAGCGAATTCTTCAGAACCTCGTCGATCACCGCGCCGGCCAGACCATCTTCGCCATCACCCATCGCCTCTCGCTCGCGGAGGTTGCGGATCAGGTGATCGTCCTCAAGGACGGCGTCCTCGCCGAGTCGGGCACGGCACAGGATCTGGCGGCGGCCGGCGGCGAGTATGCGAGGCTTCAGTACGCCGCGACCTCGAAACTCCAGCGCTGAGCAGGAGATCGGATCAAGCGGAACGATGTCGAACCAAGCAGAACCCGTCCTCAAGATCGCGTGCGTCGTCGGCGCCCGTCCGAACTTCATGAAGATGGCGCCACTGGTGCGCGAACTGAAGCGGAGAGGCCACGAGACGATCCTCGTCCATACCGGGCAGCACTACGACGAGAACATGTCCAAGGTGTTCTTCGACGACCTCGGGATGCCGGAACCCGACGTCTACCTCGGAGTCGGATCGGGATCCCACTCGCGGCAGACGGCAACCGTCATGATCGAGTTCGAGCGAATCTGCGAAGAGAGGAAGCCCGACCTGATCGTCGTCGTCGGCGACGTCAATTCGACGTTGGCGTGCGCGCTGGTCGGCGCCAAGATGTGGATTCCGGTCGCGCACGTCGAAGCGGGGCTGCGCAGCTTCGATGCGCGCATGCCCGAAGAGATCAACCGGGTCATCACCGACCGCATCTCGGATCTTCTGCTCACGCCCTCTCCGGATGGAGATGCGAACCTGGAGGCCGAGGGGATCCCCGCCGATCGCGTCCACCTGGTCGGCAACATCATGATCGACTCGCTGCTCGAGCATCTCGAGCGCGCAAAGCAATCCAGCATCGTATCGAACCTCGGCCTGGCCGACGGCGAGTACGCCGTCCTGACGCTTCATCGGCCGTCCAATGTGGACGACCCGGCGGTGCTGACGGAGGTGCTGGACGCGGTCCGCGACGTGTCGGCGTCCCTTCCCGTCGCGTTCAGCTGTCACCCCCGCACGAGGCAGAAGATCGGCCAGCTGCCGGGCCTCGATCTGGACGCCGGAAACGTCAAGCTCCTGGAGCCGCTCGGCTACATCGACTTCCTCAGCCTGGTCTCCCGCAGCAGGCTGGTCATGACCGATTCCGGCGGCCTGCAGGAAGAGACCACCGCCCTCGGGATCCCGTGCTTGACGATTCGGGAGAACACGGAGCGTCCCATCACCGTGGAGCAGGGCACGAACCGCATCGTCGGGACGGATGGCGGACGAATTCGCGAGGAGTGCGCCCGCGCGCTCTCCCAGCCGATCTCAAAGAGTAGGGTCCCGGCACTTTGGGACGGTCGAACCGCCGGTCGAGTCGCGGACGTGATCGAATCCTGGAATCGGCGTCGAAGCGAACGCGGGGACGAGCGGGCGGGCTGAGCGATGAAGCACCGCCAGTCGAACCGAATCGACGTGCCGACTCGGCCCCATGCCCAGGCACCCGAGCCGGCACGCCCCGGTGTCCCGTCAAGCCACACACAAGCCCCGATGTCGAAAAGACCGACCGGTACGTTCGTATTCTTGAGCCGCAATCGGTGGCGCGACAAGTACTCGTCGCGGCAACTGCTCGCGCGGGAATTTGCCCGGGCCGGCCATCGCGTCATCTTCGCCGAGCCTCCGGTGCGCCCGGGCGGCCGGGAGCCCGAGACAGGAAACCTCGAATCCGACTTCGGCGTCGTTCGACACGTTCCTTCCAACTGGCTCCCGGAGTTCCATTGGAAGCGTCCGTATCTCGTCCGAGCGTCGGAGATGCTCCGGGCGAGGGCCCTGCGCAAGCTGCTGGGCGGTCGGCATCGCGATCCGGTGATCGCATATATCTGGGATCCGGAGTTCTGGCCCGTCGCGCGCCGGCTCGACCCGGATACGGTCGTCTACCACAAGCGGGATCGCTACCCGATCATCGGGAAGCCGACCCTCCGTCAGCGCCGGCTCGAGGAGAGCCTGATTCGCAGCGCCCATCTCAAGCTCGCGGTCTCCCCGGAGATCATCGAGGCGGACCCGATCCACCACGGCTTCGAAGTGCTCGAGAATGGGGTCGACTTCGAGCCGTTTCGGGCAGCGGCGGAGGTACGGGGGAACGACGTCCCGGAAGCGATCCTGTCCATCCCCGGGCCGCGCATCGGGTACGTCGGATCCATCAACCAGAAGCTCGATTTCGGACTGCTCACCGAACTCGTCGGCACGATGCCGGAAGCGAACTTCGTCTTCGTCGGCCCGATCCAGTCCGATGAGACCACCCAGTCGGGCGTGGCCACGCTGCGGCAACACCCGAACGTCCGGTTCCTCGGTTCGGTCGAGTTCACCGCGCTTCCGTCCTACGTCGCGAATCTGGACGTCGGACTCATGCCCTACCGGACCGACCACGACGTCTGGAGCCACTTCTGCTCGCCTCTGAAGCTTCCGGAGTACCTCGCGGCCGGCATTCCCGTGGTCTCCTCCGGAATCCCCGCCGCACGACGTTGGGGAGGTCATCTGGAGATCGCCGACTCCGCGCAGGAATGGAGCGCCAAGATCCACCGGCAGCTGCGCCCCGACGTCGCGCTGGAACGCGCCGCCCGCATCGAGTCCGTACGCCACCTCTGCTGGAGCTGTCGAGCGGCCGACGTGCTCGCACGCCTGAACCTCGATCGCGCAAGCGCCCACGCTCCGCGCGGCGACCGATCCCAAAGGCACCCCCCGGCCTGACCGCGAGAAGGTCGTGAGCGAGGTCCGGAGGATGTCGAGCCCGCCGCTCCGGATTCTCGTCGCAACGCGAGGGCGCCCCATCGAGCTGGATCGGATGATCCGCTCGATCTCGGATGCTCCGCCCGGATCGTGCCTGGTCGTCATTGAGAACGGCAGCACGAAGCTCTCGACCGAAACGGTGGAGGCCGCCGCGACGCCTCTGGAGAGCCGCTACCTGCGGCTGCCGTCGGGCAACAAGAGCGCGGCGCTGAACGTAGCGCTGGCCACGGCGAACGACGACGATCTGATCGTCTTCTTCGACGACGATGTGGAGGTCCATGCGCGCACGCTCCACGCCTACGTCGAAGCGGCGCGCCGGTCCGGACCGAACCACTACTTCGGCGGCCCCGTCGCGGTCGAATACGAGGACCGGCCGCCCGACTGGCTCCTCCCCCATCTTCCGTCCAGCGCGCGCGGCTGCTCGGCCGAGGAGCTGCGAGCCGCCGGACCGAACGGCACGTTCCTCGGAGCGAATTGGGCCGCTTGGGCTCGCGAACTGAAGGCCACGGACGGATTCGACCCCGGTCTCGGGCCCGGCGGTTCCACGGGAGCGACGGGACAGGAGCGGGACATGCAGCGCAAGCTTCGTGCACTCGGCTCCCGGGGCGTGGTCGTCGACGACGCGATCGTCCGGCACCAGGTGCCCCGGTCCTCCTGTACGCCTGCCTGGTGCCTGCGTCGCCACCATCGAAACGCGATCGGCGAGGGCCTGCAGGGCGACGCGGGGAACGGGGCCTCCCTGTTCGGAGCACCGCTCTGGCAGTGGAGCCGGCTCCTTCACGCCGCCCGAGTCTGGATGACGAGTCGCTTCAAGGGCAGGCCGGAGCGCTTCGAGGGCTCGATGGCCTGGACGCGGGAGCGCGGCCGACTGCGCGGGCTGCGTCTTCGTCGCGGCCGGACACGCTAGAAGGAGCCCCGGAAGGAACTTCAGAAGAGCCGGCGCGTAAACGAAAGAAACCGAAGCCCGCTCCAATGGGAGAGGCTCCGGAGATGGTGCGCCCACGCGCGGCGCTTCTCCCCGCTCTCGACGAAGGTCACGGCAAGGCTGTGATGCTGCCGCGAACGCTTGTCGGCGATTCTCCGGAACTCCGCCGGCCGGTCCGCGAATCGCCGCATGTCGCGCAGTCCCGACAGTTGCGCCAGCGAGTAGTCGAGCGATGCGGAGAGGCTGTCCGGCGAGGCACGAATCTCGAACCCGGGTTCGTCGATAAACCGGATCGTCTTGCCCGCCTTCGCCAAACGGAATCCGAGCGCCGTCCACTCCATGTAGGCGGGCAGGTCGACGAACGCCTGGTCGTCCACCGAGTTCGCGCGATAGAGCCCGCCACTCGACGCAAGCCAGTTCTTGTGAAGAATCGCCATCGCCGGATCCGCGCTGCAGCGGCCCAAGGACGGGATCGCGTTCGATCGCTCCGTCCCTTCGAGCCGCCAACCGTTCATCACGACCACGTCGACTTCGGGAGACTCGCGCATCGCGTCCGCCCTCGTCGTCAGGGAGCCTTCGACGAGAAGATCGTCGTCGTCGAGAAACGCGAAGAGATCCGAGCGCACCGCCCGGCGACCGTCGAGGATCGCCCCCGGCAGACTCCGGGCCGTCGACTCCACCACCCGGACGCGGCTCCGCTCGTATCGTGCTCGAACCTTGCTCGGATCGGCTCTCGAGCCGTTGAGCAGGAGAAGCACCTCGTGCGTTTCCGGCTGCAAGGCCGACTCGATGGCGTCCCCGAGAGAGGCGCGGACGCCAAGGGTGGGGATGACGACAGTGACCGTGGACATGGTGGATGGGATCCGCCCCTCGTCGCTTCCGAATGGGCGGGCGTGGCAGCCTTTCCCGAGCCGCGCGCGAAGGGTAACAGGCGGTTCGAGGCGGAGTCCTTTCGTCCTCTTGATCGGCCGCCCGGACGCTGCCATCCCCGATCGGCACGCCACGGGGATCCCTGCACCACCGTCACGCCGGAGCAACGGATTCGGACGCCGGGGCCGCCCCAACTTGATGCGATCCTGAAACGCCTGCCAGCGAGAATGACTTCCCTCGCGCCGCGTCGCACTGCTATACCGCTTCTCGGAGGGGATGGGGCGGACGCGCTGCGAAGCGCGCCGAGAGCGCCGGATCCTCCGAATCGGGTGAGGGAAGCGATGGAGAAACTTCACGATCAGACGCTGCGCGACCTGTTTCAGGCGCACCGCAACCGCCGTTTCTTCATGGTCGAGTCCGGCGGAAACGCGGGGGATGGCCTCATCGTCGCGGGCGCGGACTTTCTCGCCCGGTCCGAAGGTCTCGATACCGTCTCGCTCACGCTGACGGAGTTCGACGAGACGAAGGTCGGTCCCGACGACGCCGTCTACATTCACGGCGGTGGCGGATACAACCCCTGGTGCTCGGGTCGCGTCGCGGAGTCGTTGCGACGGGCGGTGCGCTCCGAGGCGGCGCTGGTCATCCAGGGACCGCAAAGCTACGACGACCGGGAGTCCTACACGTCGCGCATCCTGCCGGAGATCCTCGCCGACGCCAAGGTCGCGGAGATCCACCTGTTCGTGCGGGAGAACACCTCGCTCGAACTCCTGAAGAAGGTCGACACCCGAGGTGCTCGGGTCGGCATGGACGTCGACACCGCGCTCCAGTTGACCGCGGAGGAGTTTCGGCGCATGGCCGGCATCGACGAGGGGCGCTACCACCTGCTCGCGCTGCGGGAAGACAACGAGGCGCCGGGCGAGATCGCCATTCAGGCGGAGGGCGTTCGCCTCGATCCCGCGCGGTTCGCGCGCTCGTTCCCGCACTGGCTGCGGATCCACGCGGCCGCCAAGACGATCCACGCGAATCGCACGCACTCCGCGGTGGCGGGCGCGATCCTGGGCGTGCCGACGACGCTCTACGCCGGCTCGTACCACAAGAACCGCAGCATCTGGGAGCACTCGCTCCGCGACCGTGGAGTGATCTGGGGCGAGTACCGGGAGGTGCGGCAGCCGCCCGACGCGGCCGCGACGCCGCAGCCTGACGCCGGGCTCGGCGGGACGATCGGACGCGTGCGCAACAGCTGGAAAGTGCGTCAAGTCATCGACCGCCTTCGTCGGATTCGGTTCCGGATGCGGGGCGTTCCGTTCCAGTAACCGCGGCGGCCGCGCAGATCGGACCCCGCCCCGTCTCGACAAGGAGGAAGCAGCA
>JBCDBY010000111.1:0-12645 GCA_039182715.1 Planctomycetota bacterium
ACGATGCGCGCGACCTTGGCCGCATCGGTCGGCGCCACGACGCCGGTCTCCCCCGCCCGCACCAGCGCGAGCCCCTTCGCCTCGGCCTCGGGCCGCACGAGCTCCAGCTCGCGCGCCAGCAGGGGATCGAGCGCGACGTCGGCCCAGGTCGGTTCCTCGCGGCCCGCGTCGATGCGCGCGACCTGCAGCACGTCCTCGGAGACCTGCAGGATGCGCCGCGCCGTACGCGCCAGCGCGTCGGCCGCTTCCTGCTGTTCCTCGTTCAGCGGCCCGAGCTTGCCGGAGCCGAGCAGCTGCGCGAAGCCGAGCAGCGACTGCAGCGGCGAACGCAGCTCGTGGCTGAGTCCCTCGAGCAGCGCCCGACGCGTCCGCGCGGGCTCGCTCATCGCAGTTCCTTCGCGGCCCAGATCGGCCAGTAGAGTCCGGGCTTGCGACGTGCACCGGCCGGCGCGGTGTCACCCGCCGCACGACGGAGCGCCGCCTGCGCCTGCGGCAGCATGCTCTTCTCGAACTTCATGCCCGACTCGACCACGGCGACGAGCAGCCATGATTCGATCCAGAGCTTGCGCAGCGCGTCGTTCTCCATCGCGCGCGCCTCGAGCGCGGCGAGGAGTTTGTCCCGCCGCTCCGGACGAATGCCGCGGCCGGGCTGCTTCGGGTCGAGTACGTAGGAGATCAGCGGCCCCCATCGACGACGCTGTTTGCCTTCGTTCACCCGCTCGGTCCACAAGAGGGCGAATCGTTCCGGCATGACGTTGCCGGCGAGCGCGTCGTAGTTCGTGCGCTCGGACGGAATCTTCTCGGGCTCCCGCAACGCGCGCGGCAGCCATGTGCCGAGCGTGCGCCACGGGAGTCCCATCGACTTCGGGAACGCCGCCCCGGATCGCTTCGCCAACGATGCGAGGTCGACCGCCTTGCGCGGGATGATGCGCAGTCCACCGGCCAACGAGGTCAGCCGGAGGGTCAGCCCCGCGCCCGCCAGCCGCGCGTAGCGATTCTCGTGCGCCAACAGGAGCGAGACGCCGTCGGCCTCCCCCGCCTTCAGGAGAGCGTCGGCCGACGCGATCGCCAGCGGGACGGCGCCGTCCTTTGCGAGTGCGCGCAGGCGCGTGCGAACCGGATCGCCCCCGTGCTCCAGCAGCGCGATGAGCGCACGCTCGAGGTCGACCCCTTCGAGGTCACCGAGTCGCGCGAGCAGCGGCTCGACGGCGGACCGGTCGCCCTTCTCCATCATTTCCAGGAGCCCCGCGGCGTCGCGCGATTGGGGCGCATGACGCGCGGCCAGCTCACGCGCCGCGCGCGTATCGATGCGCACGAGCAGCCCGACGAGCGAATCGATCTCCGCTCTTTCCTGCGAGCGCTCCAGCCGCTGCGCCACCAGCGCCAGCACGTGCTCGAGCCGCGCGCCGGTGGCCGGCACCGGTTCGCTGCCGTCCCGCGGCAGCGCAAGGCAGATCTCGATCTCCTCGCCGCGCGCGCCGTACGCGCGCATGGCGATGCGTTCGAGCGCAAGCGGACGGCGGAGCAGCCTGCTGTCCGGCACCCCGCGCAAGCCGGGCGTCGGTCCGAGGAAGTCCGCCTGCCCCGCGTCGACGGACGGTACGAGCACGCCGAGGAAGACGCCTCGCGCCGTGCGCATGGGCTCCTGCAGGCGCACGTCGCGCCGCACGACACGCGCGGGCGACGGGGGCCGATCGGGACGCGTCCGCAGCAGTACGACCTGGAGGAAGCGATAGGTCTCGCCCGGCGGCGGGTGCGCAATGGGACCGCCGGAGGCGGCGCGCGCCTGCTTCCACGCATCGAAGGGGCGCGGAGGCGCGCCATACGCCGTCGCGACGAGCTCCGCGACGATCGGACGCAGCGGTGCCAGCGCGCCCATGCGCTCCAGCACGAGATCGACGAGTTCGCCGCGCACGACCGGCGGGACGCGCGCGTCGGCGAGCAGTTCCAGCAGCAGCGGTGCCGCGCCGGTGAGGAACCCTTCGTCGTCACCCGCGACGGCGGCGACGCTGCGCGCGAGCGCGGTCACGCCGGTCGCGTCGAGCCGCCCCTTCTGATACGCGCGACGCAGGATCTCGCGCGCGTTGCGGCCGCTTGTCAGTGCGGCGAGACGCGCTTGCGACGCGTCGTCGAGGATCGACGGCAGCGTCAGACCCTCCGCCGCGCGCCCCACGATCGCCCGCAGCCGAGGGTCGTCGGCGAAGCGGCGACCGAGGCCGAGCAGGGCCGGAAGAATCTCGTGATTCAACACCCACCGCGACCACGCGTCCGGTTCGGCCCGATCCTCGAGCGAGCGCAACACCTCGAGGGTCGCGGTGAAGAGGCGCAGACGCACGCGCGGCGTGAGCTGCCACGCGTTGAGCACGTCGCTCGCGTAGTCGAGGACGAGATTGAGCGTGCCCGCGTCGACCGGCGCGGGAGGGCGGTAGGCGGCGCCCAGCGCGTCCAGTCCGGCGAGCGCGGCGCGATGCGCGTCGAGCAGGCCGAGCTCGTTGCCGCGGTCCGGCTTGGGCACGGCGACCAGCGCCGGCTCCAGCACCTCGCGGTAGAGCTCGGCGAGCGTGCGCGTGCGTTTGTCGAACTCGATCAGCACGCAGCGCGCGTCGACGAATCGCTGCGCGTCGCGGCAGGCGCGCAGGGCGCGACGCAGCGCGAGACGCTCCCCCGGCCCCGCCTCGTCCCAGCGAGCGAGCAAATCCGCCCGGGACGGGGCAGCGGCGAGCGAACCCGCGAGCAGGGCGGAAACAAGAGCAACCCGCAGCACACCCTAAATCTACCGTCTGCGGCCCAACCGGGAGCAGGGTCAAGTTCCGCCCCGGTAGAGCCGACGACTCCGGTGTGGGCAAGTCGGCGGCAACCATCATCGGTCTCGCGCTCCTGACCGGGGCGGCGATCTTCGTCGGACGCTCCTATCTGCAGCCGGCGAGCGAGGGCGCCCAGCGCCAGGAGTCGGTCCTGACGGGCCATCTCGACCCCCGTCTGGTCGACGCCTTCGTCCTCCAGGACTCGGAGCTGCCGCGCGGGGTCGCGGCGATCGCCGTCGGCGAGCCGGCCATGTATATGCAGGTGAGCGTGCTCTACCCGGCCCTGCCCCGGGTGCCGGAGCCCAACAAGCACAAGCTGACGCACGTCAACGGCCACCCGACCGCGGAGACCGACCCGGTCCACGTGACGACCGAGGTCGACGACGACGGCGCGTTCGTGCACTGCATCTATCGCGTCGGCGAGGACTTCGCCACCGGCCGCATCCAGCGCGGCAAGACGGTGGTGGTTCCGCGCCTCGTGCTGGAGTAGTGTGCGCGCATGGCGCGTCGCGCGCTCGAGTCCTTCGGCACCTCCGTCTTCACCGTCTACTCGCAGCTCGCGCGACGGCACGACGCGATCAATCTCGGGCAGGGCTTCCCCGACTTCGACGGGCCGACATGGATCCAGGACGCCGCCCGCGACGCGATGCGACGCGGACACAACCAGTACGCGCCGAGCCCCGGCGCGACGCGTCTGCGCGAGGCGGTCGCCGCCACGACCGGCTACGACGCCGAACGCGAGGTGACGATCACGTCCGGCGCGACGGAAGCGATCGCCGCGGCGCTCTGCGGCCTGCTCGAGCCGGGCGACGAGGTGCTGACCTTCGAGCCCTTCTACGACTCCTACCCCGCGTGCGCGGCGATGAACGGGGCGACGCTGAAAGCGGTGCCGCTGCGCGCGCCGGCGTTCACGTTCGACCGCGACGAGTTGGAACGCGCGTTCACCGAGCGCACGCGCCTGTTTCTTCTGAACACGCCCCACAACCCGACCGGTCGCGTCTTCCGCGAGAAGGAACTCACCGACCTGCTCGCGTGTTGCGCGCGCCACGACTGCATCGTGGTGTCGGACGAGGTCTACGAGCACCTGCTGTTCGACGGACACCGGCACGTCAGTCCCGCGTCGCTCGACCGGGACCGCGTCGTGCGCATCTCAAGCGCGGCGAAGACCTTCAGCCTGACCGGCTGGAAGGTCGGCTGGGCGTGCGCGCCGGAGCCGCTCAGCGCGGCCATCCGCAACGCACACCAGTTCCTTGTCTTCTGCGCGCCCGCGCCGCTGCAGGACGCCATTGCCTGCGCGCTGGAGCAGGCGGAGGAGCGCGGCTACTACGACGCGTTCCGCAGCGAGTACGCCGAGCGGCGCGCGGTCCTGCTCGACGGCCTCGCGGCGGCCGGCCTCGCCCCCATCGCGCCCGAGGGCACCTACTTCGCCATGGCGGACGTGCGCGGCTGGGACTGGGGCGACGGCGACGCATTCGCGCAGCGGCTGATCGAAGAGGTCGGCGTGGCCGCGATTCCCCCGGGCTCGTTCTATGAGCACGAGGAGCACGCCGCCGGCCTGATTCGATTCGCCTTCTGCAAGCAGACGCCGACGATCGAGGCGGCGGTGCGGCGGCTGACGCGCTAGGCGCTACCGCTCGCCCTCACAAGGACCCCGAGGTCCTCGGGGCGAGAAACTGGTCGAGGAACGGGGCGGGGAACTCGGAGCCTCCTGCGGATCTAGTCGTCGAGATCGAAGAACGGCCGGTCGATGACGACCGACTGTCCGCCGGTCACCTCGGCGATGCGTTCCATGAAGGCGCCCATCTCCTGCGGGTCCTCGTACTTGTGCGCCTTCTCGATCCGCGACTTGCCGAAGACGAGCGCGATCGTGTTGAAGACCACCTTGCGGAAGCGGTTGGCGTCGCGCAGCGCGACGATGATCTCCTCCTGCACCTCCATGGAGCCGGAGGAGGGGAGACCGTCGGACAGGAAGTAGACCGTGTCGACCTTCGGGTTGTTGTAGAGCGCTTCCATGATCGCGCCGTGCGTGTTGGTGCCACCGCGCGGCAGGAAGCGCTTGTCGATCCACACGAGCGCCTTGTCGATGTTCTCCTTGGTGGCCGGCACGCCGCCCTGTTTGTTCCAGGTGTGCATGTCCGACGCGAAGGTCATCAGGTTGAAGTTGGTCTTCGGGTCGAGCGAACGCACCACGTTGACCAGCTGCTTCTTGGCGACGTCGATGCGCTGCGGCGGCGCCTCGAGCCACTTCATGGAGCCGCTGATGTCCACCACGAAGAGCACGTGGTCGGAGAAGATCTTGAAGTTGTAGTAGGTCGAGACGGAGATGCGCTCACCCTTGGCGAACTTGCCCTCGTCGGTGAGCTTGCCCTTCTTCTTGTCGCGCCACCACTTCTCCCAGACGTCGGGCGCGAGCTTGAAGTCCTGGCCCGTCACCAGCTTGAGCGACTCGTACGCGGCGCTCTTGGCGCGCAGGTTGCCCTCGCGCATGGTCAGGACGAGCTCCGGGAAGAGCGCCTCGACCTTGTTGCGTCCGACCGCCTGCGCGCACGCCTCACGGAGGATCTGGCTGTCCTCTTTGAAGAGTGCGCGCATCATCTTCAGCGCTTCTTCGCTGCGCGCATGGTCGAGGAGCGTCTCGCAGACGGCGAGACGAATGCGCCAGTCCTTGTCCTTGCCCGCCGTGAGAAGCAGCGCCTCGGACTGCTCGCCGCCGATGCGGCCGAGCGCACGCAGCGACTCGTATCGAATGGTGGTGCCTTCGCGACCCGTCTTCGCCGCGGCGCGATCGTGGATCTCGATCAGGCGCGGGACCGCGAGCTTGTGCTTGAGGAGGCCGATCGCCTCGATCGCGCCGAGGCGGATGACGTGGTTGCTGTGCTCGAGAGGCTTCTCGACGATCCAGTCCTTCACGTCGTCGAGCGGCGTGTAGGTGAGGGCGTAGCCGAGGTAGCACGGGTAGACGTCCTTGTAGTAGGGCGCGGCCGGCTTGATCTCCTTGAGGCAGAACTTGTAGACGTCCTCGACGTCCTTCACCTCGCCGATGCGAACGATGGCGACCATCGTGTTGATTCGGGCCCGCGTGTCCTTCTCCTTGCGCAGGATCCGGCGCAGCGCCTTGATGGACTTCTTGTGCGGCATGTAGCCGAGGCGGCGGATGAGCTCGCGACGGCGGCGCTGCGGAACCAGGTCGTGGTTTCCGCTCAGTTGGTCCCACTCCTTGACCGTGCGTTTGATCTCTTTCTCGATCGCCTTCTTCTCTTGGGGGGGCTCCCAGTCGACGGCTTCCGCCGGCGCGACGAGGAGGAGCAGGGCGACGGCGGCGAGAAGGGGACCTTGCAGAAACTTCACGGAATTCATCCTAACGGTGGCTCCACCCCGCTGCGAGCGGGTCTAGGCGATTCCCCGGGCGGGGTGACGCATGGGGATACTGGTTTCTTGGATACTCGTTTCCCTGATACTGGGAAGCCAGATGCGCGTATCGCTGATTGAAACGGACACGGCCTGGGAGGATCCGGCGGCCAACCGGAACCGGATCCGGGAAAATCTGCCGGCCTCCGGGGACCTCTCGGTCTTCCCGGAGCTGAGCTTCAGCGGCTTTACGATGCAGCCGGAGCCCGACCCGGAGGCGGAGCCGTTCCTCCAGGATCTGGCCCGGGAGCGGGGAACCGCCATCGTGGCGGGTTACGTCGCGGACGGACCCCGGAATCGGGCCGTGGCCGTCGATGCCCGGGGCGAGGTCCTCGCTCGCTACGACAAGCTGCACCCCTTTAGCTACGCAGGAGAGCACGAAAGTTACGTGCCCGGAAACGAGCTGCCGATCTTCGAGCTGTCCGGGATCCGGACGGCCCTGTTGATCTGCTACGACCTCCGGTTCCCCGGGCCCTTTCGGGAGGCGGCCCTGCGCGGTGCCCAGCTTTTCTGCGTGATCGCCAGCTGGCCGGCCGCGCGGGTAGACGCCTGGCGCACCCTGCTCCGCGCCCGCGCCTTCGAGAACCAGGCGTACGTGATCGGCGTGAACCGGGTGGGCGCCGATCCCCAGGCGGAGTACGTCTCTTCCTCGCGCGCCGTGGCGCCGGACGGCGAGGTGCTCTGCGACGGCCCCGGCACGGTGGAGGTGGACGGCGCGCGGGTGGACCAGCTGCGCGCCACGTTCCCGCTGCTGTCGGACGTGCGCGGCGATCGGTACCGGTATGGCGAGTGGGCCGGCAGCCCCGAGCCGGGAGCCGTCCGCTAGCGCCTTCGACGCCCGCCGGCAAACGCCGCCACGCCGCCACGACTCCCCCGCCCGCTTCCCGCCGCAGCTCCCGCGGTCCGGAGCTGTGGAAAACGCGGAATCGATTCCGCACCTGGCGCGCATACGTCGAGCCCCCGGCCTGACTTATGCGCGCCACACCATGCACCTCTTGCATTGAAAAAAGGGCCGTCGAAAACGAGGCGGCCATCAAACGAGGGGGCCGCCAGGAGAGGCGGTCGTCAGGAGAGGGGGCTAGCCGGCTCCGCGGGGGTCGCGGTCGTGGCAGTCGATGCAGACGACCGCCTTGCGCAGGAGGGGCTTCAGGTCGCGGTTGACCTTCGTCACCCACGACTCCATGAGCCGGATCATGCGGCGGCGGCGCAACTCCTCGGGCGGGCCCGCCCCGTCCAGCGACCCCTCGGCGATGTCGGCCTCCCACTCGCCGCCCTCTTCGCCATGGCACGCGGCGCAGTGGAGCCGCGTCGCGTCGGGGCGGGTCAGCAGCGGTTTCCAGTCGGGCGGCGCGTCGATGCGCGTCGGCTTTTCCGAGAGCGCGCGCACGAAGCTCGCCATGCGCGGCGCCATCTCCTCCACGACGTCGCGCGGGAGCCGCTCGGCCGATGGTCCCAACGGTGGACCCGGCGGTGGACGCAAGGTCTTCGCGACGACGAAGGCCACGCCGACGCCGATGACCGCGCCGAGAAGGAACCGGATCCAGCCGTTCCGCATGCTCGCGAAATTCTACGCGCGGCGGCGTGTTAGCCTCATCTCGGGATGTGGAGAAAGATCGTTGTCCTGCTCCTCGCCGCGGCGGCCCAGGCCGAACCGGACGGCGCGATTGCGCACCCGCTGCGCTGGAGCGACCCCAACGGCACCGCCGCCGGCACACGGCGCAGCGCCTGCCTGCCGCTGACCGACGACGTCGAGGAGGCGTGGTCGGTCAAGCTGCCCGGCGTCGCGGTCAGCCCGATCGTCTACTGGGAGCGCGAGGCGGTCGTCGCGTGCCGCACCAAGAGTGGTTACCAGCTCGTCGCGATCGACGTTCTGCGCGGCAAGGTGAGCGGCAAGAAGAGTCTGCCCAAGAACACGCCGCGCCCGCTTCCGGTGCTCTGGGACAACCGCGTCTTCGTGCGCGGCCCGAAGCTCGAGCTGCACGAGTACACCCGCGCCGGCCGCTCCTTCAACCGCATCTGGACCCACAAGCCCGCGCAGGAGTGGCTGTCCGATCCGATCATCCATGAGAACGAGATCTACGTCGTCGCGGACGGCAATCTGGTTCGGCTGCAGCCGCGCCGCCGCAGTCCCGTCTGGCAGGCCGGCACCGGTCGCTTCCGCGGCCGACCCGCGCTCTACGGCGACCAGGTCTACGTTCTGGGCGAGAGCATCTACAGCGGCGCGCAGGACTCCATGCACGTCTTCGTCTTCGATCGGCGCGACGGTCGCTCGGTGCTCGCGAAGCACGGCGCCTGGTACGCCGGTCGATCGCTCCCGGCGCCCTCCATCGCCGGGTCGATCATGATCTCGGAGAAGGACATCCTCATCCGGGGCCCGACGGGCTTCGCGACGCGCACCAACCCCGTTTCGCATCTGCACCTCGACCGGATCATGGACCGGAGCGGGACGCTCGCGGTCGGCCGCAAGGAGGGACGCCTGGTCGACTCGGCGGTCGCGCCGGCGCTCACGCCGCACGGCGTGCTGTTCATGTACCAGCGCGGCAAGGAGCTCGCCTGGGTCGTGCCGCGCCGCGACCACTATCGGCAGATCACGTCGCGCGAGCAGAACCCCGACCTCTTCTCGCCGACCACGCGCGTCGCGCCGACCGTGCTCGGGGACATCGTCTACTTCGGCACCTGGGCGGCGGACATCGGCGCCCGCCGCGTGCTCTGGCGGCTGCCCCTGAAGTCGCTTCAGTTCCCCGCGGTGCCGCGCGACCAGCAGGTGCTCGTGCTCGACGAGAACACGCACCTGCGCGCCTTCCGGGGGAAGGGCCGGTGAAGACCGCACTCACGCTCCTCCTCCTGACGGCGGCGACGCTCGCGGAGCCGGTCGTCGTGGCGGTCGCGCGCGACGGCACGCTGCTGCGCAAGACGGAGATGGTGCTGGACCGCAAGGCGGAGGTCATCCGACGCGGGCGCCGCGAGTACCCGCTCGACGGCTTCTACCTCGTCGAGGGCGCCAACGGAAAACTGCTCTGGACCTCCGACTACACCTCGCGCATGCGCGGCTACGAATTCCTCGCGCGCGACGAGGTCCGGGAGGCGGCCGAGAAGCTGTTGCGCCGCGCGCTTGCCTATCGCGACCAGAAGACGGCCCGCAAGCTCTTCGACATCGCGCAGGACCACGGGCTCGCCGGCTCGAAGACGGAAAGCGCGCGCAAGAAGCTGCTTGCCCTCGAGAAGAAGGGCAGCAAGCCGCTCGCCAAGGCGAAGACGCTCCCGCCCGAGATCGAGAAGCTCACGCGGATCCACACCGATCTGCTCCTCGCGCGCGCGCAGCTCGAGCTCGCGCAGGACGAGAAGCGCGGCCTCGTCATGCTGCGCGATATCCTGCGGCTGAAGCCCATGCACGAAGGCGCGCTCGTGGAGCTGCGCAAGCGCGCGCCCAAGCGCTTCCCGCTCGGCAACGCGCGCGTCTGGCTCGACTGGCATCTCGAGGTCGAGCGCCACGGCGCGAAATTCACCGATAGCGACACGTTCAACATGCGGCAGGCGCGCAAGTACTGGCGCAAGGACCTGCACGGCATCGAGATCGGGCCCATCCTGGTCATCACGCCGGTCACCGACGCGCGCACGCTCGGCCGCATGCTCGGCTGCTGCGCGATCACGTCGAACATCCTCGCGTCCTTCTTCGCCGACTACCCCAAGCGGCGCAAGAAGGTCGACCCGCTGCGCATCTTCCTCTACGAGAGCCGCGAGGAGTACAAGAAGGAGTCGACCGCGTTCAAGCCGCGGCAAGACACCAGCTTCCTCAAGTTCTCGGCCGGCCACTACTCCGGCGACGAGGGCATCTCGCGCCTCTTCTGGGTGCGCGACCGCACGATGGAAAGCCGCATCGTCGGCACCGCCGTCCATGAGCTCGTGCACCACTGGCTGGCCGACGCCAATCCGGCGTACAACCACGTCGAGGGGCGGCGCAGTGCGCGCACGCCGGGCTTCTGGATCATCGAGGGCATCGCCGAGTTCATGAGCGAGGGCGTCTACGACCTCGACACCGGCGCGTGGAGCCTCTTCGACCGGCGCGCGCCGTCGCTGGACACGGTGCACACGCTCGCGCCGTCGAAGATCCTCATCCCGTGGCGCCTGCTGCTCACCGGCAGCGCCGTCGAGTTCTGGGCGTTGCCGAAGGAGATCGGCATCGACGTTCGCCGGCGCTGGTCACTCGGCGGCGAACGCGTTTCGGTCACGCACCTCTGGTACATGCAAAGTGCGGCCGTCTGCCACTACCTCTATCACGCGGAGAACGGCAAACACCGCAAGGCGCTCGCGAAGTACATCGTCGACCACTACACGCGGCAGCGCGGCTTCATGGACATCAAGCGCGCGTTCGGCATGACGCCGGAGGAGCTGGGTCGTCGCGTCGAGGCCTACGCAACGAAGGTGGCCAAGGGCTGGGAGCCGACGCGATAGAGGAAGCCGGCCAAGAGGCACAGGGCACAAAAAAAGAACGAAGACAGCGGCGATTGACCGGAACCCCGTTGTTCAGGGTTGTTGATATTTACCGGGTCCAGCCTGTGTCGCCGCTGTTTCGTTCTAGCATTAACAATCGGCCATCGAACGCGCACACTTGAATCGATGTTCACCGTCTTCGGAGCCGGATCGATCGGCACCGTGCTGGCCGCCGCCCTTTCCGACGCGGGCGTCGACGTCGCCATCGCGGGACGTCGCGCGGTCTCGGCGCTGCGCGTGGAGGGCGACGAGGAATGCATCGAAGCGGACGTCGATGTCGTCGACGAACCACGCGGAACGATCCTGTTGTGCGTGCACGAGACGGACGTCGCGTCGCTCGCCGCGCGCTGGCCGGACCGCACGCTCGTCACATTCGCGAACGGCGTCACGGCGGAACGCGACGCGGCTCGCACCTGTGCGGTGATCGGCGGCGTGTGGCGCATGACGTGTACCTGGACGGCGCCCGGACGCGCACTCTTCACGCGGCGCGGCCGCATCGTCGTCGGGCCGTGGAGTGACGGTGTCGACGTGCAGCCCGTCGCCGATGCGCTGCGCGCCGCGCGCTTCGACGTCGGCGTCTCCGAGGAGATCGAGGCGGATCTCTGGCTGAAGCTGCTCTGCAACATCGGCAGCACGCCGAACGCGATCGTGCGCGGCGCGGACCACGGCGACCCGCGGTTCGGCGCGCTCAAGGCCGATCTCGTGCGCGAGGCGTGGGAGGTGCTGCAGGCGCGCGGCATGCGCGCCGCATCCTGCGACGGGCGTGACGCGTCGCCCGAGGAGGAGATCGAGCGGCAGCGCCACGCGGGTCCGCGCGCCCGGCCGGTCTACAACGACACGTGGCGGCAGCTCCATCGCGGCCAGGCCCCGAAACAGCGCTACCACAAGACCATCGCCGACCTCGGCCACGCGCCGCGCAACGCGCGCATGGACGCGCTGCTGCTCGCCGCGGCCGCACCGGAGTGCTACACGCTCGACGAGGTGCTCGTTTGAACGCGCTCGCCATTTTCGACCTCGACGACACGCTGATCGACACGACGAACACCCTCGTGCCGCTGGCGCTCGAGGCGGTCGCGCGCGCCATCGATCGGCCGGTCACGTCGCTCGACCGCGCCGGCAAGTCGATCGAGGAGGTCCTCGCGCCGGCCGGCGCGCTGAGCGACGCGCAGCGCGCGGCCGCGGCGGAGGCCTACTACGACCCGAACGTGCCGGCCCTCGACCCGCTGCCCGGTGCGCATGCGACGCTGCGCGCGCTGCAGGGGCGCGTGCACCTCGCGCTGCTGACGCGCGGCGCGCCGTTGCGCCAGCGCAACAAGGTTGAGGCAAGCGGGCTGGCCCCCTACTTCGCCGCGTTCATCGTCTGCGACATCACGCGCGGCGGGAGCAAGGGCGATGACATCCGCCGCCTCATGGAGAGGTTCCGAACACCGCCCGAACGAACCGTCGTGATCGGCGACGACAAGCGGGATGAACTGCATCACGGCGAGACGCTGGGCTGCGCGACCATCCACGTTCCGACGGTCGCCCTCGCCTCGATTCCCTCCGAACTCGAAAAAATGGGTTATTTGTCGAGCGATCAAGGGTGAGTGGCATCCCTCGTGTATCGAGGGACCCCCACAAGGAGAATCGATCCGTGTTGAACAAGAAAATCGACACGCGCGAAGCGCGTTTCGGCGTCGTGGGTATGGGCTACGTGGGCCTGCCGCTCGCCGTGGAGTTCGCCAAAGTCGGCTTCCACGCGACCGGCTTCGAGGTGAGCGAGGACAAGGTCGCGCGCCTGATGGCGGGTGATTCGTACATCGGCGACGTGACCTCGGAAGAGCTGAGCGAGCTCGTGAACGCGGGCAAACTCGACGCCACCACCGACTTCGACGCGATCGCCGAGATGGACATCATCTCGATCTGCGTCCCGACGCCGCTGTCGAAGACGCGCGACCCGGAC
>JBCDBY010000112.1:0-12537 GCA_039182715.1 Planctomycetota bacterium
ACGGCTAGCCCCCGGCCCCCAGCCCCCGGCCCCCAGCCGCCCAAAAAAGAAAGGCCCCTCGCCTGCCGGCGAGGAGCCTCCCCCATCGGAGTTCTCTTCCTAGTACTCGATGAACGTCGACAGCGTTTCCTGCGTGACGACGAGCGCATTGATGGAACGGGCCTTCTCGAGGACCTCTTCGAGTCGCTTGCTGCGCTCCAGCGCGTTGCGACGACGGGCGCCTTCGGCCTCCTCCTCGTCCTCGACCTCTTCGACGGTGATCTGGGGCTCGCCGAGCACGACGATGTCGACCTGATCATCCAGGAAGCGGGTCACGACGATGCCGGCGCGCGCGAGGCGCGTGCGGGCGGTCTCGGTCGTGTAGGGGCCGCTCAGGTTGCCGAAGATGTAGGCGCGCAGCTGGCCGCGCGGATCGAAGAACGGGTTCGAGACATTCATGCCCTCGCTGATGCCGGCGGAGGAGAGCTTGCGCACCACCTCGCACTCGGCCTTCGTGTTGTCCACGCTGATGACGCGGATCACGGCGATGTCCTGGCGGCGGCTGCCCTTGCCCGCGCGCCACACCTTGAAGCGGGTGCCGCGCTTGAGGCGGTTGGCCTTGCCGAGGTTGATGAACACGGTGCCGCGGATGTTCGAGACGACGAGAACCGAACCGTCGGCCGGGTCCTCGGCAAGCGCGATCTCCTGCTGGCGCATCATGTTGGCGACGCGGTTCTGGAGGGCGCTGATCTGCAGCGCGTCCGCGCGCGCCTTCTGCTCCGCCTCGACCTTGGTCGACTCGACGGTCGTCGACATGGCGTCGAACTTCGCGTTGGAGTTCTCGACGCTCTCACGCAGACCGGTCAGGTCCTGGACCTGCTGGTCGATCAGGGCCTGCTTCTCGTTGACCTGGTTCTGGAAGTCGGTCTGGGCCTTCGAGAGACCGTCCGTGAAGATCGTGAGACGCTCCTGGAAGGAGTTGTACATGTCGTCGTTCTTGCCGTTGTTCGCCTCGGTGACCGCCTTCGCCTTGACGAGCGGGGCGGGCCAGAGATCGAGGAACTGCTTGAACGTCGCGTTCTCCTTCGAGATCGGGTTCGAGAAGAACTTCACCGTCACCGCGTCGCCCTCGCCGCGCTCGATCTTGCCCGTCGACTCGTCGGCGGTGTAGTTCGCGGTCTTGAGGTTCATCGAGCCGGCGGCGTCGCACTCCTCGGCCTTCTTGTGGATCTCGCCACGGAAGAAGTTCTGGATGGCGTCGCGCTCCGGCGCCACGTCGCCCGAGCCCTGCAGCGCCGCGTTGCTCATGCCGGTGACTTCGATGACCGCGTTGTACGCGGTCTTCCAGCCATTGATCGTCGTGTCGGAGGCCGTGACCTGGGCCCTCGCCTTCGCGAGATCCGCCTTGGCCTGATCGCCCTCGTCCTTCCACACGAACGCCAAGGCGGCCGCGACGACGAAAAGGATCAGGACGGAGATGAACGCCATGTTGCCGATGCCGCGTTCACGGTTGCGCATACGAAATTCCTCCTGCCCGGAACCGCCCAATGGCTCCGTGGCCTTGCCGAAATATTGCCGGACGCAATGCGTCCGAGCCGCAGAGACTACAAAAGGGCCGGGACCCGGGTCAATGGGCGTGTCTTGACGCCCTCCCGGGTGGGCCGTAGCATCCCGAAATCCTGCACCGCCGGTGGGTTTCCGGCGGGCTTTCCTGCCAGAGTCCTCCCTGACCGGAGTTCTCCTCGGCCCCGGGTCCCCGGGGCAGCGGCCGTTCGGCCATGCGATCCATCATCATCGGCCTCGTCGGGGGCGTCGCGTCCGGCAAGAGCACCGTCGCCGAGCTGTTCGCGGCGGAGCGACCGGTCACGCGGGTGGATGCCGACCAGCTGGCACGGAAAGTCGAGCGGAAACCCGCCGTCCGCAGGGCGATCGCCGAGCGATTCCCCGCATGCGTGGGGCCGGACGGCGTGATGGACCGCGAACTGATGGCCCGGCGGGTCTTCCGCAACCCCCGGGAACTGGCTGCCTTGGAAGCAATTCTGCACCCCCCCGTTCAAGCCGCCGTCCGGCAGGCGATCCGCCGGGCGACGACGCCGTACGTCCTGCTGGACATCCCGCTGCTGCTGGAAGGGGGCTCGGACGAACTGTGCGACCACGTGGTCTACATCGCCTGTCCCGCCCGGGTGCGCCGCCGCCGCGCGCGCGTTCACCGCGGCTGGACCGAAGCGGAGCACCGCGCCCGCGAGGCGAAGCAGTGGCCGCTGCGCCGCAAGCGCGCCGCCGCGGACTTTGTTGTCGACAACGGAACCACCCCGGCCCGGGCCCGGCGCGACGTGCGCCGCATCCTGCGGCAGATCGAAAGAGAGTAGGCCGATGGCCGCGAAGAAGAAGACGACCCGCAAGAAGGCCGCCCGCAAGAAGACGGCGCGGCGCCGCAAGCCCGCGGTGGAGATGCCGACCAAGGAGGAGCTCGAGAAGCTCGAAGAGGTCGTCTCCGAGTTCGACGACGCCAAGGAGGCGCCGAAGAAGAAGGCGAAGACGACGGTCAAGCTCGACAAGGAGCTCGCCGCCTTCCACAAGAAGATGAAGAAGGGTCCGCTGCCGATGATCGAGCTGCAGCGGCTCGAAGTCGGGGCGCTCCAGCAGCTCGCGGCGAAGGAGGGCATCGAGGAGCACCAGTCGCTGGCCAAGTCGGCGCTCATCGTGCGGCTGCTGCGCATCCTCGTCGACGAGGATGTCGAGATTCGCGGCGAGGGCGTGCTCGAGGTGCTCCCGGACGGCTTCGGGTTCCTGCGGTCGCCGCTCTACTCGTATACGGCATCGCCCGACGACATCTACGTCTCGCCCAGCCAGATCCGCCGCCTGGCGCTGCGCAGCGGCTCGACGATCACCGGCCCGATCCGGCCGCCGAAGGAGAGCGAGCGCTACTTCGCGCTGCTCAAGGTCGATTCGGTCGACCACGACAAGCCGGAGCTGGCCGCCGGGCGGCCCAAGTTCGAGGACTTGACCCCGCTCTACCCCGAGGAGCGGTTCATGCTCGAGACGCAGTCCGAGCTGGTCGAGACGCGCATCATCGATCTGCTGAGCCCGATCGGGAAGGGCCAGCGCGGGCTCATCGTCGCGCCGCCGCGCACCGGCAAGACGATCATCCTGCAGATGATCGCCAACGCGATCACCGCCAACCATCCCGACATCCACCTCATGATCCTGCTGCTCGACGAGCGGCCGGAGGAGGTCACCGACTTCGAGCGCAACACGAAGGCGGAGGTGATCGCCTCGACCTTCGACGAGCCGCCCGCGCGCCACTGCGCGGTGGCGGAGATCGTCATCGAGAAGGCGAAGCGCATGGTCGAGTGCGGCAAGGACGTCTGCATCCTGCTCGACTCGATCACGCGCATGGGCCGCGCCTACAACGCCGAGGCGCCCCACTCCGGCCGCATCCTGACGGGCGGCATCGACGCGGCGGCGCTCCAGAAGCCGAAGCGCTTCTTCGGGGCGGCGCGCAACGTCGAGGAGGGCGGCAGCCTGACGATCATGGGCACCGCGCTCATCGAGACCGGCTCGCGCATGGACGAAGTGATCTTCGAGGAGTTCAAGGGCACCGGCAACATGGAGCTGGTCCTGAACCGCCAGCTCGCGGAACGCCGCATCTGGCCCGCCTTCGACGTCCAGCGCAGCGGCACGCGCAAGGAGGAGCTGCTGCTCCACCCCGACGAGCTCGAGCGCGTCTACGTGCTGCGCAAGATCCTGAACGAGATGCAGCTGTCCGAGTCGGTCACGCTGCTCCGGCAGCGACTGGAGTCGACGGGGAGCAACGCGGAGTTCTTGATGACGCTGGATGTGAGGTAGGGCTGCCCCTCCCCTACCCCTCCGCCTGCAGCGTCTCCCGATACGCCATCACCTTCTCCACGTACGCCCGCGTCTCCGGGAACGCGTGCTGCTTCAGGATCGCCGTCGTGTCCGGCGCCTGCTTCTGCCACTTGCGCACGCGGCCGTAGCCGGCGTTGTAGGCCATCAGCACCATGCGAACGTCGCCGCCGAGGCGCTTGGCCAGCCAGGTCAGGTAGCGGCAGCCGAGTTCGAGGTTGGTCAGCGGATCGAACAGCTCCTCCGTGCTGATCGGCTCCGACTGCGGCCGGCCGGCCATTTCGGTCGCCGTCGGAATCTGCAGCTGCATCAGGCCGTAGGCGCCGGCGTGCGAGACCGCCTGCGGATTGCCGCCCGACTCGGCGTAGACCACCGCCTCGACCAGCGCCGGGTCGAGGTTATGGCGACTCGCGACCACGCGGATCGAAGTGCGGAGGTCCTCCTCCTGCTGCTCCCGCTGGATGACCAGAATGAGGATCGCGCCGGTCAGCGCGATCAGCGACGCGGTCCAGACGAAGAGGCGGCGGCGCGGCGTGAGCCGCGACACCTGCATTTCCGCCTGGCGGGACTGCAGGTCTTTCATCAGGGTCAGGTCGTCCGTCTCCGGCATCGGGACGGACGACCGTAACCCCTACCCCCGACGCGCCCTACCCTCGACGCTCCGCTTCGATCCGCTTTTCTTCCTCGTCCCACCAGTCGTTGAAGATACGGATCGACCGCTCGCGGTCCTGGGTGCTGAGGAAGTACTCGAGCGTCATCGGCGCGCCCTTGCCCATCCGCTGCGCCACGATCGCGGACGCGTTGCGGGCGAGATACCAATCGTCGTCGCGCATCACGCGCAGCAACAAAGGCACCGCCTCGTCCGCCGCCCCGGGCACCGGCGGGGGCGGCGGCGGCGGATTCTTGCTCGCGTCCGGGCTCTCCTTGGAGGCCTTGACGAAGGCGTCCAGAACCTTGGTCTGGTAGCCGCGCAGCTTCAGCGCGTCCCGGAACCAGGAGGCGGGCGTGGCGGTCGACTGGGTCTTGAACCAATCCTCGTAGTTGCGCGCGATCGTGTCGTAGTCCTCCGACTCGAACCCCTGGCTGGTGAGCACCTCGAGATGCTGCACCGCGGCGCGCGGGTGACGGCGCGCCTGCACCATGCGAATCAACTGCCTGACCCCGACCGCTTCCCAGCGGCGCGCCAGGCCGAGCGCGGCCGCGTCGCGGCTGTTCACGTCGTCGCCGCGCAGCACGCGCTTGAGCACCGGCGTCGTGCGCGGATCGTTGAAACGCGCCAGCACGTTGACCAGCGCCACGCGCGCGTTCGACCCGACGTCGGTCAGCTCGAGCCGCTGGACGAGCGTGTCGACCAGTTCCGGCGTCTCCAGCTCCACCACCGCGAAGGCGGCGGCGGCACGGACGGTGCGGTCGGTCTCGTTCTCGAAGACGCGCAGCAGCAGCTCCGCGGAGCCCGGCCCCTTGCCCGCGCGCAGGCCCTCCACGGCGCGTCGCCGCACCTCCGGCTCGGCGTCGTCGAAGAGCAGCGGCTCGATGCCGCGCAGGCCCTCCACGCCCCCGATCAGGCCGTACGCGTACGCCGCCGCGGCACGGACCGACTTGCGCGTCGAGTCCTGCGCCAGCGAGGCGAGCGCCGGCAGCGCCTTGGTGTCCTTGCGACGCGCCAGCGCCTCGGCCGCGGCCACGCGCACGAGCACAGACTCGTCGCCGAGACGAGCCCGCAGCGGATCGTTCGACATGCGCTCCGGCACGTCTTCCAGCGCACGCGTCGCGGCAATCCGCAGGCGGAAGTTCTTGTTCTCGCTCAGCACCACGATCTGCTCCGGCCGCAGGCTCTTGCAGACGTGGTAGAGCAGCTGCTGCGCCTGCGGACCGACGCCGAGCGCGATGACGTTGATCACCTTCATCGACACGTCGGGGCCGGCGGCGGGCACGAGGAACTGCACCGCCTCGATCACGAACTCGGTCGTCGCCGGCTCGGAAGCGACCGCCTTGATGAGCGCGTCGATCTGCTCCGGCGTCATCGCCTTCGCGCCGCCCGGCAGGTCCTTCATCGTGAGCACGGCGCGCTCGCGGTCTTCGACGTAGATCATGTCGTCGAGCGACGCGGCGATCAGTTCGCGCAGCTTATCGGCGCGCTTGGTCTCATCCGACTCGGCGGAGAACCAGCGGTTCATCTCGCCAAAGAAGAGCGGCCAGCTCGGGTAGGCGTCGCGGTCCCAGAAGTGCTGCCAGCGGTACCGCGTGCCCAGCTTCATCATGTGGCCCATCGCCGCCCGGCCCGCCGTGCTCTGGTTGCCGAAGGCGACCGTGCGCACGAGATCGCCGACGCGCACCACGACGAGCGCCTCGTCGTCGGCGACCTTGCCGGCATCGGACTCCGGCGTGTCGAAGAAGCCGACTTCCTTGAGCAGCTTGACCGCGTCGGCGATGTCCCGCTCCTCGACGGCGAGCGCCTGGCCCCACTTGTAGGTCGGGCGCATGCTCGCGACCGGCGCGATGCGGATGCCGTTCTTGCTGCCGCCGCCCGGAGGGCGCACGTCGATGACGGTGCCGAGGAAGTCGTCCTCCTCGACGTTGATCAGTTCGCGGCGCGCACGGAAGTTGTCGCCGTGGTCCTGCCACCAGGCCGCCCACGCGGGCGCCTGATCGGGCATGTTCTTGCCGGTGATGCGTCGCAGCATGGTGTAGGCGAGCGGCATCACCGAGGAGAAGTCGCGGTAGTGGCGGTTGCCCGCGCCGACCGCCTCGATGAGCACGATCGGGATCTCGCGGTCGAGCAGCTTGACGAGGTCGGGATCGGAGGTGCGGAGCGCGACCTGTGCCAGCGCCAGCGCCGCCGAGGCCTGCGCGAGCAGCTCGCGCGGGTGCGCGAGGCCGCGGGCGGACTGCAGCTCCTTGAGCGACTCCGGGGTAAAGGGCTGCGTGCGATAGGCGGACGAGTGCAGCGACAGCGCGATGGCGGCGTAGCTGCGCTCGCGCCAGTAGCTGAGTTCGCGCGTGATGAGCGCGTTGAGCGCGTCAAGATTCCCCTGCTCCGTACGCGACGCGCAGAGCTGCATGGCACGGCGCGCCACGCGCGGTGACGGGTCGCCCAGCGTGCGATAGATCGCCGCCGAAACTTCGCTCCACTCCACGCCCTTGGTCTGCAGCAGCCGGTCGACCATCTGCACGCCGATCTCGCGCGCCACGGCGAGGTCGGTCTCCTGCCGGTCGAGCAGCTCGAAGACCTGGTCGAGGTTGTCGCGCTGGATGTGCTCCCGCACGAATCGGACCGCCTGGTGGCGGAGCGTGGTCGTGCGAAGGCGGAAGAAGCGGAACGCCTCGCGCACCGCCAGCTCGGCATCGAGCTCGTAGGCGGCGTCGAGATAGATGCGCGCGTACTTGTGCTGGTCCTTCTCGGCGGCGACGAGGATCAGTGTGCGCGCGTGCGTCTTGTCACCGATGCGGCCAAGCACGTAGGCGCCGCCCGGCTTGAGGCGGGCGTCGGTGGCGCGCTGGCTGATGAGCACGCCGACGATCGGCTCGAGGCTCTTCTCCTTCTGGACCACCAGCATCTCGGCCGCGCGCCGCGACCGGTTGCTGGGCCAGCCGGCGAGCTGACGGATCGCCTGACCAATCGGGTCGCGCTGGTCGCCGCGCCGCTCCTCGACGGCCGCCGCCTCCGCTTCCGGATCGGGCTCGAACACCGGCTTCTTCCGACCGCTCTGGGCCCAGAGGGGCATGGCCAGGGACAAGATCACCAACAAGACGCGCATAGGACGGAAGTCTGGGCGCGGGGCGTCATCGGAGGGTCATGCGGGGGGAGGCCAGGGGCTAGGAGCTAGGGGCTAGGGGCCTGAAAGCGAGACACCTGTACGCAAGGCCCCTAGCCCCTGGCCCCTGGCCCCTGGCCCCTAGCCTGTACTGCCCAACTGAAACCGACCGCGGAAACGTCGTTTGAATTCCTCCCGCAACGCCGGGAACCCGGAGAGCTGCGGATCTGACTCGAGGAGCGCGAACGCATCGTCCCGCGCCTGGAGCAGCACATCCGCGTCCCGCACCAGATCGGCCACGTGGAATTCCGGCAGGCCGGACTGGCGCGTGCCGAAGAACTCGCCCGGCCCCCGCAGCCGCAGATCCTCCTCGGCGATGCGGAAGCCGTCGGTCGTCTGCTCCATGACGCCGAGCCGCGCTTCCGCCTCGGGCGTCCACTTGCCGGCGACGAGGTAGCACTGCGACCGGCCGCCGCCGCGCCCCACCCGCCCGCGCAGCTGGTGCAGCGTGGAGAGCCCGAAGCGCTCGGCGTTCTCGACCACGATGATCGACGCATTGGGCACGTCGACGCCGACCTCCAGCACGGTCGTCCCGATGAGTACGTCGACCTCGCCGGCGCGATACGCCTCCATGGTGCGATCGCGCTCCTCGGACGGCGTGCGTCCGGTGACGAGGCCGAGCCGCAACCCGTGCAGCGGGCCGCTGCGCAGGCTCGCGAACCCCTCTTCGGCCGCCTGCGCGTCGACCTCTTCCGACTCCTCGATGAGCGGATAGATCACGTACGCCTGCCGCCCCTCGGCGACGAAACGCCGGACCGCCTCGTAAGCGCGAAACGATCGCTCGGCGGGCAGCACCTCGGTCGCGGGCGGCTTGCGGCCCGGCGGCAGTTCGTCGAGTACGGAGACGTCGAGGTCCCCGAACGCGGTGAGGGCGAGCGTGCGCGGAATCGGCGTCGCGGTCATCACCAGCACGTCGGGGCGATGGCCCTTGCGCATGAGCCGCGCGCGCTGCTCCACGCCGAACTTGTGCTGCTCGTCCACCACCACCAGCGAAAGCCGCGCGAATTCGACGTCGGGCTCCAGCAGGGCGTGCGTGCCGACGACGAGGTGCGTCGTGCCGTCGGCCATCGAGGCGCGGATACGCCGCCGCTCCGGCGTGGAGGTCGCGCCGACCAGCAGCTCCACCTGCACCTCGGAATCGGCGAGCAGCGCACGCAGCGTGCGAAAGTGCTGGCGCGCGAGCACCTCGGTCGGCGCGAGGAAGGCGGCCTGGTGCCGGTTCGCGATCGCCACCAGGATGGCGTAGAGCGCGACGGCGGTCTTGCCCGAGCCGACGTCGCCCTGCAACAGGCGGTTCATCGGCGCGGGCGCGGCGAGGTCCGCCACGATCTGCGCGATGGCGCGGTCCTGCGCACCGGTCAGCGTGAACGGGAAGCGACGACGAATACGCTCGTCGATGCGGGGCGAGCAGGGCTGCGCGAGACCGGGCTCGCGTCGCGCGCGCGACCGCTGCAGCGCCATGGCGAGTTCGAAGTAGAAGAGCTCGTCGTAGCGGAAGCGCGTCTTGGCCGACTCGAGCTGCTCGCGATCGTCGGGGAAGTGAACCTGCGCGAGCGCATCCGGCAGCGGCGGCAGCGCACGCCGCGCGAGAATGTCCGGCGGCATCGGATCCTCGATCTGACCGGCGACCGCTTCGAGCCCCGCATGCACGGCACGACGCAGGGACGGTCCGGCCACGCCCTTCGTCAACGGATAGACCGGCACGATGCGGCCGGCGTGGATCGCCGCGTCGTCGCGCACCACCTCGAACTCGGGCCCGTTCATCTTGCCGTCCCGTACGCGGCCGAAGAGCACTAGCTCGTCGCCTTCGCGTAACGACTTCATGAGCCAGGGCTGGTTCCACCACTGCACCTTGAGCGCCGCCGAGTCGTCCGCCACGCTCGCCTCGACCAGCGATCGCCGACCGCGAATGCGCGGCGCGCGCAGCTTCTCGATCGAGCCGCGCACGACCGCGAACTCCCCGTCGAGGATCTGCACGATCGGCTTGAACACGCGCCGGTCCTCGTGGCGCCGCGGCAGGTGCTGGACGACGTCCGCGACGGTCCGCAGACCGAGGGCCTCGAGCGCCTTCGGCCGCACGGTCTTGAGGCCGGGCAGGTCCCGGGCATCGCTGAGGAGATCCACGAGCCACGAATGTAAGACGAGCGATCGACGAGTGGGGCCGGGAGCCGGGGGCTGGGGGCCGGGAGCATGAGCGTGCAGGAGCCCCCGGCCCCCGGCCCCCGGCCCCCAGCCCCCGGCCCACTACGCCAACAACGCCCGTAGTTCGTCCGGACTCACCGGCTTGAGCAGCACCGGGAGTCCCGCGCTATCCCCCTCCGCGCCGGTCAGCAGCATCACCTTGCCTCGGAGCGAAAGCGCGAAATCGAGCGCGTCCCCGTCCGGGAGCCCCCGGTCGATCAGCGACAACTCGCAGTAGGGCGCCATGCGCGCCTCCGCGAGCGTGCGGCAGCAGACGGCTGCGTGGCCGGCGGCCTCGACGATCAGCTGCAGCAGCCGCAGTTGATCGGGGTCGTCTTCGACCAGAAGCACTCTCATGCGGCCCTCACCAGGGAAAGGCCCCCGTGAGAAACGGATTGGACCGACGCTCGGCGCCGATGGTGGTCGAGGGACCGTGCCCGGAGTAGACGACCGTCTCGTCCGGAAGCTCCAGGAAGACGTCCTGCAGCGTCTGCTTCAGCACGGCCGGATCCCCACCGGGCAGGTCGGTCCGACCGATCGATCCGCTGAACAGGCAGTCGCCCGAAAAGACGCAGTTGCCCCCGCTCGGGACGAGCGTGACATGCCCCGGCGAGTGGCCCGGCGTGAACAGAATCGTCCACTCGATGCCGGCCGCCGAAACGGTCTCGCCGACGACCAGTTCACGGTCGATTTCTGGATCCTCGTAGCCGTCCAGACCGAATAGGTTGGCGTGCTCGTTCACGTTTTCCAAAAGGAACGCATCGCCCGGATGGATGGCAAACGGGATGTCGTAGCGCCGACGCAGTTCGGGCACCGCCCCAATGTGGTCCAGGTGCCCGTGCGTGTTGAGGATGATTTCGGGCGTCAGCTCGAGTTCCTCCGCACGCGCCGCGATGCGATCGGCCTCGTCTCCGGGGTCGATGAAGACGCACGGCTGACCGCGCCCCTTCGCCACGATGTAGCTGTTCTCCTGGAAGGGCCCGGTCACGAGAGTCTCGATAAGAAGCGGCATTTGAGGTCGCTGGTACTGTAACGCCCTGTCATGACGCGGGATACATCCATGCCGATGCTCGAGCGTGCCTACGACAAAGCCGCCGCCCACGAACGTCTGACCCCGGAGGAGGGCGTCGCCCTTCTCGAGCACGGCGACACACACGTCCTGTGCGCGCTCGCTCACCAGCGCCGGATGCACCTGCATCCCGAGCCGGTGGTGACCTACATCATCGAGCGCAACATCAACTACACCAACTCGTGCGTGACCTACTGCCGCTTCTGCGCCTTCTACCGGGCGCCGGGGCACAGCGAGGTCTACGTGCTGACGAACGAGCAGCTCCGCAGGAAGATCCAGGAGATGGTCGACGCGGGCGGCATCCAGATCCTGCTGCAGGGCGGGCACCACCCCGATCTGCCCCTGAGCTGGTACGAAGAGATGCTGCAGTTCATCAAGGGCGAGTTCCCTGAGATCAACGTGCACGGCTTTTCCGCGCCCGAGCTGGAGCACATCGCGGAGGTCGAGAAGGTCCCGGTACGCGAGGTCATCCAGCGCCTGCAGGCGGCGGGGCTCGGCACGCTGCCGGGCGCCGGCGGCGAGATGCTCGTCGACCGCGTGCGCGACGTGATCGCCAAGCTCAAGACGACCACCGACGACTGGATCGACATCCACCGCACCGCACACCAGGAGGGCATGCGCTCCACGGCCACGATGATGTTCGGCCACGAGGAGACGCTCGCCGAGCGCGTCGAGCACTTCGAGCGCTGCCGCCAGCTGCAGGACGAGACGGGCGGCTTCACCGCGTTCATCCTCTGGACCTTCCAGCCGGAGAACACCGCGATGTGGCGCTACCCGAAGCTGGAAAGCCACCAGTACCTGCGTACCGCCGCGGTCGCGCGCCTCTACCTCGACAACATCGACAACCTGCAGGCCTCCTGGGTCACGCAGGGACCGCGCGTGGCCGAGATTTCGCTGCTCTGCGGCGTCAACGACATGGGCTCGACCATGTTCGAGGAGAACGTCGTCTCCGCCGCGGGCACCACGTTCGCCATGAACTCCGAGGAGATCGAGCGCGCCATCCGGCAGTGCGGCTTCGAGCCGCGCCGACGCAACGTCTGGTACGAGGAGGTGACCGCATGACCCGACCCCAGAATCTCCCTCGGCATCTGCGCAACTCCGACATCGCCGACCTGCTCGAGAAGGCGGTCGCCGGCGATCGGCTCAGCTACGAAGACGGCGTGCGGCTCTTCGAGTCGAACGACCTCGCCGGCATGGGCTGGGCGGCCAACCGGCTGCGCGAGGAGCGCCACGGCAACGTGGCCTACTACCTCAAGAACCGCCACATCAACTACTCCAACGTCTGCAAGTACGACTGCTTCTTCTGCAGCTTCTACCGCAAGAGCAAGGACGACGAGGGCGCGTGGGAGTGGACGGTCGACCAGGTCCTCGAGCACGTCGAGTCCTTCAAGGACAGCGGCCTGCAGGAGTTCCACATCGTCGGCGGCGTGCACCCCGACCTGCCATTCTCCTATTACACGGACATGCTCGGCTCGCTGCGCGCGGCGCACCCGGGCGTGGCGCTCAAGGCGTTCACCGCCATCGAGATCGCCTACTTCTCCGAGCTGACCGGCAAGTCGATCCGCGACGTGCTGGCGGAGCTGCAGGAAGCGGGCCTCAACATGCTGCCGGGCGGCGGCGCCGAGG
>JBCDBY010000113.1:0-12531 GCA_039182715.1 Planctomycetota bacterium
CGCGCGCCGGCTGAAGAGCGCGAAGGACGAGCGTCGCAACCGCCTCATCGAAGCGCTCGGCATCCTCGGAGGGCCGTCGGCCGAGGCGGCGCTCGCCGATCAGATGAAGTCGTCGAAAGTCGAGGTGCGCATGGCGGCCGCGCGCGCACTCGGCCAGCTCGGCGCGCGCCCCGACGCGCTCATCACGGGGCTCAAGGACAAGGAGCTTCCCGTGCGCTGGATGTGCGCCGTCGGGCTTGCGGCCGTCGACGTCGACTCGGGCCGCGCCGCGCTGGTGCGCTGGGTGCACTCCGCTCCTCCGAAAAAGCCGGTGCCGGGCTACGTGCTGCGCCGCATCGGCAAGTGGGGCGGCAAGGTCAACGCCGAGAAGCTGGGTGCCGAGGTCGCCAAGGTGCTCCCCAAGACCAAGCAGGCGCGCGCGCTGCTGGAGATCGCCTGGAACGGCCGGCTGAAGGCGTGTGCGCCCGCGGCGCGCAAGCACTGGAAAGCGCGCGATCCGATTACGCGTGCGCTCGCGCTGCGCGTGTCCGCGCTCGAGCCGAATTCCATGACGCCGGCGGACGTGAAGAAGGCGCTCAACCACAAGGCGTCGGTCGTCCGCTACGCCGCGGTCAACGCGCTGTTGAGCGCGGCGAAGGATCCCGAGAAGGCGCTCGACCACGTCCTGCGCAGCAAGCGGGAGGACGTGCTGCTGGAAGGCGTCCGTTTCGCCGCGGCGCACAAGCGCAAGGATGCGATCGGCGTGCTCGGCGAGCTCGCGCAGGGCAAGATCACGGGCAAGCGCGCCATGCTCGCGCGCGCGGCGGCGTGCGTGGCGTTAGGGCGTCTCGGCCGGCTCGAGACCTACCCGATCCTCGCGAAGCTTGCGGAGGAGCGCGCCTGGCAGATCCGCGCGGCCGCGCTCGAGGGCATCATCTTCTGCTGGACGAAGGAGGCGATCCCGGTCTACCTGCGCTACTACAAGGATCACAACGCGATTGTCCGCAAGGTCGTGCGCACCAACCTGCGCTACATGACCAAGAAGGACTTCGACAAGCAGGGCAAGTACGAGGCGTGGTGGAAGGAGTTCGGCGAGAAGTACAACCTCGTCCACCCCGAGGACGCCAAGAAGAAGATCCAGCGCGAGCGTGACAAGTACGGCTACGCGGTCGCGCCGCGCAAGTTCATCCAGGACATGCTCGGCGGCACCGACATCCTCGCCATCCGCGGTCGCTGGGACTTCGTGGAGAAGGTGCTCGCGGACCTCAAGGTCGAGCACACCGCCGTCTTCGCGCAGAAGATCAAGACGCTCGGGCTCACGCCCAAGCAGATCGTGCTGGTGAACTGCGAGGGCACGACGGACTCCGACTCCTCCGAGTACCTCCGCTGGTTCGTGGCGACCGGCGGCTATATGGCGACGACCGACTGGGCGCTGGTCAACGCGCTCACGCGCACCTTCCCGCAGGTGATCGCCAAGTACGCCAAGCGCAACACCGGCAACGACGTCGTCGTGGTGGAGCCGTTCGACGAGAAGTCCCCGATGCTGAAGGGCGCGTTCCCGTTCGGCGTCCGTTCGAAGTGGTGGCTCGAGGTGCAGGCGTTCCCGATCGTGATCGAGGATCCGATTCGCGCGCAGGTGCTCGTCGACAGCTTCCAGATGCTCGAGCGCTACGGCAGCTCCGGCATGCTGATCGAGTTCTCCGCCGGCCTCGGCAAGGTGGTGCACTCCACCAGCCACTTCTTCCTCGGCGAGGAGGGCTTCGCGAACTACGGCACCGCGCTCGAGCGCAAGCGTTTCGCGGCGGACCACCTCGGCCTTCCCATGGCCGAGATCCGCGCGCTGGACAAGTCGGGTTTCTTCGAGCAGACCAAGGAAACCACCCCGATCTCGCGCAGCTACTCGATGTTCGTGATGCTCGTGAACTTCATTCGCGAGAAGGAAGCGATCGACATCAATCTGCGATAGTGCGAGTGATCAGTCGTCAGTGATCAGTTGTCAGGAACGAGACGGTTCGCTGCCGGGATCCGATGACGACTGCGGGATCGGTCACTTCCGCTCTTGCGCGAGCACGTCGCGAATCAGCGCGCCGGCGGCGACGTCGCACGCCTTCGCGGCCTTGGGGCCGCCCTGGTTGCAGGTCAGCAGGACGGCGAAACCCTTCTTTGGGGCGAGCCAGGTGACGCAGTACCACATGGTGTTGCTGCCGTTGTGGTTGAGCACGCGTCCGCCGCCCCACGGTCGTTCCGCGACGACCCAGCCGGCGGCGTAGGTCTCGCCCTTGCGCGGAGTGTGCAGGCGCCTCAGCGTTGCACGCTTCAATAGCAGGTCCTCCTTACCGTCCTGCGCCGCCTGCAGGTGGAGCGCCACGAACTTCGACCAGTCGGCGAGCGTCGCGTGCACGGTGCCCGCCGGACCGATCGCGGGCGGGTTGTCGGCCTGCGGACCCGGCGCGACCGGCACGACGCGGGCTCCCTGCGCCGCGTGTCCCCACGGCTGGTCCATGCCCTTGCCCGGCGCGCCGAAGCCGGCGCTCTTCATGCCGAGCGGCTCGAAGAGCTCCTTGCGCATGAGCGTTTCCCACGGCTTCTTCGCCTTGACCTCCAGCGCATAGCCGGCGATCGCGAAGCCGGCGTTGGAGTAGAGGTACTTCTCGCCGCGGGGGAAGAGTGGCGCCTTCGTCAGCACGCCGTTCGCCAGCGCGCGCCGTTGCTGGGTCGGGGTGCCCTTGCGTTGCCACAGTCGCATCCACAGCCCGTCGGCCGACAGATCCGCCGGCGCGCCGCCCCGGTTGCGCACGAGATCGTCGAGCGTGACATCGCGGTAACCCGGATCCATCCCCTTGAAGGCGGGAAGCGCCTTGGGCAGCGTCGTCTCCCACGCGAAGTCGCCGCGCTCGACCGCGCGCGCCAGCAGCGTGGCGGTCATCGCCTTCGTGCAGGAGCCGAGGTGCCAAAGGTCGTCGACCGTGACGGCCTTGTCCGAGCCGAGCTTGCGCACCCCGACGGCGCCGATCGCCTCGAGCTTCCCGCCCTTCACGATCGCCCCGCCCAGCGCGGGCACCTCGTGCTGCTTGCGGATCGGCTCGAGCAGCTTGGACAGGTCGCGCGGGGCCGCCTCGGAGGGCGCCGCGATAGCGAAGAGAGCGAGAATCGTGATAAGGCGCACGAGCCGCAACGGTACTTGATGTCGATGTCCGGCGCGGTCTTGCTGGATCGGGCGTGCCGAGGTTGAAGGGACTTCCAAGTCCCGGGCCAAGGTGCCATCGCCCTGCTTGAGGGTTTCGATGCGGGAGCCGGTCGAGCGGGTTGACGCGGCCTCGTGCCGTTGTAACATTGTCCTTACGATGATCAAAACGCTCCAGAAGCACGGCAACAGCCACGCGCTCGTCATCGACAAGGCGCTCATGGAGGCGCTGGGCATCGACGACCAGACTCCGCTCCAGATCACGGTCAGCGGCACCTCAATTGTGATCAGCCCCGTCGAGGTCGGCCTTGGAGAAGACGAGACGCGCGCGGCCATGGCGAAGCTTCGTCCCAAGTACGCGGAGATGCTGAAGCGCCTTGCCGAGTAGCGACGTGCGATACCTGAGCACGGCCGATGTACTGATCCTCCACGGAGACACGCTGGAGCATGAGGGCGGTATCGTTGGCGTGCGGGACCTCGGACTGCTGGAGTCTGCGGTGGCGACCCCGCGCCAAGAGATGTTCGGCGTCGATCTCCATCCCGGGCTGGGCGCAAAGGCGGCGGCGTACCTCTACCACATCGCAATGAACCACCCGTTCTTCGACGGAAACAAGCGGGCCGCAGCGCTCGCGGCGCTCGTGTTTCTGGACGCGAATGGCGCCGTCCTCCCCGAGCCGGACGAGCTCGAGGCGATCACGCTCGATGTCGCGTCCGGCCGCGTGGCGAAAGATGCCTTGGTGCTATGGATGCGCGAGCGCGTCGGCAACTGAAAAGCGCCGCCATCGAGAGAGCGAGTCGGTGAACAAGCCCATGGTTCAAATGTCAGGTTGGGAAGTGGGGCTGAAGAAGGTCTCATTGACCAAACTGATCCAGTCCCGAACCGACCGAGGTCTCCGCGGCTCCAAGCTGCTCGTCGACCGGCTGCTCGACGGCGAGGAGATCTCCATCGGCTTCGAAACCGAGACGGAGTGTGCCGCATTCCGTGCCGAAGCGCGTCGGCTGGGGGTCATCGTCCGATGAACCCGCACTCCGGATTCGAAGTCGCGCCGCCCGAAGCCTAGAATCGGCCCCGTGAAAATCGGCATCATCGGCGGCGGGCCGGGCGGTTTGTACTTCTCCATCCTGATGAAGAAGGCCGACCCGAGCCACGAGATCGACATCTACGAGCGCAACGCGGCGGACGACACCTTCGGGTGGGGCGTGGTCTTTTCCGACGCGACGCTGGGCAACCTGGAGGAGGCGGACGACGTCTCCTACCGCGCCATCACCGAGTCGTTCGCGACCTGGGAAGAGGTCGCGGTCGAGTACGAGGGCGAGCGCATCCTGAGCGGCGGCCACGGCTTTTGCGGCATCGAGCGCAAGCAGCTGCTCCTGCTGCTCACCGCGCGCGCGCAGGAGCTCGGCGTGCGCTGCCACTTCAACACCGAGGTGGAGTCGCTCGACCAGTTCGCCGACTGCGATCTCGTGCTCGCGTCCGACGGCATCAACAGCCGCATCCGCACCGCGCACGCGGCCGATTTCGGGACCGAGATCAAGAAGGAGAACGCGAAGTTCATCTGGCTCGGCACCACCTGCCCGTTCGACGCGTTCACCTTCTGGCTCAAGAACAACGAGCACGGCTTCTTCCAGATCCACGCCTACCAGTTCAACGACGAGATGAGCACCTTCATCGCGGAGTGCGACGAGGCGTCGTGGAAGGCCGCGGGTCTCGACAACCCCGACATCGACTACACGGTGAAGTACCTCGAGGAGCTCTACGCCGACGAGCTGCAGGGCCACTCGCTGCGCACCAACAAGTCGGAGTGGATCACCTTCCGCACCGTCCACAACGACCACTGGTACAAGGACAACGTCGTGCTGCTCGGCGACGCCGTGCACACCGCCCACTACTCCATCGGCAGCGGCACCAAGCTCGCGCTCGAGGACGCCATCTGCCTCGCCCGCGCCGTCAACGAGCACGACGCCCTGCCCGACGCGCTCGCCGACTACGAGGAGGAGCGCAAGTGGTACACGGAGAAGCTGCAGCGCATGGCGGCCGAGTCGCTCGCCTGGTTCGAGACGATGAAGGTGCGCAAGGACCTGCCGCCGCGCCAGCTCGCCTACAGCCTGATGACGCGCAACAAGCGGCTCGGCCACGACAAGCTCTGGCAGCGCGACGAGGCGTGGATCGAGGGCGTCAACGACTGGTTCGCCGGCGAAGAGAACGCGCCGCCGCCGATGTTCACGCCGTACAAGCTGCGCGACCTGGAGCTGGTCAACCGCGTCGTCGTCTCGCCGATGTGCATGTACTCGGCCGACGACGGCACCGTGAACGACTTCCACCTCGTGCACCTGGGCAGCCGCGCCATCGGCGGCGCCGGGCTGGTCATCGCGGAGATGACGGATGTTTCGGCCGACGCGCGCATCACGCACGGCTGCGCCGGCATGTACAAGCCGGAGCACGTCGACGCCTGGAAGCGCGTCGTCGACTTCGTGCACGCCAACTCGCAGGCGAAGATCGGCCTGCAGCTCGGCCACGCGGGCCGCAAGGGCGCCACCAAGCTCATGTGGGACGGCATCGACCAGCCGCTCGACGAGGGCGCCTGGCCGATCCTGGCCGCATCGCCGCTGCCTTACATGCCGCACAGCCAGGTGCCGAAGGCGATGGACCGCGCCGACATGGACCGCGTGCGCGACGATTTCGCGCGCGCCGCGGGGATGGCGGACGAGGCGGGCTTTGATCTGCTCGAGCTGCACTGCGCGCACGGCTATCTGCTGGCCGGATTCCTCTCCCCGATGACCAATCACCGCGACGACGAGTACGGCGGCGCCATCGAGGCCCGCATGCGCTATCCGCTCGAGGTTTTCGAGGCGGTGCGCGCCGCGTGGCCGCAGCACAAGCCGATGTCGGTGCGCGTCTCCGCCATCGACTGGCACGCCGAGGGCCAGACGATCGAGGACACGATGACGTTCGTGCGCGCGCTGCAGGAGCGCGGCGTCGACATCATCGACGTCTCGTCCGGTCATACCGACCGGGCGGAAGAGCCCGACTACGACCGCTGCTACCAGGTGCCGTTCTCCGAACGCATCCGTCTCGGCACCGGCGTGCCGACGATGACGGTCGGCGGCATCAGCAACCATGGCGAGATCAACGCCATCCTCGCCTCGGGTGAGGCGGACCTCGTCGTCATGGCGCGCCCGCACCTGTTCAACCCCTACTTCACGCGGCACGCCGCCGCGCAGCAGCAGGTCTACGACATCCCGTGGCCCAAGCAGTACGGGCCCGCGGCGCCGGAGCCGCGCGAGAAGCTGCGCTGGCTCGAGCGCGAGCGCCGCAAGGAGCAGGCGACGCGCCGCGTGCAGCGACGCATTCAGAAGTGAACGCGGTCTCGATCATCGTCCCGACGGTCAACGAGGCGGAGAACATCGACGCGCTTCTCGACCGCATCGCGGCGGCCGCGGACTTTCCCTACGAGGTGCTCGTCGTCGACTACGAATCGACCGACGGCACGCAGGAGAAGGTGCGCGCGCGCGCCGACGCGCGGCTCGTGCCGCAGACCGAGAAGGGCGGCCTTGCCGGCGCGGTCATCCAGGGCGCGCGCGAGGCGCAGCACGAGTGCTGCGTCGTCATCGACGCCGACCTGAGCCATCCGCCCGAGGTGCTGCCGCAGATGGTCGCGCCGGTGCTCGCCGGCGAGAAGGACATGGTCGTCGGCAGCCGCAAGGTGCCGGGCGGCGGTTCGCCCGGCTGGCCGTGGCATCGTCGGTTCACATCCGCCGTCGCCTCGTGGCTCGCCTGGCCGATGACCGACGTGCGCGATCCGATGTCGGGCTACTTCGCCACCACGCGCGCGCGCCTGCTGGCCGTCGACACCGGCGCGACCGGCTTCAAGATCGGCTTCGAGGTGCTCACGCAGGACGACGGCCGCCTGCGCACCGCGGAGGTGCCCATCCAGTTCCACGACCGCGCGTACGGCGAGTCGAAGCTCGGCCGCAAGGCGATCTTCGACTACCTCGAGCGGCTGGCGACGCTCGCGGGCCTGCGCCGCCCCGTCCTCTGGCCGGCGCTCTTCGCGGTCGTCGATGCGGCGCTGCTCGCCACGCTGCAGCCGCGCGACGTCGCCAACCTCGTCGCCGGCCTCGTCGCGGCCCTGCTCATGTATGCCGCCGCGCGCCGCTCCGCCGCCGACGACGGGCTGAGCGAGCCGCGCCGATTGAGCCGCGCACTGCCCGGTTACCTGCTCGTCGTCCATCTGCGCGGCGGGCTGCTCGCGCTCGGGGCGCCCTTCTGGATCGTGGCGCTCTTTGGTGCGGTGCTGGTGCTGCTGCTGCACGCCGCCTACGTCTTCCCGCAGCCGCGCCCGCCCGACCACTGGCGCCTGCGCTGGCGCTTCGCCGTCGTTCCGGTCGTTGCGTTCACGCTGCTGCTGCGCCTCTTCTACATGGGCGCGATCGACCTCATGCCGGAGGAGGCGTACTACTGGAACTACGCGCAGAACCTCGACATCGGCTATCTCGACCACCCGCCGCTCGTCGCCTGGCTCATCGCCGGCTCGACGGCACTGTTCGGCGACAGCGAGTTCGCGGTGCGACTGCCGACGCTGCTCTGCTGGGGCGTCACCGCATACTTTCTCTACCGCCTCGCGCGCGACCTGTTCGACAAGTCCGCCGGCATCGTCGCGATCATCCTCGTGGCGAGCCTGCCCTTCTTCCTCGGCGCCGGGTTCATCATGACGCCTGATGCGCCGCTGACGGCTTGCTGGGCGGCGGCGCTCTACTACCTGCACCGCATCTTCGTCCGGGACGACGCAAACGCCTGGTGGTGCGCCGGCGCCGCGATCGGCTTCGGCCTGCTGGCGAAGTATTCGATCGCGTTCATCCTGCCGGCGCTGCTCGTGCTCATGCTGCGCGACCGGCGCTGGTGGACGCGGCCGCAGCCGTGGGGCGCCGGGCTCCTCACGCTCGCCATCTTTTCGCCGGTCATCCTTTGGAACGCGCAAAACGAGTGGGCCTCGTTCCTCTTCCAGAGCGTGAGCCGCGCGCAGGGCAAGGTGGAGTTCTCGTTCCACATCCAGCTGCTCGCCTGCGTCGCCTTCCTGACGCCGATCGGCGTGCGTTCGCTGTTCCTGGAGCGGCGGCGCAGCGGGTTCCTGGCGGCTTTCGTCTTCGTGCCGCTGGGCCTCATCCTGCTCTTCAGCCTGGCGCGGCTCACCAAGCCGCACTGGCTCGGCCCGATCTTCCTCGCGGCGCTGCCGCTGCTCGCCGTCGCCGTCTTCCGCAATGCGACCTTCGCCCGACGCTGGGCCGCGACCGTGACGGTCGTGCTGGGCATTCTCTCCGGCCTGCTGCACTTCCTCGGCGTCGGCTACCCGGGCGGCTACTACCCCGACAAGCTGCGTCTGCCGGTCGGGTGGCGCGAGTTCTCGGCGCAGGTGCAGGAGCTGCGGCCGGACGACACGGTGATCGTCGCGATGTCGCGCTACTTCACGCAGTCCGAGCTGCGCTTCTACACCGGCGAGCCCGCCGTCGGGCAATACCTGTTCGGCGAGATCGGGCTCATGTACGAGTTCTGGTCGCCGCCGGAGCAGTACGCGGGGCGCACGCTGTTCATCGTCGGCTTCGAGGAGAAGGCGCTCGATCCCGATCGATTCCGCGGCCGCGTCGGCGCGCTCGGCCCGATCGAGCGCCACGTCATCGAACGCGACGGCCGCGCGGTGGGGCACTTCTTCACGCGCGTGGCGCGGGACTATCGACCAGCACCGTGAGCACGGCGCGCACGCTCTCCTCGAGCGCGTCGAGGTCGTAGCCGCCTTCGAGCACACACAGCAGCGGCCAGCGCGCGAGGCGCTCGGTGAAGTTGGCGAATCCGGCGGCGGTCACCTGCTGGCCCGCGAGCGGATCGTTCGCGTGCGCGTCGAATCCGGCCGAGACCAGCACGACGTCGGGGCTGCGCTCCTCCAGCCACGGGAGCACCTGCTCGTCGAACGCGGCGCAGTATTCCGCGTCGCCGCTGCCGGGCGGCATCGGGATGTTGCGGATGTTGCCCGCACCGGTCTCGTCGGCGTCGCCGGTGCCGGGCCACAGCGGCGACTGGTGCAGGCTGCAGAAGCCGACCTCCGGCTCGCTCCCGAAGATGTCCTGCGTTCCGTTGCCGTGGTGCACGTCCCAGTCGACGATCGCCACCCGCTTGCCCTTGCGGCGCAGGAACGCGGCGAGGATCGCGACGTTGCCGAGCAGGCAGAACCCCATCGCCTGTTTGCGCTCGGCGTGGTGGCCCGGCGGCCGCACGCAGGCGAAGCCGGTCTCGACGGTGCCCGCCAGCCACGCTTCGCCCAGCGCCAGCGCCGCGCCGGCCGCCCGCACCGCCGCCGGCCAGCTTTCGGCGCAGATCTTCGTGTCCGCATCGAGCGCCGGGACTCCCTTCTCGATCATGCGCTGGACGAAGGCGAGGTAGACCGGGTCGTGGCACGCCTCGATCTCCTCCCGGGTGGCGTCGCGTGGCACCAGCCGGTGCAGTGCCAGCCCTTCCGCCGCCCGCCGGACCGCTTCCAGCCGCTCCGGGCGCTCGGGGTGTCCCGACCCGGTGCGGTGCCGGTCGAACAGGGGGTCATCCACGAAGCCGGTGATCACGATTGCACGGTACCCTGTCGGACTGGCTGCGCCGGGGAGCGCCGCCAACCGATCAAGGAGAGGAAATGCCGAAACGCTTTTGGACCCTGATGGCGACGCTCTGCGTGTCGACCACCGTCCTCGCTCAGGACGCCCCCAAGCCGCCCTCGATCCCCTCGTGGACCAAGGCCGGCAAGGACATGGTGCGACTGACCGCGACGGACGGATTCTGGAACCTCTACGTCGACAAGCAGAAGCCGCCGGCCAAGTTCTGGGTCGAGGTGCGCAACGTCGGCCGCCCCTTCCTGCTCGCCACGAGCATCGCGGGCGGCACCACCCAGGCCGGTTGGCAGTGGAACGACTGGTACCTCGTCTTCCAGAAGCACGGCAACAAGCTGGTGCTGCTCGAGCGCAACGCCGGCTACATCGCGAAGGGCGACAAGCAGCTCGCCGCCGCAATCAAGCGTACGTACACCGACCGCGTGCTGACGACCTATCCGATTCGCGCGCGCGGCCCGAAGGGCGGCTACATCATCGACGGCAAGCGCTTCTTCGCGTCGGGCGCCGCGATGTTCTTCGGCTCGACGGGTCGCTCCCGCGACACATCGCTGGCCAAGTTCAGCTCGCCCGGCAGCTTCTCCAAGAACACCGAGCTGAGCGTCGAGATGCCGGACCGCAGCGGCAAGCTCATTCGCCTGCACTACTCCGTCTCCGCGCTGCCGAAGACCGGCTACCGCCCGCGCAAGGCGGACGCGCGCATCGGCTACTTCACGACGGTGCTCAAGGACTTCAGCCGCAACAACAAGGACGATCGGCGCAACCTGCGCTACATCAACCGTTGGCACCTGGAGAAGGAGGATCCGAAGCTCAAGCTCTCGCCGCCCAAGGAGCCGATCATCTTCTACATCGAGAAGACGGTGCCGGTGGCCTACCGCCGCTACGTGCGCGAGGGCATCCTGGAGTGGAACAAGGCGTTCGAGAAGCTCGGCTTCGATCAGGCGATTCTCGTTCGCGAGCAGACGGAGACGCGCTTCGCCGATCTCGCGCCGGAGGACGTGCGCCACAACTTCTTCCGATGGATCTACTCCGATTCGCCCTTCGCGATGGGCCCCAGCCGGGTGCATCCGGAGACGGGTCAGATCCTCGATGCGGACATCATTTTCGATGACAGCTACATCCGCTACACGCTGATGGAGTACCGCATGACCATCAAGGAGTTCCCCCGGGCGATGGCGGGCGCGAAGGGCCAGGAGTTCCTCAAGAAGCACCCGCTCTTCAAGCGCCTCGGCATGCGCCTCGGGCCGGACGAGTTCCTCGATGCGCTCCCGGACGACACGGGACGCCAGAACCTGCGACCGCACGCGCGCCGCGTCTACTGCAGCCACGGCGCCGGCATTCGTCACCAGATCGCCTGCTGTGGCCTTCTGATGGCCGACCCGAAGAACCCGAAGGGCCCGCTCTCCGAGGATGTCATCGGTCAGTTCGTGAAGGACACGGTGATGCACGAGGTCGGCCATACGCTCGGCCTGCGCCACAACTTCAAGGCGTCGTCCTACCGTTCGCTCGAGGAGATCCACGCCGAGAACCCGCCGGCCGACATCGCCGGCTCGGTCATGGACTACAACCCGATCATGGTCGCGCCGGACGGCAAGCCGCAGGGCAACTACGCGATGCGCACGATCGGCCCCTACGACTACTGGGCGATCGCCTACGGGTACACGACGGACAACAAGGAGCTGGAGAAGATCACCGCCCGCGTCGCGGAGAAGGGGCTCTCCTACGGCACCGACGAGGATACGTACGCGGACGATCCGCTCATCAACCGCTGGGACATGGGCAGCGATCCGCTGGCGTTCGCCAAGGAGCGTCTGGAGCTCATGCTGCAGGTGCGCAAGAACCTGGCGGAGCGCGCGGTCGACAAGGGCGAGGGCTACAACCGCCTGCGTCGCGCGATCAACATGCAGCTGTATGAAGCGCGCTCGGCGGGCCGCATTGCGGCCAACTTCGTCGGCGGCGAGTACATGCACCGCGACTACAAGGGCGACCCGAACGCGCGGCCGCCGCTGGTGCCGGTCGAGACGGCCCGGCAGAAGGAGGCGCTTGCGTTCATCTGCGAGCGACTGCTGACCGAGGACTACTACCGCTTCGACCCGGAGCTGCTGCAGAAGGCAGCGCCGGACCTGTGGGGCGAGGACTTCCTCGCAATCCTCTTCGAGGGCTACGGCTACCCCTACCTCGACGCGGTGCTGGGCGTGCAGTTCCCGCTGGTCTTCACGCTCACCTCGCCGGACCGCCTGCAGCGCGTGCTCGACGCGCGCCACAAGGTCCCGGCGAACACCGAGGCACTGACCGCGCCGGACATCTTCGACGCGCTCGACAAGGCGATCTTCGGCGATCTCTCGACGTTGCCCGCGGGCACCAACCAGAAGCCGTCGATCAGCGACGTAAGGCGCAATCTGCAGCGCGAGTACGTCGGCCACCTCAACTCGATCCTGCTCACGGGCGAGGGCTACTACCCCGCGCAGATCCAGACGCTGGTGCGTCACTACGTGAAGAAACTGCGCGACGAGATGGGCAAGGCGACCCTGAGCGCCGGCCTCGACACCTACACCAAGGCGCATCTCGAGGAGTGCCACGAGCGTCTAAAGCGCGCTCTGGACGCGAGTTACACCCGCATGGTGCGCTGATCGCGCAACCCTACGAATCGAAGGCCACCCCCGCGGGGGTGGCCTTCGATTCGTAGGGTTGCGCGATCAGCGCACCATGCGGGTGTAACTCGC
>JBCDBY010000114.1:0-12517 GCA_039182715.1 Planctomycetota bacterium
CCGGCCGCTACGCAAGAAAATCCCCCTCCGAACGGAACGCGTGCGTCAGCGCCCGCCAGGTCGCCTGCACGGCACCCGTGACCTTGTCGGCCTTGAACTCCAGCGTGCGGTCGCCCGTGCGTTCGCCGCCCATCTCGGCCGCCTGTTCGCACATCTCGCGGCGGTGGAAGTCGATCTCGAAACGGACCGGTCGCGCCACCGCGTAGGGTTCACGGGTCTGACGCAGCGCTCGTTCCGCGCCGTCGCGAAGCGCCCAGGCCGCGTCGCCAAGGGACTGGGTCAGCACTGCGGTCGGACCGATCACCTTCTTCACGGCGACCGCCACGAGATCGTCTCCGAGATCTTCCCGCACTTCGCGCACGAAGTCGTCGGCGCCGGTGGCCAGCACCACCGGGATGCCGAACTCGCCGAAGATCGCGGCGTTGATGCGCGCCTCGCCGGCGGGCTTGCCGTTGATGCGGATCTCGTGCACCAGCGCGCCCGCCCAGGTGTGCGCGAGCAGGCCGTTCGGCGTCCCGGCGCGCACGTGGTAGCCGACAAGCATGGCCGCGTCGAATCGGTTCTCGTCGAGCTCCGCGAGCTGGCTCAGCGGTCGGTTGCGGAACTGCGCCGGGCCGGTCAGGTACTGCGCCTTCTCGTGGAGCATCTCCAGCGGAATGTTGCGCATCGTGGCGTGGCCGTCGGCGACGACGATCTCCGATGCGCCGGCGGACAGCGCACCTTCGATCACCGCGTTCACGTCGTGCACGAGCCAGCCGCGCGCGCGTTCGTAGTCGGTGCCGCCCGCGAGCAGGTGGTCGCGGTGGCAAACCCCCGTAATTCCTTCCATATCGACGCTGATGAAGAGGCGCATGGCGCGATTCTATTGAATCCGCGCGATTTCTGACGCACGATGGACGGATGGTGCAGCAGCTGCGCGAACACATGCTGAAGGGGCCCGGCGGCGTCGAGCGGCCGTTCTCCGCGGACGAGATGCGGGCGGCGGCCGAGAGCGTCGACCTCGCCAGTCTCGATCTGGGCTCCCACGTCCAGTGGAACGAGGAGCGGTATGCGCGCAACACCGTGTTCGAGAACGAGCACTTCGAGCTGGTCGTGATCTGTTGGCGGCCGGGTCAGGCGAGCGCGGTGCACGATCACGGCGAGAGCCTCTGTCTCTACCTCGTCATCGACGGCGAGTTCGAGGAGCGGCTCTTCGAGCTGGGGGCGGACGGCGAGCCGAAGCAGAACCTCGCGCGGCGTTGGAAGACCGGCGATATCACGATCGCGTCGGGTGGCGACGTGCACCAGATCGCCAACGACACCGACCGCGACCTTGTGACGCTGCACGTCTACTCGCCGCCGCTGGCGCAGACCTCGAAGTACTTCACGCCGGTCCCGCGCACGATCCGCGCATGACGGTTGCGCTCGTCGTCGGTGCGCGCCCGCAGTTCGTGAAGGCGGCGGCGCTGCTCCCGGCGCTGCGGGATCGCGGTCCGACGCTGCTCGTCCACACCGGACAGCACACCGATGCGGAGCTCGACGCGGACCAGTTTGCGAGCCTCGGCCTGCCGGCGCCGGACGTGCGACTGACGGCGGACGGCGATCGGGACGCGCGGCGGACGGGCATGGTCGAAGGGCTGCGCGCGGCATTCGCGGAGCACGCGATCGAGCGCGTCGTCGTCCTGGGGGATACGGACTCGACGGTTGCCGGCGCGGAGGCCGCCCACGCTCTCGGCTTGCCGCTGACGCACGTCGAGGCGGGCGCGCGGTCGGGCGAGCCGGACCTGCCGGAGGAGATCAACCGCGTGCGCGTGGACGAGCTGAGCGATCGGCTGCTCTGCTCGACCGCTGCCCATGCGGACAACCTCGCCGGCCGAACCGGCGTGCACGTGGTGGGGGACCTCATGGCCGCCGCGCTGCAGGCGCGCGCCGAGACCATCCGGGCGCAGGCGCCGAGCGGGGGGGACCCCTACGCCGTGCTCACCGTGCACCGCGCGGGGACCGCGGACGACCCCGCCGCGCTGGAGTCGATCGTGCAGGGGCTCGCCGGCATCGGCATGCGCGTGGTGTTCCCGAAGCACCCGCGCGTCCAGCGGCGCGACTTCCCCGCGCCGATCGTCGTCGTGCCGCCGATGCCCTATCTCGCGTTCCTTTCGCTCGTCGCGGGCGCCACGCGCGTCCTCACCGACTCCGGCGGTCTCCAGAAGGAGGCCTATCTCCTGGGCGTCCCCTGCATCACCCTGCGCGACGCCACCGAGTGGGGCGAAACCGTCGACGCCGGCTGGAACGTCCTCGCCGGCACCGACCCGGTGCGCATCCGCGAAGCCCTCGCCCACACCCCGCCGCCCGCACGCCCCGCCCTCTACGGCGAATCCGACGTCCCCGCCCGCATCGCGAACCACGTCTGGGCCTAGCCCGCGGCTCCTGGCGCTGGTCCCCGGCCCCTGGCCCCCCGCCGGGCCGCCTCAAGCTGAGACCCCTCGAACGCCGATACGGCCTCCGAGATGCCCGAATTGGTTGACGAGCTTCTCCACGTTCGGATCGACCCGCGGCCGGATCCGCTTCGCGTCCGTTCGGGCGCCCTGTGGGCGCGGGCCATTCCGGCGGCGGCCGCCGGTGTGCTCTGCCTCGTGGCGATCCTCGTGCTTTCGCCGCGGGACCTCGGGCTGGCGGCCTCGGGTGCCGCGGTCTGGGCCCTGGCCAGCAGCGCGATCCGCGGTCACCTCGGAGAGTTCTGCCTGCGCATGCACCTCGCGGCGGGGCTGCTCGCGCTCGCGATGACGCAGGGCGCCGAGGCGGCCGGACGATTCGCTCCGGCATCCGCGCTCCTACTCGTGGCCGATCTCGCGGGGCGCACCGCCACACGCTCGGTCCGCAACTCGGTCGCACCGATGGCGGGCAGCGTGCCTTGGCGGTTCCGGTCGAGCTACCGGCAGTTCGCGTTGCGCTACGCGGGCGTCGGACTGGGCGTCGGCATGCTCCTCGCCGTTCTGGTGCCCAACCCCGTCGTGAAGGTGATGGGCGTCGCCTGCCTTCCGATCGCGCTGCGTTCGTTCGGGCTCAACCTGCTGTCGCCGCGTTCCGTGCGCTCGCTCTGGGTGCTCGTCTCCTTCTTCCACGTCGCGGCACTCGCCGCATTCGTGCCCAAGCTGGGTCCTCTGGCCGCCGCCTGGGCGGTCGTCGTCTCCGAGACGATGCTGCTCGTCGGCGTCGCGCTACTGATCGCGCGTCGCACCGGCGTCGCCCCCTTCCCGGTGCAGAGCTACGCCATCGGCGGCGCCGCCTGCCTGCTGCTCTTCGCCCTGGCGGTGCCGGGCGCCGGCATCTGGCCGATCATCGTCGCCGTCATCGGCGCCACGGCCGCGTCGGTGCTTTTCTGGCCCAAGAGTTACTAGCCGCCCTACTCGTAGACGACGAGTGACGTCACGTCGTACGGGTCGAGGCGCGCGCGGCCGCCGAGCGCCGCCAGCTCGATCGCTACGCAGACGCCCGCGAGTTCCGCACCGAGTTTTTGCGTGAGTTCGCACGCCGCGCGCGCGGTGCCGCCGGTCGCCAGCAGGTCGTCGACGATCAGCACGGTGTCGTTCGGCCCGAACGCGTCCTGGTGTACTTCGAGCGCATCGGTGCCGTACTCGAGTTCGTACTCGACGCCGACCGTCTTCCACGGCAGCTTGCCCGGCTTGCGCGCCGGCACGAAGCCGGCCCCCAACCGGTGCGCGACCGGCGCGCCGAAGAGGAAACCGCGGCTCTCGATGCCGACGACGTGCGTCGGCCGCGCCGGACGGAACCGCTCGACCATCCAGTCGGTCACTCGCTCGAACAAGGGTCCGTTCGCCAGGAGCGGAGAGATGTCGCGAAACAGAATGCCCGGCTGCGGAAAGTCGGGGACGTCGCGCAGGATCGCGCGGACCTCTTCGGAAAGGCTCACATCACCTCCAGGGGCTCGATGCCCAGCAGCGTCAGCCCGCTCGCCAGCGTCGCGCGCACCGCGTCGACCAGACGCAGGCGCGCGCGCTTGCGGTCGGCGTCGTCGGTCAGCACGCGCAGCGACGGGTCGCGCCCGCCCGCGGCGTGGTAGCTGCGGAAATCGCGCGCCAGCTCGTAGAGCACGTTGGAGACGTGGGACGGCTCGCAGTCGCGGCAGGCGCGTTCGACCGCGTCGGGATACTCCGCCAGCCGACGCAGCAGCGCCCACTCGGTTTCGTCCTCGAGCAGCGCGGGATCGCCGGCAGCGGGGTCGTCGCCACCCTTCCGCAGGATCGAGCAGGCCGACGCGTGCACGTACTGCAGATACGGCCCGGTGCGCCCGTCGAACGAGAGAATCGCGTCCCAGTCGAAGTTGATGTTCTTCGTCGTCGGGAAGCCGACGTCGCAGAAGATGACTGCGGCGGTGCCGACCGCCCGCGCGATCTCCTCCTTGCCGGCCAGCTCCGGGTTCTTCGCCTCGATGATCGCGGCGGCGCGCCGCTCGCCCTCGTCGAGCACGTCGATCAGCTCGACCGCCTCGCCTTCGCGCGTCTTGGCGCGACTGCCGCCGACCAGCACCTGGCCGAACGCGACGTGCTTGCAGCGATCCGCCCAGTCATTCCCGATGCGCGCCAGCGCCGCGAAGAGCTGCTTGAAGTGCAGCTGCTGCGCGACGTCGACGATGTAGAGCATGCGCGCGAACCCGTAGCGCTCCCAGCGATCCTGCGCCGCGACGATGTCACGCGTCGAGTAGAGCGTGGTCCCGTCCGACTTGCGGATCAGGAACGGGATCTTCTCGCCCGTCTCGATGACCACGCCGCCTTCGGACTCCTCCGCCTTGCCGTCCGCGAGCAGCGCATCGACCAGCTCGCGCGCCGGGTCGACGTACATCTTCTCGCCGTCGACCACCTCGTGCGCCACGCCCAAACGGTCGTACACGCGCGCGAACGCCTGCAGCGACATCGCCCGCGCCTGCTCCCAGTGGCCGATCGCCTCGGCGTCGTTCTCTTCCAGCCGCTTGGCCCAGTCGCGGGCGCGCTCCATCCACGCCTCGTCCTCCTTGCACTTCCGCGAGGCGTCGACATAGGTCTTCTTGAACGCGTCGAGGTCGGCGAGCGCACCCCACTCCTCGATGCCGACCATGAGCCGGCCGAACGCGGTGCCCACGTCGCCGAGGTAGTTGAGCCCAACCACCTCGTAGCCGTTGGCGGCGTGAATGCGGTGCAGCGCCTGACCGATGACCGCGGAGCGCAGGTGGTGGAAGAGCAGCGGCTTGGCGATGTTGGGGGAGCCGTAGTCGATGACCACGGTCTCGCCCGCACCGCTTGCATTCGTGCCGAAGGCGGGGCCCGCCTGCTCGAGAAGCCACGACGCGAAGCGCGCGCGGTCGACGCGGAAGTTCACGAACGGGCCCGCCGCCTCGGCGGAGGCGAGCAGTCCGCCTTCCTCGAGACGGCCGGCGATATCGGCCGCGATCTCCGGCGGCTTGCGTCCCAGCTTTTTCGCGAAGGGGAAGCAGGGCATGGCGAGATCGGCGCGATCGCGCTCACGCGGAACCCCGACGGCCTTCAGGGCATCGTCGAACGGAACTCCGGCGGCCTCGACCAGACGGGCGGCGGCTTCGATGAACGGTTGCACGGGTGGAGGGTAGGGGGCGTGGGGGAGGGGGTAAAGAGTTCGACGTCGGCGCGTCGGCGCCACGGCCCGGCTCGTCGGCAAGTAGGATCGGAACGCATGCGCCTGCTTCCGATTCTCCTGCTGGCCTCTCCGATCTTCGCGGACGAGGTGTCCGACTGGTCGAAGACCTGCATGCAGCGGCTGAACTCCGCCGATGAACGCGTCCGTCGCTCGGCGGGGAGCGCGCTGTCCGCGCTTGGACTCGACGTGATCCCGGTCGTCGTGCAACAGTCCGCCTCGCTCAACGACAAGGGGTGGGTCGAGTTGAAGAGGAGCCTGCGTGCGATGGGAGCCGTGCGCGCGGCGGCGGCACTGGAGAGTCGTTCGGAGAGTTGGCCCGCGGCGGTCCGGGGGAAGCTCGCGCAACTCGCGCTCGAGTTGAAAGCCACGGCCATCGTGATCGACGTCGAGGTCGACAAGCAGGTGCACGAGCTGCTCGAGAAGTTCCGGAAGGCCGACAGCTACATGTCGGACGACCCAAACGTCCTCAAGATCCGGCGCCTCGGTCGTCCCGCCGCGCCGTCGCTGATCCGTGCGATCGACGAATACGAAGAGGCTTTCCCGACGATGTGGATGACGGCGGCGACGGACGCGCTGAAGCCGCTCGTTCTCGAGGCGGATCGCCCGGCGCTTCGCAAGATCCTCCTCGACGGCAAGACGGACATCGCGCGGTGCTTCGCGCGGATTCCCGGCGACGAGAGCCGCGACGTCCTCCTGGAGGCGATCGGGGAAGGGATCGTCGGCCACGAACTGCTCGAGGAGCTGCGGCGGTATGCGAATGCGAAGCCGGTGCGTCGAGCGCTCATCGGGTATCTGGAGCGGTCCGGCAGCGCGTCGGAGTGGAGCACCGCGGCCGTCGCCGACTTTCTCGGTGAGATCCGCGCGTACGACGCGATCCCGGTCCTCGAGCGGCTGGCCGCAGAGGCGGGAGGGCGTTTCGAGCCGGGTCTCGCCCAGGGGCTCGTCCGCCTCGGATCCCGCAAGGGCGTCCCGCTCCTGATTGCCTACGTCGCGAACCGGCGCAACGACGCGTGGGAGCGCCACAGCGCGGCGGAAGTGCTCAACGAGGTCACGCGGCGCGGGACCTACGTCGGCGGCAATATGTGGGGTGCGAGTGCCGACTCGGATCGCCTCGACAAGGCCGCCGAGGCGTTCCGAAAATTCTGGGACGAGAAGAAGGACAAGCTCTCCTTCGATCGCAAGGTCGGCGCCTGGAAAGAACGGTAGCCTGCATCATTCATGACCCCGCGGTTCTGGCCGGTCCGGATCGCCGATCTCCGCCTCATCCCTCGTCGCAGTGACTTCCGCCACGGCTTCCTCGGGATTCCTCGATCTCGACGATCCGTCCTCGCCCAGAAGCGCGCGTCGAGAAGGCGAGAACGCGTTGCGTCGCGATTCACGCCGGCTCAGCGGCCGTTCCCCTCCGTCTCTCCCGCGCGGTCATGAAGGATGCAGGCTAGCGCGATCCGCGACCGGCGCGGGACGCCGACTGCTTCTGCATCACGCGGTGCTCGACGTGATGCATGATCAGGTCGGCGACCGTCTTGAGGGTCATGAAGAGCATGACCGCTCCGCGCTGCGAGCCGAACCAGAAGCCGAAGATGATCGTCAGGTGCATCGGGATGATGCGCGCGTAGGGCAGGAACATCATCGTGCCGAGGTTGGGGCGGCCGGCGAGGTCCGCCTCGACGTTCTTGCGGAACGAGATGCCGTGGCCGACCAGAAACGAGAAGATGCCGGCGCCGATCAGGAACAGGTCGATCGTGCTCGGCTCCCACGGCCCCCCGAAGCGGTCGCGCGGCGAGCCGCCGCCGACCTCGATCAGCAGGAAGACCAGGTAGCCGACGTGGAAGAAGCCGTAGTGGATGGCGAAGAAGATCGCCGTGCTCCACTTCCCCTTCGCCGTCTCCGGCACCGGCTGCCCGTTGGACTTGAGGCCCTCCGTCGAGAACTGCCGCAGCTTGATCATGCGGGCGAAGTTGAAGCCTCCGATGATGATGCTCTGGCACCAGTAGATCACCATCAGCGGGCGCAGGTCCCAGTGCTGGAACCAGGCAAACGCCATGGTGATCGCGTTGCTGGCAAGGATCGCCCACGCCGATCCGCCGGCGCTCTTCGGTTGCGCGTTCGGCTCGGCGACCACGCCGCTCACGCCCGCACCCCGGCGACGTCGTAGAGATCGCGGCCGCTGACGCGCTCGAACTCCTCCTTGAGCGCGTGGGCGGCGCGATAGCCACCATCGAGCAGGTCGGATGCGCCGTAGCGCGCGATGAGGTCGGCGTGCCGCTGCTCCAGCGTGCCCTTCGATTCGCGCAGCGCCATGTAGTCGGCGAGCGCGACGACGCGTTCGTGCGGCTCGAAGCTGCTCAGGTCGCACGCCGACCAGAGCTCGCGATCCCCGATCTCCTCGAACGACCGCCCTTTCACGAAGTGGCTGATACACGTCGGCGCGAACGCCGGGTGACCCAGTTCCGTCATGATGCGGAAGCCCTCGATGAGGTGGCGCGGACCGTGCTCGACGGAGCGACCGATGTCGTGGACCCAGGCGCAGCGCGCCGCGAAGTCGGGGTCGACCCCGGGCCACGACTCGCCGATCGACCACGCCATGTCGACGACCATCGCGGTGTGGTCGATGACCGGCGCCTGCGACGGGAAGCGCTCACGAAACAGTCGCTCCGTATCGACCTCGGTCCGCAGGTGGCGGTCCTTGAGGAAGGTGGCGGCATCGATGTAGAGGTGGCGCAGGTTCGCGTGGGGAATGCGCGCGCAGGTCTCGAGGATGTTCTGCCAGCGGAAGTCGGTGTGCTCCTTCGAGAGCCGCACTTTGCCTTCGCGGCGCTCGGCCAGTCCGTACCAGACCGTCTTGTCACCGCGCTTGACCGGGTAGTTCAGCCGCCGCTCGAACCAGTCGTGGCGGCGCAGCTGCTTGCGGGCGAGGCCCGACTCCTCTTCCGTCTCGCGCCACGCCGCGTCGAGGTCGCTTTCGCCGGGGTCGTTGTGCCCCTTCGGCGGACCCCACTCGTCGGTCTTGCGCGTGCGCAGCGTCAGGTACTGGATCTCGTCCGCCCGACGCCGGAACACGATGAACCCTCCGGCCCGAATCTCCGCCATGCAAAAAAGCTACAATCCCGCCCCCTCGCATGGAGAGCATTCTGAAGGACCTGCACCGCATCCTGGACGCGGTGCCCGACGCGATCACCGATGACTTCGTCGAGTCGATCGTTCGCTCCAACCGCTGCTTCATGCACGGGCTGGGCCGCTCCGGACTGGTCGCGCGCATGTTCGCCATGCGTCTCGTCCACCTCTCGCAGGAGGCGACCATCGTCGGCGACACGACGACGCCCGCCATCCGGCGCGACGACCTGCTCGTCGTCTGCTCGCGCACCGGTCGTTCGCCCATCCTGCGGCACGCCGTGAGCCTCGCCCACGCCGAGGGGGCCCGCGCCATCGCCGTCATCGGCGACGAGGGGACGCGGCTGGAAGGCCCCGCCGATCTCGTCGTGCGCTTGCCCATCGAGGTGGCGGAACAGGCGACCGAGCAGCCGATGGGCTCGCTCTGGGAACAGGCGCTGCTGCTCTACCTCGACGGCGTCATCGTCCGAAAGCTCATGGAGCGACTCGGGCTGACGCAGGAGGACATGGAGCGGATCCACTCGAATCTGCCCTGACGGGCTGGGGGCCGGCCCCTCTTGCCCGATCCGGGACAGCAGGCCGCTTGCGCCGCGCAACCTCTGCTAGACCGCGCCGGTACTATTTGGAAATGGGCAAAGCAGTCATCGTGAGCGCCGCCCGGACCGCCATCGGCCGGTTCCAGGGCACGCTCAGCCGCTTCGCCGCCCCCGAGTTGGGCGCGATCGCGGTCCAGGCCGCGCTGGAGCGCGCGGGCGTCGAAACCGGTTCCGTGGACGAAGTCATCATGGGCAACGTCCTGCAGGCCGGCGTCGGCCAGAACCCCGCGCGCCAGGCGGCGCTCAAGGCCGGGTTCGGCGGCGAGATCGCCGCGTTCACGATCAACAAGGTGTGCGGCTCCGGTCTCAAGTCGGTCGCGCTCGCGGCGCAGGCGATCAAGGCGGGCGACGGACACGCCTATGTCGCCGGCGGCATGGAGTCGATGACCAACGCCCCGTATCTCATCCGCAAGGCGCGCGCCGGCCTGCGCCTCGGCAACGGGGAGCTGACCGACTCGATGGTCGCGGACGGCCTGTGGGACGTCTACGAGGACTTCCACATGGGCAACACGGCCGAACTCGTCGCCGACGAGTACGACGTCTCGCGCAGCGCCCAGGACGAGTACGCCGCGCACAGCCACGCCAAGGCGGCGGCGGCGCAGGCGGCCGGCAAGTTCGACGCGGAGATCGTTCCGGTCGAGGTGCCGCAGCGCAAGGCGGACCCGATCTCCTTTACGACCGACGAGGGCGTGCGCGGCGACAGCACCGCCGACGGCCTCGGCAAGCTGCGCCCCGCGTTCAAGAAGGACGGCAGCGTCACCGCCGGCAACGCCAGCCAAATCTCGGACGGCGGCGCGGCGGTGATGGTCATGGAGGAGGAGCGCGCCAAGTCGCTCGGTCTCCCCATCCTCGCGCGCATCACCGGCTACGCGACCGGCGGCGTCGAGCCCAAGTGGGTCATGATGGCGCCCGTCGAGGCGGTCAAGAAGCTCAACGCGAAGCTCGGCACCCACGTCGACGACTTCGAGCTGATCGAACTCAACGAGGCGTTCAGCTCGCAGGCGTGCGCGGTGACCCGCGAACTCAAGTTCGACCCGGAGCGGGTCAACGTGAACGGCGGCGCGGTCGCCCTCGGCCATCCGATCGGCGCGTCCGGCTGCCGTATTCTCGTCACGCTGCTCCACGCGATGGCGGACCGCGGCGTACAGACCGGTCTTGCGACGCTCTGCCTCGGCGGCGGCAACGCGGTCGCCCTTTCGGTGGAGCGCGTCTAGATGCTGGGTGTCGTCGGCACCGGCACGATGGGCAACGGCATCGCCCAGGTCTTCGCCACGCACGGCCACGACGTGGTCATGATCGACCTGGACGACGGGGCGCTCGCGCGCGCCCGCGCGTCCATCTCCAAGAGCCTCGATCGTCTCGTCAAGAAGGAGAAGATCAGCGCGGAGGAGAAGGACGCGATCCTCGGCCGCCTCAAGGGCAGCACGTCGATGGACGAGCTGGCCGGCGCCGAGCTGGTCGTCGAGGCGGTCTCGGAGCGGCTCGACGTGAAGCGCGCCGTGTTCAAGGAGCTGGACGAGAAGGTCAACGACCTCGCGATTCTCGCGTCGAACACCTCGTCGATCTGGATCACCGAAATCGCCGCGGCCACGAAGCGACCCGAGAAGGTCATCGGCATGCACTTCATGAACCCGGTGCCGATGATGAAGCTGGTCGAGGTCATTCGCGGCGAGGACACGAGCGACGCGACGACCGAGTGCGTCGTCGAAATGGCGCGCAGCCTCGGCAAGGAGCCCGTGGAGGTCAACGACTCCCCCGGCTTCGTGTCGAACCGCGTGCTCATGCCGATGATCAACGAGGCGATCTGCTGCCTGCACGAGGGCGTGGCGACGCCGGAGGCGATCGACACGGTCATGAAGCTCGGCATGGCGCATCCGATGGGCCCGCTCACGCTGGCGGACTTCATCGGCCTCGATGTCTGCCTCGCGATCATGGAGGTCCTGCACCGGGACCTGGGCGACGACAAGTACAGGCCCTGTCCGCTTCTGCGGAAGAAGGTGATGGCCGGCCATCTCGGCCGGAAGTCGGGCCGCGGTTTCTATTCGTACGAGTAACCAACCTATGGACTTCGAACTGAACGAAGACGTACAAGCCGTACGCGAACTCGCGCGATCCTTCGCGCAGGACGAGTGTGCCGCCGGCGCCGCCGAACGGGACAAGAAGGAGGAGTTCCCGACCGAACTCGTCGCCAAGGCGGGCGATCTCGGTCTTCTGGGAATCCTCGTCCCGGAGGAATTCGGTGGGGTGGGGCTTTCCAACCTCGCGCTCTCCGAAGCGCTCGTCGAGATCAACAAGGTGGACGCGTCGGTCGGCGTGACGATTTCCGTCCACAACTCGCTCGCCTGCAACTGCATCAACACGTGGGGCAGCGAGGAGACCAAGAAGAAGTACCTGCCCGACATGGCGACCGGCAAGATGCTCGGCGCGTACGCGCTGTCCGAGGCCAACTCCGGTTCGGATGCGGGCAGCCTCGTCTGCAAGGCGGAGAAGGACGGCGACGACTACGTGCTGACCGGCACGAAGGCGTGGATCACGAGCGGCGACGTGGCCGACGTGATGGTCGTCTTCGCGCGCACCGATCCCGATGCCGGCAACAAGGGCGTCTCCGCGTTCGTCATCGAGACGGCGTGGGACGGCTTCGCCGCGGACAAGAAGGAGCCCAAGATGGGCCTGCGCTCCTCGTCGACGGTGGGGATCACCCTCGACGGCCTGCGCGTGCCCGCGAGCAACATGCTCTCGGAGCTCAACAACGGCTTCAAGGTGGCGCTCAACATCCTGGACGGCGGCCGCATCGGCATCGCCAGCCAGGCGCTGGGCATCATGGAGGCGTGCCTCGAGGCGTCGATCGCCTACGCCACCGAGCGCGAGCAGTTCGGCAAGCGCATCAGCGAGTTCCAGCCGATCCAGTGGAAGCTGGTGGAGATGGAGACGCGCATCCAGGCCGCGCGCCACATGGTCCGTCACGCCGCGTGGCTGAAGGATCACGGGCGCCCGCACGCCAAGGAGGCGGCGGCGGCCAAGCTGTTCGCGTCGCGGGCCGCCAACTGGTGCGCGCGCGAGGCGGTGCAGGTGCACGGCGGTGCCGGCTACTGCACCGACTACCCGGTGGAGCGCTACTTCCGCGATGCGCGCATCACCGAGATCTACGAAGGCACGACCGAGGTCCA
>JBCDBY010000115.1:0-12453 GCA_039182715.1 Planctomycetota bacterium
ACGACCTTCTCATCGGTCTGGCCCAGGAGCGCGCGGTCGATCGCCGCCCGCGCGACGGTACCGCGCTGGCGACGGCGCAGACGCAGCAGCGCGTCCGCCACGCGCCCATCGGGAATCGCGCCGAGCACCGGCAGCAGGAAATCACGGTCCTTCGAACGCAGCCGGCGGGTCATCTCCTGCAGCGCGTCGGGCCGGCGCAGCAGGCGCAGCATGCGTGCGCCCTCCTCCGTCTGGTGCCGCGCCATCAGCTCCTTGACCGCCGCCGCATCGCCCCGGATTCCGAGCTGCACCACCTCCGGGAACGGGTCGCCCCGGCGCTCCTTGCGCGCGACCTGGCCGCTCTGCGGCTCGAAGGAGACGCGTCGGCCGGTCGCATCGCCGCGCGCGAAGCGGTAGACGCCGTCGCCACAGGCGAAGTCCTCGTCGAGGTCGAAGGTCTCGTGCGCGCCCTGGGCGCGGCCGTCGCCGTCGACGTCGAAACGCACCCGATCGAACCGCGCGTCCTGGAAGCGCAGGTCCTGGTTGCCGTCGACGAGCGCCCACGCGCGCAAACGCCCCTCCAGCACGACGGCGCCGTGCCGCTCGAGCGCGTGGCGGGCGAGCAGCTTGCCGTCCCGCACCTGCAGCTCGAACGAAACGAGTCGGGTGCGCCCGCCGCTCCGGATCGGCAACGGAATCGAGACGCGGCCGTCCTTCACCTCATAGCGCCCGTCGACGACGATCTTCTCTCCCTCGATCGCCACCGGCAGCCGCCGCAGCCCCGCCGGGAGCTGCGCCTTGCCTTCGACGACCGGCAGCTCGACGAACTCACCGGGCGCGCCCGCCCCCCACGAGGAGGCGATCCAGATCAGGAGCGCGCTCACGCTCATCGCCGCTCGTAGACCCCGTCGTTCTGTTCGGCGAGGCGACGCAGGAGCGACGACTCGTAGCCGAGCGCGATGCAGTGGATGCGCACGCGCCGCACGCGGTTGAGCCGCGCGATCTCCTGCAGCATCTCGTGGGCGGCCGCGTGCCGGCCGGTCGGCTGGCCGTCGGAGAGCAGGAAGATCGTCTCGACTTCGCGCTGGAGCAGCGCCAGCGCGAGCGCGTCGTAGAGCTCGGTGGCGCCGCGGGCGTCGATGCCGGAGAGGAACTCGTCGAGCACGCGCCGGTTGGAGCGGTTGACGGGCACCATCGTCGTGCGCCACGCGTGCGCGCCGGTCCCGAAGAAGATGACGTTCATCTTGGCGTGCGACGGCAGATCCTCGACCGTCTTGACCAGCTCGATCTTGGCGCGCGCCAGACGCGTGCGTCCGTCCGTGCGGTCCTGCCGGTCCATCGAGCCGGAGCGGTCGAGTACGAAGGCGACGCGATTGGAATCGACCGGGATGCCGTAGAAGGTGGCGACCGTCTTCGTCTCGCCCTTCTTCTTGGCACCGCCCTTCGACTCGAAGACGAACGGCTTGGCGGGCACGCGGAACGACTCGCCCTCCTTCGCGTACCAGCGCTCCCAGAGCTCCAGCGAGTCGCCAAGGCGCTTGCCGGTCAACGAAGCGAGCGCGGCGCCGATCGCGGTGCGCACGCGATCCTGCTTCTCCTTCTTGAGCGCGGCGATGAGCGGCGCCAGGCTTTCGTGCACGCGCAGGCGGCCCAGCGCCTCGGCGGCGCTCAACCGCACCTGCCACAAGCGGTGGCGCAGGTTGCCGGCCGCCGCGACGGCGAGATCGTCGTAGGGCCCGACCGTGATCTGGCGCAGCACGAGCACGCGCGCTTCCCAGTTGCGCCAGCGCAGCAGCTCCGTGAGCGCGCGGCGGACGCCGAGGTTGCGCTGCCCCATGGAGATGAGGCGGCTGATGGCGCGCTGCATCTCGATCGTGTCCGGCGCGCGACGCACGGGACGCTGCAGCAAACGCACGACGCGCGGGTGACCGTGCGCAAGCAGCGCGCGCTGCAGAAGCGGCTCGAGGCTCGCGTTCTTCTCCTTGCCCATGCGCGCGGCGAGCGCCTCGGAGGCGGCCTTGCCGGGCATCTCCGCCAGCAGCAGCAGCGCGAGGCGGCGGGCCGCCTCGTGCTTCGACTCGAGTTGCGCCGCCACGGCGCGGACGGCGCGTTCGCGTCGCTCGGCGCGTAGCAGGGGCGGCACGAGGCGCTCCGCGACCGCGTTGCCGCGCACGACCAGATCGAAGAGCACGGCGATCGACTCGGGCGCGGCCGACGGGCCGAGCGTGCGCACCGCACTCTCCGCCACGGTGTTGTCGACCTTCGGCTCCAGCGCGGCGTCGAAGGCGAGCGTGCGCGCATCGGGATGATCGAGCAGGAAGAGGTCGCGCAACGCCATGGCGCGCAGGGCCGGGAAGCGCTGTCGCGCCGCCGCCACGACCGCATCCTTCGGCAGGTCACCGGGCGCGAAGCGGCGGAGCGCGTCGTAGAGCACCGTGCGACGCTTGGGGTCTTTCGTCGCGCCCAGCGCGGTCGCGACGGTCGTCGGCTGGATCGGGGCGAGCAGCCGCGCCGAAGCGCCGACCAGCGGGATCGCCGCCTGGTCGTCGGCGAGGATGCGCGCATAGACGGCGGCGCGCTCCGCGATGCCGGCGCGCTGCATCGACTCGAGGGCGGTGAGCCGCACGACCGTCGGAGCGTCGCCGAGCGCCAGCCGGCGGAAGAACTCCACGCGGTCCGCGTAGGCGGTGTAGCCGAGCGCGCGCACCGCCGCCGCCCGGCGCACCGGGCTCTGCTTCTCATCGCGCGCGATCGCCGAGAGCGTCTCGAACCCGAGCGTACTGCCGGTCGCGCCGAGCGCGGCGATCTGACTCTCCGGCTTGAACTCCGCGAGCAGCTCGCGCGCCTGCTTCTCCCCGCCACCGGGGGCAACGAGGCCGGCCACCGGCGCCGGATCGCGCGGGAGCGTGCGCGCCCGACGCGACGGCGGGAGGGCGACGCGCACGAACTCGAGCGAGCGTCCCTCCGGGCTCAGCGTGCGACACTCGAACGCCGCTTCGCCGATGCGGAACGCCTCGCGGACGAGCGCGCGCTCGTGGGACCCCTCGTGGAACTGCAGTTCGAGGTCGCCGTCGGCGTCGATGATCAGGAAGTCGCGCGTGACGTCGTTGAAGCGCAGGTCGTTGTTCCCGTCCCGGAGCACGAACGAGCGCACGCGCCCCAACAGCTCGACCTTGCCGACGCGCTCCAGTCCGTGGCCGACGAGCAGCTCGTTGCCGTCGAGCACGAAGTGCAACGGTACCGGCTGCCGCGCACCGCCGCGGCCGATCGGCAGGGCGATGTTCACGCGGAAGTGCGTCGCGCCGTCGCGCCGCCAGCCGGGCCAGCTCGTCGGCTCGTACTGCCCGTCGAGATCGCGATCGACCCACAGCCGGCCCGAGGTCATGGCGAACCGGACGGAATGGCGTCCGAAGGTCAGCTCCGCATAGCGCGGGGCGGCGTCCTCGACCGGCGGCTGGGCCCCTTCCGGCGGGGCGTCGGCGAGCGGAACGCGCCGTGAGGGCGGCTCCGGTGCGAGGGCGAGCCGCCAGCCGGTCTCCGCCTCGACGGCTTCCCGGGCCAGCTCTCGAGACTGCTCTCGAGACTGCTCTCCCTCCTGGGCCGCTGCCAGGGCCACGAGGAGAAGAAGTACGAGAGCCGCGCGGGACATCGTCGGATTATAAGTGGGGTCACGCATGCCCGAATGGCCGGACGTCGTCGTCTATGTGGAACGCATGCGCGCCTATCTTGTCGGCGAGCCGCTGGAAAAGGTGCGCCTGAAGAGCGTCTTTCTCGTGCGCAGCGTCTCACCGCCGGTCACGGCGGCCGAGGGGTGCCGCGTTGTCGGCGTGGAGCGCAGCGGCAAGCGCATTCTGGTCGAGTTCGACGACGAGCTCTTCTACGTGATCCACCTCATGATCGCCGGCCGGCTGCGCTGGCGAAAGCGCGGCGCCGGGCTCCCGGGGCGTGCGGGGCTCGCCGCGTTCGACTTTCCGAAGGGCTCGCTCGTCTGGACCGAGGCGGCGCAGCGCAAGCGCGCGTCGATGCACGTGGTCGAGGGACGCGCCGGGCTCGCGGCGTTCGACCGCGGCGGGCTGGAGGTATTCGACTGCACGCTCGAGGAGTTCGCCGCCCGGCTGCGCAGCGAGAACCACACGCTCAAGCGGTCGCTGACCAGCCCGCGCCTGTTCAGCGGCATCGGCAACGCGTACAGCGACGAGATCCTGCACCACGCGCGACTCTCGCCGCTGACGTGGACGTCGCGGCTGGACGACGAGGAGATCGAGCGACTGCTGGCGAGCACGCGGACGGTGCTGGAGCTCTGGGCGGAGCGCTCGCGCGAGGAGGTCGGCGAGAAGTTCCCGGACAAGGTCACCGCATTCCGCGACGGCATGGCGGTGCACGGGCGCTTCCGCGAGCCGTGTCCCGACTGCGGGACGCCGGTGCAGCGCATCGTGAAGGGCGAAAACGAGACCAACTACTGCCCCACCTGCCAGACCGGCGGCAAGGTCTACGCCGACCGCGCGCTCAGCAAGCTGCTCGGCAAGGACTGGCCGAAGTCCGTGGAAGAGTGGGAGGAGCTGCGCGATCGATAGTTTTGCTTCGCGCCGCGGCCGCCCGGGCGATACTCGGGCGCATGCGCGCGTCGCTTCTGTTCCTCCTGCTCGTCGCCTGCGGCGGCGGTGACTCGTTCGAGGGCACGTTTCACGGCACGACGGAGGGCCATCCCGTCGTCGTCACGCTCGAAGAGGACGGCGACACCGTCCACGGGAAGGTGCGCCTGCGCGGCCTGGAGTCGACCATCGAAGGCAGGATCGAAGACGGCGTGGCGACCGGGCGCGTCGGCGACGTCGAGTTTCGCGCGACGCTGGAAGAGGATGGTGACATCGCGTGGACGATGCTCATGCACGACCCGTTGACGGGACGGACGAGCGAAGTCGTGTTGCCGCTCACGCGGGGGGAGGCGGCGGAGGAAGCCGCAACCGCATCGGCGGACGAGCGCGACCCGCGCCTCGTCGGCAGCTGGTACGAGGATCGGAGCGCCGGCGGGATGACCGGTCATCGCGTGACGACGCGCGTGCGCACGACCCTGTCGGCCGACGGGCGCTTCGTCTTCCAGGCGGGCGAAAGCGTGATCACCGTCCGCAACCGCCCCGGCGGGCGGGGCAACACCGACATGAGCGACCCCGGCAACGTGGTGCGCGGCGAGTGGAAGACCGCGGACGGGCACCTGTACAGCCGCGCGGACGGACAGACGGAGTGGACGACGCTCGGCCGCTACTCGATCAGCGGCAACGACATGCTGCTGTACACCCCCAACGGCGGCAAGCAGCTCTGGTCCCGGCCGTAACCTCGGACGCCGTTTCGGCATCGAAGAGGGACTATGAAACAGCGGTTCAACGCAAACGGTCGAGGCGCGACCAACCTGGGTTGGCTCGACAGCAAGCACTCCTTCTCCTTCGGCGGCTGGAGCGATCCCGAGCGCATGGGCGTCCGCAGCCTGCGCGTGCTCAACGACGATCGCGTGCAGCCGGGCGCGGGCTTCGGTACGCACCCCCACCACGACATGGAGATTCTCACCTACGTCCTCGACGGCACGATCGCCCACGAGGACTCGATGGGCCATCGCACCGAGCTCAAGGCGGGCGAGCTGCAGCGCATGACGGCCGGCTCCGGCGTCACGCACAGCGAGTTCAACGCATCGGAGAGCGATCCCCTGCACTTCCTGCAGATCTGGGTCATCCCGGAGCGCAAGGGCCTCGAGCCGTCGTACGAGCAGAAGAGTTTCGAGGCGGACGGACTCACGCTGGTGGCGTCGAACAACCCGCGTGACGGGTCGCTGAAGGTGCACCAGGACGTCGACCTCTACCTGCTGAACGAGGGCGCGGCGGACTACGCGCTGCCGGCGGAGCGGACGGCCTACGTCCACGTCGCCACCGGCCAGGCGACGGTCAACGGCCAAACGCTGGAGACCGGCGACGCACTCGCCCTGACCGGCGAGCCGAACGTCGAGATCGAGGCGAGCGGCAAGGTGCTGCTCTTCGATCTTGGCTAAGCTGACCGTATGAAGCGCACGCTCGCGATCCTCGGTGTCCTTCTCCCTCTCGCCCTCCCGATGGGCTGCCAGGGAAGCGGATCTGCCACCGGGGAGAGCGTGCGCCAGTTCCGCGCCTGGAGCTGGAGCCAGTCCAAGCCGCTGGGCGACTGGACGACGGACGAGGAGTTGGCGAAGAAGCAGGTGGCGGAGTACAAGCGCCTCTACCCGCACTACAACGCGTCGGTGAAGGTGTTCACCGGGCCGCTGCAGAAGCCTTCGAAGTAAGCGCCTGCTCCATGTGCAGGCTGTCGGCGCAATCACCGCCGCCGATGGGCCACCGGCTCGCCCGCTCGATCGTGTAGACCACGTGCGTCGTGTCGTCGGGCCCCGGGAGGAGCTGCAGCGCAATGCGCCACGCGTGGCCCCAGCCCGACTGCCTGCGCGCCTGGACCACAATTTGTAGCCCGTCGTCTCGCAAGACCTCGCCGCGGACGCGTTCAAGGAACTCGGTGCGCAACCATCGACCGAGCTCGGTCATGGACTGACCGTACGTCACGTAACCGCGTCGCCGTCGCCGGATGCGATCGCGCCACGACACGTCCGCGAACCGGTCACGGCTCAGGGAACCGATCTGCACGGTCGCCAGCAACATGCCGCCGACCAGGCCGGCAAGGAGGCCCATCGGAATCGACCGATGGAACAGTCCCAGCACGATCCCGAAGGGAAAACCGTTGCTGCGGACCAGCACCCAGTACGCGCGCGTCTTGGCGGAGAACTCCACGCGATGATGGTACCCGCGAATCAGGCGTTGCGGTCGGAGTCGCGCGACGCGAAGATCCGCCAGCCGAAGAACATCCCCAGGAGAATGAAGAAGATGATGCCGGCGACGGCGAGGTCCTTCTGCGTCTTCTGCTCGGGCAGGATGCTGTCGGGAATGACCACGATCACGAGGATCGACACGGCGGCCGCCGCGAAGATCAGTCCCAGGGGCACTTTGCGAGGGTCGGGAGCCATGGTTACTTCTTCCGCTTCTCCAGGAACGCGGTCATGCGCTCCACCTTCTCTTCGCTTTCGAAGAGCACCGCCTGGGTGACCTGCTCCATGAGCAGGCCGCTGTCCTGGCCCGTGCGCACGGAGTTGTTGAGGTTGAGCTTGGCGAGGCGGACGGCGAGCGCGCCGTTCTTGAGGATCTCGCCGGCGAGCGCCTGCGCGGCGTCCATCACCTCGTCGTCCGGGACGACGCGGTTCACGAGTCCGATGCGATGCCCCTCGTTCGCGTCGATGATGCGGCCGGTGAGCACCAGCTCCTTGGCGCGGCCGAGGCCGACGAGGCGCGGGAGCCGCTGCGTGCCGCCCGCCGCCGGAATGATGCCGAGCGCGACCTCGGGCTGCCCGAACTTCGCGCCCTCGCCCGCCACGCGCATGTCGCAGCACATCGAGAGCTCGCAGCCACCGCCGAGGCAGTAGCCGCGCACCGCGGCGATGGTCGGGAACGGAAGCGCCTCGATCTTGTTGAAGAGCGCGGCGTTGATCGTCTTGAGCGCATCCGCCGTGCGCCGTTCGCGCAGCTGCGCGATGTCCGCGCCGCCCACGAACGCCTTGTCGCCCGCGCCGGTGAAGATCGCGCACTGCGCATCGCCGTCCGCGACGAGACCGTCGAGCGCGTCGTGCAGCTCGTTGATCATCGTCTGGTCAATCGCGTTGCGCTTCTCCGGGCGGTTGAAGGTGACCGTGGCGAGCCGATCGGTCACGTCGACGAGAATGGTCTGGTAGCCGGACACGCGTTAGCTCTCCTTCGGGGGAAACATGTCGTCCACGAGCCGCTCGTCGATGCCGAGCTTGCGCGAGGTCTCCTTGAGACGGCGGGCGCGGTAGCCCTTCTCGTGGAGCGCGGCGAGGATGGTACGCGAAGACTCCTCGTCGACCGGGCTGAGGACTTCCTTCTCCTCGCGGGAAAGGAAGACCGCCTGGCGCCGGTCGCGCTCGAACGCCTCCCAGGCGAGCGGCACCTTCGGCTGGACGAAGAACGCCATCGCCTCCGCGAGCTCGCGCACCTCGAGCTGCGCGTGCGGATCCATGCGCAGCCGGAGGAAGTGGAAGAGGTTGTGCAGGTCGACCTTCCAGTACCACTCGGTGTACATGGAGAGCGGCAGCACGCAGCGCGCGATTTCGCGGGCGACGCCGCGGGTCAGCATGTCCTTGTAGAGCGCGTAGCTCGTCTCGTTCTGCTGCTTGAAGGCGCTCTGCACCTCCTGCAGGCGCGCCTTGCGCTCGGGGAAGAAGTCGAGCAGCTGCTCGACCCACCAGACGTAGCTGCGCGCCGGCAGCATCTCCTGGTTGGCGATCGGCGGGCACCAGTGCGGCGCGAACGCGAGGCGCGTCGTTTCGTCGAGCAACGCCGCGCGACAGGCGGCGGTGCCGTCGTCGGCCACGAGCACGGCGGGCGCGCCGGCGTGGTACGAGCAGGTGTGGCCCTCGCGCTCGGGCAGCGCCTCGACGAGATCGCGGAGCGCGTCGGCGCGACCCTGGCGGTTGACGGTGTCCTGCTCGGCGATCGCGCCGAGGTCGGGCGCCCAGAAGCGGTCGGGCACCTCGGAGTAGCGCGCGCTGTACTCGTTCACCGACGCGGTGCGGTGGCGGATGACCTGCCGCGCGATGAAGAGCGGCAGCCGCATGAGGAACTTGAACTCGACCATCTCGAACGGCGTCGTGTGCGCGTGGCGCATCAGGTAGCTGATGAGCGCCTTGTCGCCGCGCATGGTCTTGGTGCCCTTGCCGTAGCTCACGCGGGCGGCCTGGACGATGGACGCGTCCTCGCCCATCACGTCGATGAGCGCGACGAAGCCCATGTCGCAGACGCGCTGGTACGGGAGTTCGGTGGGGAACTCGGGGTTGGCTTGCAGGTCGCTCACGGGGCCTCTCTCATGGGGTTACGACTACCTTTCCGAAGACGGCGCGTTCGGCGAGACGACGATGCGCCTCCCCGATCTGGTCCAGCGTGAATTGGCTGTCGATGACGGGTGTCATCCGGCCGGCCCCGACGTGCTCGACGATTCTCTTCAGGTCCTCGAGCGTGCCCATGGTATTGCCCAAAAAGGACAGGCTCTTGAAGAAGAGATGGCGCACGTCGAAGGTGATTTCGTGGCCGCTCGTGCCGCCGCAGGTGACCAGCCGGCCGCCCTTGCGGAGGCAGGCGACGCTGCCGTTCCAGGTTTCGGGGCCGACGTGGTCGACGACGACGTCGACGCCGCGCTTGCCGGTGATCTGCCGCGACTCCTTCGCGAAGGTCTCGTAGTCGAGCGCGTACTCGGCGCCCTGCGCGAGCGCCTTGTTGCGCTTCTCCTCGGTCGAGGCGGTGGCGATCACGCGGCAGTTGTAGAGCTTGCAGATCTCGATGGCCGCGATGCCGACGCCGCTGCCGGCCGCATGAATCAGCACCCACTCCCCCGGCTCGATCTTCGCGCGCTGCACGAGCATCCCCCACGAAGTGAGGAAGGTGAGCGAGAAGCAGGCGGCGGTCGGCCAGTCGAGGTTGTCCGGCTTCGGAATGCAGACCTCGCGCGGAACGACGATGAACTCGCAGCAGGTGCCGTCGCGTGTTTCCCCGAGAATGCCGTAGTCGCGGTCGAGCGGATGGCCGATGCCGGGCGAGAGGATGACCTCCATGCCGGGCTCGAGGCCCTTCGCGGCGCTGCCCACCGCATCGATGACACCCGCGCCGTCGCAGCCGGGCGTGATCGGAAGCGGGAACCGGAAACCGGGAATGCCCCGCCGGACCCACGTGTCGAGGTGGTTGAGGGCCGCCGCCTTGACCTTGACCCGGACCTCGTCGGGACCGGGCTCGGGGACGGGCAGGTCCTCCAACAGGAGCTTGTCGAAGGAGCCGTGCTCCCGGATGACGACCGCGCGCATAGGCGGGCCAGTGTAAGCATTTCACCCCGAAATCCGCCGGGCGCGAAACCGCGCCGGGCATCCGGCATCGGAGGCCGCACGAACCTTTCCTACAGAGGGAACCCCCATATGAACTATCGCAAACTCCTTTTCGCCTCGCCGTTCCTTATTGCCGCCGCCGTCGTGCTCGCGCCGCGATCGGAATCGCAGGGCAAGACGACCTCCTACAAGATCGACGCGGGCCACTCGGCCGTCGTGTTCAAGATCATGCACTTCGGCGCCGCCTATACGTGGGGCCGCTTCAACGACATGGCCGGCGCGTTGAGCTTCGCCGAGGGCGGCGAGGGCAGCGCGGTCGAGGTGACGGTGAAGACCGCGAGCGTCGACACCAACGACAAGAAGCGGGACGACCATCTGCGCAGCCCGGACTTCTTCAGCGCGAAGGAGTTCCCCGAGATCAAGTTCAAGTCGACGAAGTGGACCAAGTCGAGCTCCGGCTGGGACGTGGCCGGGGACCTGACGCTGCACGGCGTGACCAAGCCGGTGACGGTGAAGGTCGTCAAGACCGGCGGCGAAGTGGACGACCCCTGGGGCAACGTCCGCATCGGCTTCGAGGGCGAGCTGCGCATCAAGCGCAGTGACTTCGGCATGAAGAAGATGATCGGCCCGGTCGGTGACGATGTCTGGCTTGGCATCTCGATCGAGGCGATGCGCAAGAAGTAGTGCTCGAACTCCTCGTTCAGTTCGGCATCCTGCCCGCAGCGGTCGCCGGCGCGCTCCTGCTCGCCGGCGGCCGCCGCTACGCGGATGTGGGCATCGGCGCCGCGGCCGCGTTCGTGCTCGTCTGGCTGATCGACAACGGCGGCGAGGCGCCGGGTTGGCCGCCGGCCAACTCGAAAGAGGCGCTACCGATCGGCGTGCTGCTGGCGGGCCTCGTGACGCTGGTGCCGGGCGGGCAGCCGTGGACGCGACGGCTGCTCTTCTTCGTGCCGGCGTCGATCGGCCTCTATTACGTGATGAGCACGCAGGCGAGCGTGCTCTACGCATCGGTCGGCGCGTTCTTCGTCGCGGGCTGGGCGGTGAGCGCGGAGACGCTCGCGAACCGCCGGCCCGGCGCCGTGCTGCCGCTGGTCTGGCTGGTCGCGTTCGCGCTGACGGCCGGGACGTTCGAGCGCGCCGCCAATCTGAGCGCGGCGCAGTACGTGGGCGCGTTCGCCGCCGCGAGCGGCGCCTTCTTCGTGCTGGCGGGCCTGCGCGGGCTCTCGGTCGCCGGCGCCGCACTGCCCTTCGGCCTCGGACTCAAGCTACTCATCGTGAACAGCCATCTCTTCGCGGAGCTTCCGTTCGCCGCCGCGCTGCTCCTGTTTCTCGCGCCGAAGGGCGCCTGGATCGGTGAGCTCCCCTGGTTCCGGAGCAAGCCCTGGTGGCTCGACTGGGGCGCCCGCCTCGGCGCGGTCATCCTGATCGCCGGCACCGCGCTCGCCATCACAGCCGCCGCCAACGCCCCGGCCGAAGACGCCCCCACCGAAGAGCGCAACCCCTACGTCGACGCCTTCGGCGACGGCTAACTGCGGGATTGATTCCGCACCCGCGCGAACCTAACCCGCTGCCGCGAAGAGGGTTACCCCGGTTCTCTGATGGAAGAGGTGCATCAGGAGATTCAGGAATGGCGCCAGTTGGGCGGGGTTTTGGCGAGGAAGGCGCGGATGCCCTCGCCGCAGTCGTCCAGGGGGAGGACGTCCTCGACGTAGATGCGCTCGGCTTCTTCCAGCGTGCCGGCCCGCATGGCTCGCTTGGCCGCGGCGAGGACGGGGGCGCTCATGGCGAGCAGGTCGTCGAGGGGCGGGCCCTCTTCGGTGACCTGCGTGACGAGGGGGAACTCCGCGGCCGGGACGAGGCGGCCGGTGGCGATCATCTCCATCGCCTTGCCCCAACCGATGCGCTTCGCGAGAAGAGCCGCGGCGACGGGCGGGAAGCAGCCGACCTTGATCTCGGGCTGGCCGAAGCGGGCGTTCGGGGTGGCGTAGACCAGGTCGCACGCGGTCACCAGCTCGCAGCCGCCGCCCAACGCGTCCCCGCGGACGTCGGCCACCGTGATCGCGTCGGTCTCCAACAGAAGCCGGATCGCGCGATGAAAGCGCCGCAGCATTTCCGGCGCGCGCTCCGGCACGTGATCCTCGACGGCATTGCCCGCTGAAAACGCCCGACACCCCTCGCCGGCCTCGAGCACGACCACGCTCGCCCCCCGCGCCTCCTCCAACCGATCCCCCAGCTCCCCCAACATCGCCAGGTCACAAATGTTCAAGGGCGGCTTCGCGAGAACAATTCTCGCGAGCCGCCCCTGTCGTTCGAGTCGAACCGTCACGTCAAACGTCGAACGTCAAACGTCGAACGTCAAACGTCGAACCGGACTTAATCCTTCTGCCCGGGCCACTTGCCACCGAACTCCGCCTTCGCCTTCTCGACGTAGGCATTCAGTCCGATCTTCGCGTCCTCGGAGCTGAACCGCTTGCTCTGCAGCCCGCGCACGAGCGCGAGGCCGTACTAGAGCGGTGCCGAGATCCCGC
>JBCDBY010000116.1:0-12288 GCA_039182715.1 Planctomycetota bacterium
CCGCGCACTCCGTCAGATCGAAATTACAGAAAGAACGTTACGCTGCTCCACATCTCGTCACTGCTTAGAGGAATCGACATGCAGAATTCGACGGCCACAAAGACCGCCGCGAAGACAATTAACAATAGTCCAAATCTCTTCGAGCGGACGCTCATCCCTTCCCACCGGCAAGGCTCTCCTGACCAATAGGCAGGAAAGCGAAGACTCTGATTAAGGTTACACGAAAGTGGTCGCTGCCCCCCATCATGAGGTTGGGACGGAAACCTAGTGTCCGCCACGCGATGCAAGTCGATGTTCGAGTACCCAATTAGAGGCCACGTCGTCGGCCATCCAGCTATCCGCCCAGTCCGCTTCATACAAGTCCGAGTACGGTGCCGCGAGTGGAGATGAGCCCCGAGAGCCGGGGCACCCGAGACATTGCGGCGACGGTCTCCACTCGAACAAAGACGTGGGATGTCGGTACAGTCTCCTCGGAATGGTCACACGGGAAGACTTCGCGCTGATCTCGGTACGCCTCGTCGCGCTGCTGGAGATCGCGAGCGGGATTCACACCGCCTCCCAGTCGATTCGGTTTTGGGCCGACGATCTCGACATGCAGCGGCATATCGTCGTCGGGCTCACGATCACGTCGTTCTTGCCACTGCTTGTTGGAGTCGCGCTGTTCCTGGCGAGCAAGACGATCGCCGCGTGGATCTTGCCGAAGCGCGACCAAGAGGCGCGAGAGGAGCCGGACAACGCCTCGATCCACTCCGTCGTCACCGGGCTAATCGGCATCTACTGCTTGACGTTCGCCATTCCGAACCTCTTGTCCCGCTTGTTGGTGCTGGGTACGCCCGAGTTCGGCTGGGAAGCGAGCGCCTGGTACGAGAGCATGCCTTTCGTTCGCGACCTCATCAGCCTCGGGTTCGCACTCACGCTCTTTCTGGGCGCCAGTTTCTGGACGAAGCTGTTCTTCAAGGCGCGGGATTTCGGCCACGAAGACAGAGACGGTGAGCCGCCCCCCTCCACCACTGAGTCGAACGCGGCAAGTGCGGATACGCGCTGAGGGAGCTGTCGACGGCAGCCCCGCGCGACCCGCAGACCGCCGCAGGCGGCCTCTTGCCTACTTGTAGTTGAAAGGCCGACCCTCTTCGTGCGGACGCTGGCGAACCTCGTGCTCCGGCGTGCTCAGTACCGCGTCCCATGGCGGCAAAGCCTGATGCGCAGCGGACGACGCCAGGACTAGTACTCCTCCTCGGGATACGGCGGTGGATCCAGTCTGCCCCAGAGCGCAGTGGGGAAGTGCTCGTTGGGCAGGAAGAAGATCCGCTTGCCTCGGACCAGATACCTCCGAAGGAACTCGCGGCACGGGGCGGAACCGAACCAGTCGAACAGCTTCTGCGCCTCGGGCGTCCGGCGCTGGACACGGTAGTCGACACGGAATCTCGGATCCCGTGCCATGACGAGCCCGATTCGGAGCGATCCGCGTTCGCGGACGAAGGTCGCGAGATCGACCAGGGCGTAGGCATGCTTTTCACTCGCGATGCGAAGCTTGTCGGACAGCGCCCCCCGGGCCTCGATGCGCCATTCGTACGGGCCGTCTTCCAGCATCTTCTTCATGAGCTGTTGCTCACGTTCCGCAACCAAAGGCGGCCCGGAACTCGTGACCAGTGGCTTGGTGCTAAGCGAGATCTCGTAGAGGAGTAATTCGGCGTCCGCCGTCGTCGTCCAATCGTCATTGGGGGCGTGGGCACCAACCTCGTAGTTGTGTTCTCCATAGGAACGCTTCGACTCGTCCTGCGGACCGACCAGGACAAGCCGCGTGGTCGCGAACAGCCACCCCTCTTCCCCGGGCAGCAGGACGATGTCGGCGGGCGCCTGGGCTTCGTGGAGTACGACCTGGACGTCGAGCCCCGAGGCCTTAGCGAGAGCTGCGGGCAGACCCGAGTGCAGCATCTCCTGGGTCGTTGCAAGGCGAATCGGGCCCGTTCGAGTTTCAGGGTCCGCTGCGCGTTCACACGCAAGCAGCGCGGTCATGAGGACGGCCAGAAGCCCGGACGATCGAGGGAGCACGCTCCCATGCTAGCGAAGGTTGATCGCAAGCCGACGAGCACGGGCTCACGCGTCGTGAATCCGGCAGGTCCCGGAGGGGCTCCGCGCTCCCGCGGATGCGAGCGAGTTGCGGCGAACCAGAACGTCGCAGTCCCGTCGGCTCGTCGCGACCTGCCCGTCAGCGATCGGTTCCTTGGCGATCTGCCGATACGATGCGACCCCCATGACCACCCCCACGTTCGTCCGCTTCACAGTCGACGAGGTCCATCCCGACTCGGAACGGCCCGTGGGTGTCCTGCATGCGTACGGGTATCTCTTCGACGATGGGTTGCTCCTGGAACACGAGCGGGAGCGCTACGAGGAGATCGGTCGGTGGTTCGGCAAGAATCTCCCGGTCCCGCCCCGGTTCGCGCGCTCGCAGAAATCGAGCGCGGCGAGTCGCGCCCTGTCCTGGTTCAAGAGCACGGCGAAGGAGCACATCCGGATCATGCGGGAGATCGCGAGCGTTCTCGAGGAGCACGACATCCGCGTGACCGTGCGCACCACGACGCGCCCCGGCTACGTGGTGTACGAGGACGAGTTCCAGATCGTGGCCGAGCCCTTCACCGACTCGGGCGCGTAGGGACGTTCGGGGCGGGACCGGGCCGGGCCCGCGACTTAAGGGTCGCGGTGTCGCTCGGGACCGGGGCCGGCGGTCGCGTAATCGCTCCCGCGATGGATTCCCGCCACGTACGTCTCGCGCTGCATCTCCTCGTACCTCTGGGTTGAGGCGCCGAGGTCGTGCGTCGCGAGGAAGCGCCCGCCGAACTCCTCGTTCAGAGCGTCGATCGTGGTTCGCTGATCCGGGACGTAGGCGCACACGACGACGCGAAGCTCCGGAAGCTCTCGAATCAGCGAGACGAGACTCTGCAAGGCATCGGGACGCACCTCGACCGGCGGGAGAATGATGTGGCTCACGTGGCGGGCATGGTGGACCCCATCTCCGCGCCGGAGATACGGCACGGGGGCGTTAAGCAGATCGGAAACACGTTCCATCGTGTCCGCCTCGGCCGCATACCACTCCGGCTTGTAGTCCCCGAAGGCGACCAAGAGCACGACGAGGCCGATCAGGATCCACCACCACTTCCGGGACGGAGACTTCGCCGCTTCCATTCTTGTTTCCAAGAAACAGCAGGACCCTTCGCTACGCCGCGGCCCGCCGTGCGTGGCGGCGGCGGCTCACGTGCCCCCACCGTTCGTTTGGTACGTTGCCCCGATGCGTGTGTGGCTGCTGCTCCTCTGCCTCGTCGCCTGCAACACGGAGCCGGCGAGCGAGCCGGAGCCCGCCGATCCGCCGACGGCCTCCTCCGCTCCGTCCGAGGCGAAGACTCCGGATCCCGAGCCCGAGCGGCCGCAGCCGAACTGGCCCGCCGTCGAGTTGCCCGGCGCCTGGAAGGCGTGGAAGCACCCCCATGACTGGGACGCATTCGTCATCACGCTCGACCATCAGGGCGGAATCTTCTGCGGCGAGCGGACGGAGGATCCCCTCAGTCTTGACGAGCTCGCCAGCGCCTGCCGCATGGCGACGAAAGACCTGAAGAAGGACCCCGACTACCCGCTGGACATCCTGTTGCGCATCGACCGCCGCGCACCCTGGCGGCACATGCAGCTCGTGATGACGATCCTCGCGGAGCAGAAGCTCTACCGCATCTGGCTTGCGATCACGACGCGCAAGAACGCGGGCACACCCAGCACCGGGCGCGTGCACCGCGTGCGCTCTTTCCTGCCGCGCGAAATCCCGCTCGCCGGACCGGGGCCGCAAGCAGAGCAGATGTTCGGCGCGCCGACGTCTATCGTGCTGCGGGACGGCGGCCCCGTGTTCCAGTACGGCGATCGCAAGACTTCGAACGAGAAGGAGCTGGCCGGATGGATCCAGGAGGAGTTCGACTACGCCGTCGAGGACGGCATCCGGCCCAGGCAGCTCTACGGCGAAGTGAAGGCGGTGGCGACGATGCCGGCCGGCACCGTCGTCGCCGTCCAGAGCATGTACCGACGCGCCGGGTTCCCGGAAGTTCGGTACTACGGCACGCGGCTCCCCATGCGCGCCGAACGCATCGCGAAGCCGCTCGCTGCGCCGAAGTGACCGGTCTCCCATCCCGCACGCCACCGTAGGCGCCCCATTCCGGAACCAACGGTTCCGCATCGGGGCGCGCCGGCGTGGAACGGGTCGGATTGCTCATCAAGCCGTGCCCGATCGGGGTCGATGGTCCCGCCATGCGTGCATCGGGCCTTGTCCTCGCATTCTTCCTCATGCTGGCCGTGCTTTCGAAGCCCGCCGAGGCGGCACGGGCCGACGCCGTCCACGCCTACTTGAACCAGACGATGGTGGAACCCGTGCCGCTGCACGCGGCGGCCGCCGGCGGCGGTGTGAAGGGCTGGCTGAGTCTGCGCGCGATCGCGTGGTACCCCAAGCTGCGCGGCACCGCGAACGAGGACGGCGGCGGCGACTTCGATCTCGATGGCGACCTCGGCCTCGGCGACAACGAACTCGTCTTCGTGCCGCAGCTCACCGTCGACTTCTGGATCTTCGGATTCCGCCTCGACTACTTCAACGTCAAGTTCGAGGGGGACGGCCGCGTGCAGGGGACGTTCACCTTCGGCGACCGCACGTTCGACGTCGACGAGGCGACGAACTCCGAACTCGAACTCACCAACCTGCGCTCGCTCGGCACGATCAGCTTCGTCAACACCGACGTCGTGCGCCTCGCGTTCATCCTCGGATTCAACTACTACGAGTACAAGGCGCGCATCACCGGCGAGGTCAACGGAACCGCCAACAGCAACGGCACGATCCCCTTCCCCGTCGTCGGGCTCCTGCTGCAGATCCGCATCGGCGACTTCCTCATCGAGGCGGAAGGCTCCGGCTTCTACATCGACTACAACGACATCGAAGCGACGGCCGGCGACTTCACACTGAGCGCCGCCTACCGCTTCCTCAAGGTCGGCGAGGTCCGCGTCGGCTACCGCTACATCCTGATCGACGGCACGATCGACGAGACCAACCTCGATGTACGCCTCGACGGCTTCTTCATCGGCATCGGCGTCACGTTCTGACTTCGCCGACTCCTTGCGTCTTCCACTCGGCGCCGGAGTGGGTGAGCTTGGACGTCACGCCCCGCGGTCGACCACCGTCGTCGTTCGTAGTGAGGCGTTCCCATGCGGACTCGTCTCCGGATGCGTCTTGATGCGGCTCGTGGCCGGACCGGATCGACGAAGTAGCGCACCGCCGGAACTTCGGCGTCGGCGTCCGGCATGAACCAGGTCACTCCGTCCAGGCCGGGCTCCTTCGCGCCTATCGGAACGAGTTCCGGAACACCTCCGGGCGCGGTGGCCACATCTCGTAGACGACACGGCAGAACTCAGGCTCGAGGTTCCGGGCCAGCAGGGACTTGTAGCCGTCCTCGAAGGCGTCGAACTCATCCCGCATGCGTGCGACCAGCCAGCGGTAGATTTCGACGTGTTCCGGCTGGTCCCAGAGGCTCGCGTAGGGGCCCCGTTCCCCGTACTCGTACTCGACGCGGTTGCACAGGGAAGCGAAGAGCTTCCTCTCCTCCACCGTCAGGTCTCGATCGCGGACCCGCCCACGCGCACCGAGCGTCCGCAGGATGACGGCCCAACGCGACCACGAGTCGAACCGGGGCAGAGACTGGTCGATCGCTTCCCGGTTCGAGAGCGATTCGACCAGACGCCGCCAGTCCACGGAAAACTGGGGATGCGAAGCATCGACGGGCCCGGCGTTCGAGTCGCGCTCGAAGAGCGTGTGGAACTCGACCATGGGCAGGCCGGTTTCGCGGCGAACCCGCACCCAGGCGTCCTGTGTCCAGCCGATCGGGCCCTCGTTCTCGAGAACCCAGACGGAGCGGCCGCGCCGATCCGAAATCGCCCCCGTCCGAGGATCGACATCGCATCCGCGCAGCGGATCGATCAGCTCATCGAGCGAGTCATGGAACGCCACCTCTTGCCGCCCACTCGTCGCACAACGAACCGAGACCACGGCCGGAGACTCCGGCTCGCCACGATGCGTGACCACGATGGTGGCGGCCAGCCTCTCATTCCAGCGGTTGCTCAGAACGTGGACATCGACGCTGGACTCCAGCAACTCGAGGCGGGCGTGGGACACGAGGGTTCGCACCACATAGTCCGCCTCCTCGGCCGATCCTGCGGCCTTCGCGTTCGTTCCCTCGATCAGCAGCCGGTGAAACGCGTCCACGAGTCGCCCGGACAGCTCGGAGTCGAGCTGGAGCGGCCTCTCGCACGGTGCGAAGTACACCGTCGAGCCAGCCGGGAGCGTCGGTCGCGGCGCCGCGCATGCCGCGACCAGGAATGCCAACGTTGCCGCCCTCATCACGTCGTCGCCATTGTATCCGCCGCCCGCCGGACGCGGATCGTGCGTCGATCCCGCGCTCCATCCCTGGTCAGATCGAATCACCCGTCCTCGCATGACGGAGACGCGATACGCTGGTTCGGGGGAAATACGCCGTGACGAACCGAACTCGAGCCGACCGATACTTCGTCGCCCGAACGCGACGGTCCATCCCGCTGCGAGCCTCGATCCTGCTCGTCCTCGCCTGTATCGAAATCGCCGGCGCCGACGACTCCTGGCCCATGCGGGGAGGCAATGCTGCCCGCAACGCGCGCATGGAGGATTTGCCTGCCACGCTTCCTTCGCAACCGTTCTGGCGACACGGGCTGCACGAGCGCGACGCTCGCTGGGTCTGGTGGCAGTCGCACGATGGTGGTCGATGGATGCGCTTGGCGCCCGACCGCGAGCCGGGTCGTGCCACGGCCTATCGGATGGTCGCGAATCTCGAGTTTCCGTATCCAGTCCATCGCCCCACCGTCGGCCAGGGACTCGTTACCTCTCAGGATGGGCTTGAGATTGTCCGACGCCTCGTCGGGACGGGATTACACACCCCGTTCACGACTCGGACTCGGTATCGCTACCCGGTGGGAGTTGGGCTCAACCAGCCTCCACGCATTCCGATCCAATACGTACGTCCGTCTCTCTTCGGCCCCCTCGTTCCCGGGTACGACGCCCGCTACCGCTTCTCTTACGTCGGGCTCGGGAGCGCCATGAGCCACGCCGACTTCGTCGTCTACTGTGGGGAGCGAACGGCTGTCGGTCTGCTCGGGGAGTGCGGTCGCACGGCCTGGATGTGGGAGCGTGACTTGCCGGCAACGGAGGTGTTTCTGGATGCGAGGCGACGAAAGATCTGGGATGCCGACACCAGGGCCAGGAAAGACGCACGGTTTCTCGGCGTCGGCGTTCGGTCCGGCTCCAGGATTTTCACCGTGGTCGCGTCCCGTAGCCTCGATCTCTGGTGTCTCTCCGTTTCCACGGGTGAAGTTGCGTGGCGAGCCAGCCTTGACGAGGTCGGTCCGTGGAAGGGTCCGCGGGGAGCGTCGGTCGCCGTTGCCGACGGCGTGGCCTACTGCTGCACCGAGTCAGGCGTCGTCGCCGCCGTGCGGGACGGCGAAGTCCTCTGGCGACAGCGCTTCGACTCCACGAAGCCGGGGTTCGCGTTCAACGATCCCGTCATCGTCGGTCGACGGGTGGTGGTCGCGCCACGGTCCGGCGCGCGCGTCGCGGCGTACGACCGGACCAAGGGTTCGGTCCTATGGACATGGACTCCGCCGGCGCCGCCGGGCCGTCTCGCGTACATCGCCGGCGCGACCCAGGACACCGTCGTCCTGGCCGGTTCCTGCGTCGCCGCCCTCGATCTCGAGTCCGGAAAGCCCCGTTGGGGCCCCCGCCGCCTCCCCGGCACACCTTACGGCCGCGGGTTCGTGGGCCGCCGACAGGTCTTCGTGCCGACGAAAGGCGAGCGCGCGACCATCGAGCGTTTCGATCTCGAGACCGGCGCCTCGGGGAAGCCACTGCGCTTCGAGCTATCCCGACTCGGCAACCTGCTGTGGATGGATGGGCGACTAATCGTGTCCAACGAGGACGAGGTCATGTGCTTTACGACCTTGGAGCGGGAGCGAACCCGGCCCAACTCACCACTGGATCAAGCGATCGTCGCCGTCCGCCATGGCTCCGCCGAGACGGCGGCTGCGCACTTTCGAGAGCTGATGGACAATTCACCGCAACGATGGAGGGCTCGAAACATCCGCTCCCTCGCGCTCGAGGAATTTCTGCGCCGCGCGCGCAAACGCAAGGACGAGAAGGCGCTGGCGCAGGCAGGGCGCTTCGCCACGGCTCCCCAAACGAAGGCGCTCGTCGATATCGTGGCCGCCGAGTTGCTCGGCGGCGCGGAACGCGAGGCTGCCCTCGCACGACTCCGCGCAGCCCGCGTGGACGTGGTGCTGAACGACGAGGTCATGCGTTCCGACCGTGCCGCTCGAATGCTGGATCAGAATTGACGGGCACCGAGCAGATCGTCCCTACCCGACTTCGACGCGCGTAAGTCGCCCGTCATCGTCGAAGTAGAGGCGCTCCCTGCCGCGGCGTTCCGTCCACTCGCCGGAGTCGGGATCCGCGTGCCGCGCGAGGAACTCGAACTCCACGCCGCCGCCGTCGATCGGGCGGTACTCCGCCACTTCCCAGTAAATGTCCGGACGCGCGGCGAAAAACGCGCGCATCATCGACTCGATCGCGGCACGGCCCTCGTGCGCGCCGACGTTGCGCGACTCGTAGACGGCGTCGTCGGAGAACATCGCGAAGATCGCCTCGAGGTCGTGGGCGTTGGAGAGCTCCAGGTAGGTGCGCGCGAGCTCGATGCGTCGGGCGTCGTCCATCGCTACCGGCCCGCCATCTGTTCCATACGCTGCGCCATGCGACGGCCGATCTCGGCGGATGTGACCGCGGTGTCGGCCTTCGCCTGCTGGATCCGCGCATCGAGGAGCTCTTCGACCGTCTCCTTGCCCTGCTCCACCATCGGCTTGAGCAGCTTCACGCGACGGTCCGCGTAGGCCTTGCGGAGCTTCGCCTGCTCCCACTTGCGGTCGGCGTTCAGGGTCCAGTAGCCGCGCGGCGGGTCCTTCATCGCCGCCGCCTTCTCGTGGAAGGTCAGCCGGAGCGTCGCAGCGTCGGCCGCCTCCTGCCTCTTCAGCAGCTTCAGCTCCGTCAGCTTGCCCGCCTCGAAGCTCTTCTGCGCCAGCGCGCGGCGCTGCGTCTCGATCTCGGCGATCTTGCGCACCATCGGGACCAGCTTCGTCATGCGCAGGACTTCGCGGGCGGTCCCCTGTTCGCCCACCTCCTCCAGCGCGGCGACGGCCAGCTGCGCATCGAGATCGAAGCGTGCGGCTTCGAGAGCTTCCTCCTGCGTGCGTTGCCCGCTCTCATGCGCGGCGCGAACCATGCGCGCCTTCTGCGCTGCCAGCGCGGCGACCTTGCGCGCGCCTTCGAGCCGCACGCGGTTGAGCTCGTCGAGCGGGTCCTTGGTCTGTGCGACGAGCGGAGCGGCGAGGACGAGGAGGGCGATCGTGCGGAGCATGCCCCAGCATAGCGCCCTCCTCGCCACGCACCTACCCGCCCCAATGCCGCTGCACGCGCAGGACCGCGAGCTGGGTGCACGCCGCGGGCGTCCTGGGATCAATCGTATTGAAGTCCGCCTTGTGCGAGTTCTGGTAGTCGACCACCACGAACTCGCCCGCCCCGGTGAACAGGAAGGTGTGCACCGCGAAGGGCTCCTCCTTCATCGGCGTCTTCACATAGTGCGCAAAGAGCACGTAGTCCGCCTTCACGGGGCTCTTCTTCAGGTCGGCCTGGATCGCACGGGCGGCGGACCAGAGCACCTTCTGCTGATTCATGCTGCCGGTGAAGGCGAACTTGCGCACGTCCTTCGACGCCGAGACCTGCCCCAACGCCTCGAGTGCGCGCGATAGCGACGCCGACTCCTTCGAGGAGTAGGTGTCCCCCACACGCACCGGGTAGACGACAAGCGAGGGACGCGCGTCCTTCGACAGCGCGGCCGCACGCTTGCGCATCGCGGCGAGCTCCGCCTCGGACGCGACGCCGGCGTCGGCATCCATCGCCCTCTCGTGCCTGCTTCGCGGCGCGCCCTTGCGGAACGGATCGTCGAGCGCCATCGGGCGCTTCAGCCGCTCCACCATGAGCACGGTGCAGGTCATCGGGTTGCTCGGCCGAATGCGGTCGAAATCGCGGTCGCCCTTCTTCTGGCAATCCGACCAGACGACCTCGCCGTTCGCGTTCACGAGCACCGAACGCACCTCGTCGACACCGCGCTTCGGCGAGCCGACGTAGGCGCCGACCAGCACGTAGTCGGAGGCGGGCGACTTGGCCTTCACCGACGCGGCGACTTCGTTCGCCCACGGGTCGAGCGACTGGCTCGCGTCGGCGCTCCACGCCCTCTCGCTCACCTCCACGCGCTGCATGCCGCCGCGCTCGAGCATCGACGCGACCACGCGCGCCACCTCGACGCGCGGCTGTCCCGCCAGATCGACCGGGTAGACCGTCACCGACGCCTCGTGCGGAATGGAGACCGTCGGGCCCTCTTCCTGCTTCGCCGCGCCGTTCGAGCAGGCGGCCAGCAGCATGGCCAAGCCCCCCACCCATCGTTTGACTCGATTTCTCATCCTCGTTCTCCCTCCGCGCCTGTAAGTATCCACTTACACTTCTTCCAAAAAAACTCGTTACGAGGTCTTCGCCTCGATCAGGACTCGTCCGATCTGCTCCCAGAGACGACGACGATCGTCGTTCGAGAGCAGTCCCAGGTCGCGGCCGATACTGGTCACGGTGCCCATGCCCAGAATGGCCCAGGCGCTCAGATCGGCGCCCACACGCTTCATCTTGCCGCCCTTCTCCGCGCGATGCTCCTCGAGCCGCCGCTGCACGAACGACTGATAGCGGCCGTACATGCGGCGCAGCGCCTGGCGGATCTCTTCGTCGTCGGTTTCCATCAAGCCGGCGAAAATGATGCGATAGAGACCGAACTCGCCGTGGTGCTCCGCCTCGCACGCGAGCACCCGCTCCGCCGCGGTGCGGCCATCGCCGTTCTCGGCCAGCAACTCCTCCCAGAGCTGCGCCGACAGGTCGTAGACGTACTCGATGGCGTCCACGAACATCGCCCGCTTGTCCTTCCAGAGGCGGTAGAGAATGTTCTCCTGCACTTCGCAGCGGCGGGCCAACTCGGCCGTCGTGGCACGACGGAATCCGAGCTCCGAGAACGCCCGCGCGAGGACGGGAATCAGCTCCTGCTTGCGCTCCTGGCTGTCGGGCATCGGCGGGCCCCCTGCTGTAAGTGAACACTTACAGTCTCGCCAGGCTGCGGGGATTGTCAAGCTCTGCATGGAGAGAAATACACGGGGCGGCCGCCGGGGCCGCAAAGTCTCAATCCGGGACACCCCCCGGGTTTCCATCCACCCCGATTCCCCAGCCGCCGATGAGAGGGGTCCGGGGATCACATGGCAGCACGTAAAGGCTTCACTCTCATCGAACTCATGATCGTGATCGCGATCATCGCCATCATTGCGGCGATCGCGATTCCGAACCTGCTCACGGCGCGCCTGAACGCCAACGAGACGACCGCCATCGCGACGTTGCGAAGCATCATCTCGGCGCAGGCGCAGTTCCAGGCGAGCGCGGTCGCCGACGAGGACGGCAACGGCACCGGAGAGTACGGCTTCTTCGGCGAGCTCTCCGGCGGCATCGGCGTGCGCGGCGGTTCGACGCTGAACCCGCCGGTTCTCGCAACGTCGTTCCGGGCGTTCAACAACCTCGGCATCGTCGGGCGCGGCGGCTACCTGTTCGTCATGGGCCTGCCGGACGCGAACGGTGATGCGGTGCTGCAGAACGACTACGCCAACGTCGATCCCACGCTAGCCGAGACGACGTGGGCGTGCTACGCGTGGCCGTCCGCGTACGGCACTTCCGGCAACCGCACGTTCTTCGTCAATCAGGCCGGCGACATCATCTTCACGGAGACGTCGGACTACTCGGGTTCGGGCGGCGGCGGCGCGCCGATGATCGCGGGCGCGGCATTGCGCGCCGGGGGCGGCGACGATTCGCTCACCGGCATCGTCGCCACCGGACTCACGGGCCGCGACGGCAACTTCTGGAAGCAGGTGGGATAGCGTGTGCAGAGAGCGCACGCTCTCTCTCGCTCTCCCACTCTGAAGAAAGACGACGAATCCGCGCGCAAGGCGGACTCCCAGCCGACGCCCCAGCCGGGGCAGCCGACGGAACCGCGCTTGCAACGACGCGGTGCATGACCCGCGCCCACGTCCTGCCCCTCCTGCTTCTCGCCGCGTGCGGCG
>JBCDBY010000117.1:0-12264 GCA_039182715.1 Planctomycetota bacterium
AACTCGTACGCCCGGGAGGACTCGAACCCCCAACCTTCTGGTCCGTAGCCAGACGCTCTATCCAATTGAGCTACGGGCGCGTATCGGTGGAAACGGGGAGTGTACTTGGGGCCCCGGGGGTGTCAACGAACGCGGGCGGAGCGCTGGAAGTGCCAGACACTGACCGCCAAACCGAGCCCCGCAAGGAGGATTGCGAGCGGGCTCGGGTTCGTCAGACCGGCCGCGATCTCCGGCGCGAGGTCGGCCGAGAAGATGGTTCCGTTGTAGACCATGTGGAACACGATCGGTGCGAGCACGGAGCGCGTGCGGACGCCGATGTAGCCGAGCATGACGCCGGCGAGGAAGGTGCCGGGCAGCCGCACGAACTCGAGGTGCAGCAGCGAAAACAGCGCCGCCGAAAGCAGGATGGCGCCCCGCTCGCCCCGCCGCGGCAGGAATGCGCTCAGCAGAAAGCCGCGGCACATCAGCTCCTCGCAGATCGGCGGAAGCACCGCGATCAGGAAGAAGATGAGCGGCAGCGGGAGCTCGGTGAGGTACTGCGCGATCTCCTCGATGGACGACGGCTTGTCCGGCTGCGGCAGGAGGTTCGTCATCCCCAGCACGAGGATGAGCGTGCAGACCGCCGCCCCCACCACCGCGGGGAGCTGCGCCCAATCGAACGGACGCAGGCGCAGCGTCGCGGCCGGATCGAGCCGGAAGCGCTTGATGAACAGAAGCGTCGGCACGAGGATCGCCGCCTGCGCGAGCACGAAGGCGAGCACGACGTCGACGCTCCCCTTGACGCCGCGCGACAGGAAGAACATGAGCGCCAGCCCCACGAAGAAGAGCAGGAACGCATGCTTCTCCTGCGGCAGGCCGCGTCGCGTCGAGTCGAGCAGCGTGGCGTCGTAGCTGGTTCCCGAGCCGGTGCGGAAGAGCACCGACTCGCGCTTGAAGAGCTCGATCGCCACCTTGAGCGCGATGCCGGCGTACACGAAGGTCGCCGCGGTCGCCAACAGCGCGGGCCCGCTCGTCTCGCCGCCGAGCAGCATCGCCTTGACGAGCAGCACGACGTTGGCGACCGGCACCAGCGCGAGCCCGTACCCGATCTCGATGTTCGGCAGCAGGCCGACCAGCGCGAGCGGGCTGGCGACGAGGAAGAGCGGCGACAGGTAGTGCTGCCCCTCCTTGTAGCTGGTCGCAAACGAGCTGAGCGCGAGCGCGACCGCGCTGAAGAGCGCCGAGGTCGGCACGAGGATGACCATCACCGCCAGAATCGCGCTGGGCGGCATGGCGAACTCGATGCGTCCCGCGCCCGCCATGCCGGCGAGTTTGGAGAAGGTCAGACCCATCACCGCGAGATTCAGCAGCGCCGTGACCATCGCGATGACCCAGATCGTCACGAACTTGCCGAGCACGATCTCGCTGCGCGTCACCGGCGCGACGAGCAGCGTCTCCATGGTGCCGCGTTCCTTCTCGCCGGCGGCGAGGTCGACCGCGGGATAAAAGGCGCCGGTCAGCGCCATGATGACGATCAGGAGGCCGAGCATGGGCGCAAAGGAGTAGGCGCCCTTCTGGCTCTTGCTGGCAACCTCTTCGCGCGCGAGCTCCACCGGCCGCTCGGCGAAGACGAGCCGTTCCGCCTCGTCGGGGTACTTCGTGCGGAGCGCCTCGCGCTTCTGGTCGGCAAACTCGCGCAGCGCGCCCTGCACCTTGCCGCGCGCGGTCCGGCTCTCCTCGTTGGTCGGATCGTCGACGAGCAGCGCGCCGGCCTGCCGCCCGGCATCGAGCGCGCCGGTGAAGCCGTCGTCAAGCAGCAGAACCGCCGCCAGCTTCGCCTCGACGAGCGCGCGCTTCAGCTCCGCGCGGCGCTCGTCGGTCGGTTCGGCGCGCAGCTGTTCGATCCCGTCCCGCAGGCCGTCCGGCGCCTCGGTGACCGGCTCGAGCGCGTGGTCGCGCAGCAGCTCGACCACCTGTTCGTCCCCCTCGACGTAGATGCGCTGACGCTGTTCGGAGAGATTCGACTGCGTCGCCGAGATGACCTGGGTCAGCCCGAGCAGCAGCGCCGGGTAGAGCAGCAGCGGCAACACCAGCGCCACGAACAGCGTCCGCCGGTCGCGGAGCGTGTCGAGCAGCTCCTTTTTGCAGATGAGCTTTACGAGGCCGCTTCGCATGCGTCGATCCGCTGGAAGAAGAGCTCCTCGATCGAATCGGTGCCGGCGCGCGCCTTCACCTCGTCGACCGGGCCCATCTCGAGCAGCTTGCCCTTGTGCAGGATGGCCACGTCGTCACAGAGCTTCTCCATCTCCGCGACGATGTGTGTGGAAAGGATGACCGTCTTGCCGCGGTCGCGGCAGCCCGCGATGAACTCGACGACCGTGCGCGCGACGAGGATGTCGAGCGAGGTCGTCGGCTCATCGAAGACGAGGACCGGGGGGTCGTGCACGATCGTCCGGGCCAGCGAGACCTTCTGGCGCATGCCGGCCGAGAGCCGGCCGTTCGGCGTATCGGCGAACTCGTGCATGTCGAGCAGGTCGAAGAGATCCTCCGTACGCTGCTCGAGCGCGACGCCCTCGATGCCGTAGAGGCTGCCGAAGTAGCGGATCATCTCGCGCGGCGTGAGCCGCTCGTAGATGCCGGTCGTGCCGGTGCAGAAGCCGAGCCGCGCCCGCGCCTGGTCCGGACGCTCGACCACGTCGATCCCGTCGATGCGCGCCTGGCCATGCGTCGGCTGCAGCGTGGTCGACAGAATGCGCAGCGTGGTGGTCTTGCCCGCCCCGTTGGGACCGAGCAGCCCGAAGATGCGCCCGGGCCGGCAGACGAAGGTCACCTCGTCCACGGCGCGGAATTCCCCCCCGCGCTTCGGATCGTGAAAGATCTTGGTCAGCCCCGACGCCTCGATCATGAAGAGGGTGTTTTATCGGCGGATGGCGACGGAGCAAGAGAGCCAGCGGCCCGGAGCCATGGGCGAGGGGCAAAACGAGTCTCGAGCGCCCGGCCCGCTCGCCCCTGGCCCCCCAGCTCCTAGCCCCTAGCCCCCCTGCGTGCTAACCTCGCCCGTTTCCCATGGAGCCTGCTCGCGATGTCCCTGGCCGCACTCGCCTTTTCCGGAGGTCTCGACACCTCCTATGCGGTCCTCGCGCTGAAGCGCGAGGGGTATGACGTCGTCACCGTCACGGTCGATACCGGCGGATTCACCCCCGAAGAGCTCACATCGATCGAGGCGCGCGCCCGCGCCGTCGGCGCCACCGACCACGTCACCATCGACGGCCGCGAGGCCGTCTACGACCGCTTCTTCCGCTACCTCATCCAGGGCAACGTCCTGCGCGGCCGCGTCTACCCGGTCGCCGTCGGGGCGGAGCGCTTCGTCCAGGCGGAAGGCCTGATCGACGCCGCCCGCGCACACGGCGCCACCGCCGCGGCCCATGGCTGCACGGCCGCCGGCAACGACCAGGTCCGCTTCGACGTGGCCTGGCGCGCGCTCGCGCCCGACCTGGAGATTCTCGCGCCGGTGCGGGACCGCGAGGTCGCCCGCGCCGAGTCGACCCGCGCGCTGCAGGAGGCGGGCGTCTCGGTCCCGGCCAAGACGACGCGCTACTCGATCAACGCGGGCCTCGTCGGCACGACGGTCGGGGGCGGCGAAACGCACGACCCGTGGGAGACGATTCCCGAGGAAGCGTTCGCCGAGGCGGGCTCGACGCTCGACCCCGACGCGCCCGAGCAGGTCGTCGTGATCGGCTTCGAGCGCGGCCTGCCGGTGGCGCTCGACGGCAAGGCGAAGGAGCCGCTGGCGCTCATTGCGGAGCTCGACGCGCGCGCGCGGCCGCTCGGCATCGGACGCGGCGTGCACGTCGGCGACACGATCCTCGGCATCAAGGGCCGCATCGGCTTCGTGGCGCCCGCCGCCACGGTGCTGATTCGCGCGCATCACGAGCTGGAGAAGCTCGTGCTCACCAAGCGCCAGGCGCGCTTCAAGGACGATGCCGGCGCCCACTACGGCGACCTGCTCCACGAGGGCCTCTACCTCGATCCCGTCTGCCGCGACCTCGAAGCGCTCCTTGACAGTTCGCAAGAGCGCGTGACCGGCGATGTGCGCGTGCATCTGCGCCGCGGCACCTTCGCCGTCCTCGGCGCGCGCTCGCCCCATAGCCTGGTGCGCGGCGGTGCCGTCTACGGCGAGGAATCGGCCCTCTGGACCGGCGACGACGCGCGCGGCTTCGCGCGCATCTACGGTCTGCCCTCCCGGATCGCGCGGCAGGAGAACGACTCGTGAAGATCCACGCGCACAAGATCGCCTCGTCGGCCTATCGCATGGAGCTCGGCCACGAGGTCGAGTACTCGCGCCGCGTCGAGGCGCGCACCGGCCAGCTGGTCGTCGTGCGCGCACTCGAGGAGAAGCGCGTCTACGACGTGCTCGAACTTGCCACCGGGCGCCTCGCGCACATCTCGAAGGGCGACGTGCTCGTCGGCGCGCTCGGATCGCGCGCGGCGCTCGCCGGCTTCGTCGGCCGCGTGCCCGAACGCATCAAGGCGGGCGACGTGCTGCACGTGCTCAACCTCGGCGGCGTCATCGGCGAGTGCATCTCGAACAACCAGGACGTGGGAAAGCCGCTGCAGGTCGAGATGATCGGCGGCGTCACCCGCGGGGGCGAGCCGATCAACATTCGCGACGGCGCCATTCCGCCCGCGACCTCGCTCACCATGAGCGCGCCGCTCGTGCTGGTCTCCGGCACCTGCATGGATTCGGGCAAGACGCGCGCGGCCACCGAGATCATCTTCCACCTGACGCAACGCGGCTACCGCGTGGGCGCCGCCAAGCTCACCGGCGTGGCCGCCCAGCGCGACCCGCTCGGCATGATGGACCACGGCGCCTTCGAGGCGCTCAGCTTCCTCGACTGCGGCGTCCCGAGCACCTCCGACTGCGAGGATCTGCCGCAGGTCGCCAAGGCGGTGCTCAACCAGCTCTGCGTCGACGGCGCCGACGTCGTCGTCGCCGAGACGGGCGACGGCATCATCGGCAGCTACGGGGTGCGCCGCCTGCTCGAGGACGAGGAGATCCGCGCCGCGGCGAAGTGCCACGTGCTGACCGCCAACGACCTCGTGGCGGCGTGGGGCGCGAAGAAGCTGATGGAAGACGAGCTCGGTCTCAAGATCGGCGTCATGGCCGGCCCCGCCACCGACAACGAAGTCGGCGTGCGCTACGTCGAAGACCAGCTCGGCATCGTCGCCGCCAACGCGCGCACGAACGGCAAGCGGCTGGTCGACGCGGTGGAGGAAGTGACGCTCTCGTGAGCATCCCCGTTGCGATCTACGGCGCGACCGGCTACGGAGGCCAGGAGCTGCTGCGACTGCTCGCGGGCCACCCGGAGTTCGTCGTCGCCGCGGCGCTGTCGCGCGGGCAGGCGGGCGTCGCCGTCGAGCGGGTGCACCCGCAGCTCGCGGGCTTCTACCCCGACCTGGAGTTCACCTCGCCGGAGGCGCCTCTCCCCCACGCGATCGAGACGGTCTTCCTCGCCGTTCCGCACGGCACCGCCCGGGAGATCGCGGAAACGCTCGGGGACCGGCGCGTCGTCGATCTCTCCCGCGACCATCGCGACACGTGGACCTACGGTCTCACGGAAACTGCGCGCGAGCAGGTGAAGCAGTCGAGGCGCGTGGCCAACCCCGGCTGCTTCGCGACGGGCGCCCTGCTCGCGCTCACGCCGCTGACGGAGTTCCTGCACGGCGACATCACGCTGGCGCAGACCACGGGCTCGTCGGGCTCGGGTGCGCACGCCAAGGCGGGCACGCACCATCCCGAGCGCATGCAGGACCAGCGCGCCTACAAGGTGCTCACGCACCAGCACGAGCCCGAGGTCGTCCGCGAGCTGACGCGTCTCGGGGCGCACGACTTCGAGATCGGGATGATCCCGCAGAGCGGCCCCTTCGCGCGCGGCATCTTCACCGTCGCGCATCTGCGCGTGCCCGAGGACGTGGACGTCGCCGCACGCTACGGCGGCGAGCGATTCGTGCGGGTCCGCGAGGGCACGCCCGCGCTGCGTCACGTCGCGCGCACCAACTTCTGCGACGTCGCGGTGCACCGCCGCGGCGAGCGCGTGGTCGTGCTCTCGGCGATCGACAACCTCGTCAAGGGCATGGCGGGCCAGGCGATCCAGAACCTCAACCTGATGTGCGGGCTCGAGGAGTCGACCGGCCTGCTGGCGCCGGGAGCGAACCCGTGAACCGCGAGGAGGTCGTGCGCGACGCCGAGCGCTTCGAGTTGCCGACCTACAAGCGCGTCGACATCGTCGCGGAGCGCGGCGAGGGCTGCTGGATCCACGACGCCGGCGGACGCAAGTACCTCGACCTCTACGGCGGCCATGCCGTCACGCTGCTGGGCCACTCCCCCACGCGTCTGGCCGACGCGATCGCGGAGCAGGCCCACACGATGTTCTTCTACTCGAACGTCGTGCACTGCCCCTCGCGCGTGCGTGCGGCGAAGCTGCTGGCGGAGCTCTCGCCCTTCGACGACGCGAAGGTCTTCTTCTGCAACTCCGGGGCGGAAGCGAACGAGACCGCGCTCAAGATGGCGCGCAAGGTGACCGGCCGGCAGCGGGTGCTGGTGTACGACAAGGGCTTTCACGGCCGCACGCTCGGCGCGCTCGCGGCGAGCGACCTCGGCCCGCGCGCCGCGCAGTCCGACGCGCTGCTGCCCCCCGAGCAGGCCTACCACCTCGGCACGTGGGGCGAGCTACCCGACGCGAGCTTCGCGGCGGTGCTCGTGGAGCCGATCCAGTCGATGGGCGGCATGCGCACGATCAACTTCGCCGCGGAGCTGCGCGCGCGTTGCGACGAGACCGGCACGCTGCTCATCCACGACGAGGTGCAGACCGCGCCCGCGCGCACGGGCGACTGGTTCTTCTCCGAGGTGAAGCCCGACCTGATCACCACCGCAAAGGGCATCGCCAGCGGATTCCCGGCGGGCGTCGTGATCGCGAGCGGCGCGGTGGCCGGCAGCGTCGAGATCGGCGACCAGGGCACGACCTTCGGCGGCGGTCCCATGGCGGCGACGGCGATCGAGACCAACCTGACGATCCTGCGCGAGATGGACGCGCCGGCGCGCGCGCTGGCCATCGAGGCGCAGGTGCGCCAGGCGTTGCCCGACGCCGAGGTGCGCGGACGCGGTTCGCTGCTCGGCATCGTCGGCCCCGGCCCCGAAGCGGTCGCGAGGCTGCGCGAGGAGTTCGGCGTCCTGGTCGGCGGCTGCCCCGGCGACAAGCGCGTGCTGCGGCTCATGCCGCCCTTGATCATCACCGACGACGAGCTGGCCATCGGCCTCGACGCCATTCGGAGCGTGCTGGCATGAGCATCCTGACCCTCGAAGACCTCACCGATTCCGAGCTGAACCATCTGCTCGACCTCGCCGCCCGGTTCGGGCGCGAGGGCATCCCCGCGGTGCGCGGCGGTCGCTTCGTGTGCGGACTCTTCTTCAACCCGTCGCTGCGGACGCGCACCTCGCTCGAAGTCGCCAGCGTCTCGCTGGGCGCGCACTGCACCACGCACGACGTCGGCGCGGGCGTCTGGAAGCTCGAAACGCGCGACGGCGCGGTCATGGACGGCGACAAGGCGGAGCACGTGCGCGACGCGGTCGAGAAGTTCCTGAGCGGCGTCTACGACTGCATCGGCGTGCGCGCCTTCGCCGACCTGTCGCTGCCCTACGGCACCAATCTGCATGACACCGTGCTGCGCGCCGTCGCCACGGCGTCCCATGTGCCGGTCATCAACCTGGAGTCGGCGCTCTTTCATCCGATGCAGGCGCTCGCCGACCTGCTCGTCCTGAAAAACCACTGCGAGGGCGAGCCGAGCGATCACACCGTGGCGCTCACCTGGGCGTATCACCCGCGTGCGCTGCCCATGGCGGTCGCCAACTCCGCGCTGCTCGCGTTCACGCGCGCGGGGTATCGCGTGAACCTCGTGCACCCCGAGGGATTCGACCTCGACGCCGAGGTCATGCGCGTCGCCCGCGAGCACGCCGGCGACCGGCTCGCGGTCCACCACGACATGAACGACGGACTCCGCGGCGCCCAGGTGATCTACGCGAAGTCCTGGGGCGCGCGGTCCGAGTACGCCGCGCCGGTGGCGCGCGACCACCTGAAGGGCTGGATCGTCGACAAGCGGCGCCAGGAGCTCGGCAACCCGGGTGCGTTCATGCACTGCCTGCCGGTGCGCCGCAACGTGGTGGTGACCGACGACGTCATCGACGGCCCCCACTCCTGGGTGGCGGAACAGGCGCGCTCGCGCGTGCTGGCGCAGGCCGCCGTGCTGCACGAGGTGCTGGAACCGTGAGCGAACGCGACATCGACATTCTCCTGCAGGCGCTGCCCTACATGCGACTGCACAAGGGCTCGACCATCGTCGTCAAGTGCGGCGGCGAGATCGCGCGCGACCCCGAGTCGCTCGGTCATCTCGCGCGTGACGTCTCCCTGCTGCACCTGGTCGGCCTGCGCGTGGTGCTCGTGCACGGCGGCGGCCCGCAGGCGACGGAGCTGTCGCGCAAGCTCGGGCACGAGCCGAAGATCGTGCAGGGCCGCCGCGTGACCGACGACGCCACCCTCGAGGTGGCCAAGATGGTCTTCGCCGGACAGATCAACACCGACATCCTGAGCGCGCTGCGCCAGGAAGGCATCCATCCGGTGGGCGTGAGCGGCGTGGACGGCGATCTCATCCACGCGGTGCGGCGGCCGGTCAAGGAGATGACCGATCCGGCGACGGGCGAGACGCAGTCGGTCGACTTCGGACACGTCGGCGACATCACGCGCGTCAACACGCGCCTGTTGCGCAAGCTTCTCGACGAGGGCTACGTGCCGGTGCTCGCCTCGCTCGGCGCCGACGACGAGGGCCAGATCTACAACATCAACGCGGACACGGTCGCCTCGCGCATCGCGTCGGACCTGGAGGCGGGCAAGCTGGTCCTGCTCACCAGCGCGCCGGGGCTGCTCGGCGACCCGCAGGACGCCGCGTCGCTCATTTCGCATCTCTCCGCGCAGCGCTGCGAGGAGCTGCTCGCGTCGGGCCAAGTGCAGGGCGGCATGGTGCCGAAGCTGCAGACGCTTGTCGAGTGCGTCCGCTCGGGCGTACCCCGCGCGCACATCCTCGACGGCCGGCGGCCGCATTCGTTGCTGGTGGAGCTCTTCACCAAGCAGGGCACGGGCACGATGGTGACGACGTCGGCGGAAGAGAAGCGCTACCTCGATGAATGACGTCGTCGACCTGACGCGCGCGCTGGTCCGCCGGCCTTCGATCTCCGGAAACGAGGCGGCGTGCGTGGAGCTGCTCGCCGACCTGTTGCCGGACGCGAAGGTCTCGGGACGCAACGTTTGGGCCCTCAAGGGCGAGGGCGATCGAACGCTGCTGCTCAACAGCCACACCGACACCGTGCCGCATTCGAAGGAGTGGACGCGCGACCCGTGGGACGCCGCGCTCGAGGATGGCAAGGTGCGCGGCCTCGGCGCGAACGACGCGAAGGGACCGCTCGCCGCGCTGGTGACCGCGTTCCTGCGATACGACGGCCCGGGGCGCCTGCTGCTCGCCGCCACCTGCGACGAGGAGATCGGCGGTGAAGGACTCGGCACGCTGCGTCCGGAGCTGCCGCCCATCCACGCGGCGATCGTGGGTGAACCGACCGGGTGCGTCCCGTGCAGCGGCCAGCGCGGCCTGCTGCGTCTGCGCCTGCACGTCGAAGGGAAGCGCGCGCACGCCTCGCGGCCGTGGCAGGGCGAGAACGCGATCTTCGGGGCCGCGCGCGCGCTGGGGGCCATCGAGGCACTCGACCTCGGGCCGCCCCACTCCATGCTGGGACCCGCGACGGCGCAGGTGACGATGATCGAGGGCGGCGTCGCGAAAAACGTCATCCCTCCCGCCTGCGTGATGGAGTTCGATGGACGGACGCATCCCGAGATGGACAACACGCGGCTGCGCGAGCTCGTGGAGAACGCGGTCGACTGCCGCGTGGAGCTGGTCAGCGACCGGTTCCAGCCCTGCTTCACGCCGACGGACGACCCGATCGTGCGCGCGACCGGTCAGGAGCCGCAGGTCTTCGGGGGCGTAAGCGACCTCTTTTGGGTGCGCGACGTGCCCGGCGTGGTGATGGGACCGGGGCGATCGGAACAGAGCCACGCGGCGGACGAGTGGATCGAGGTCGAGCAACTGGAGCGCGGCGTCGCGGTCTACGCCGAGACGATTCGGAGGTTCTTCGGTGAGTGAGAAGCTTTGGGGTGGCCGTTTCGAAAAGGGCCTCGACGAGCGCATCGACGCGCTGAACCGGTCCTTCCCGTTCGATCAGCGATTGTGGCGCGAAGACATCGAGGGTTCGCGCGCCTGGGCGGGCGCGCTGGAGCGCGCCCGCATTCTGACGAAGAAGGATGCGAACGCGATCCGCAAGGGACTCAAGGCGGTCGCGAAGGAGTTCGAGAGCGGTTCGTTCGAGGAGAAGCCGAGCGACGAGGACATCCACACCGCGGTCGAGCGGCGGCTGACGGAGATCGCCGGCGACGTCGGGCGGCGGCTGCACACGGGGCGGAGCCGCAACGACCAGGTACGCACCGACCTGCTGCTTTGGATGAAGCGCGCGTACGACGCGTGCGACGAGGCGCTGACCGCGGTCCAGCGCGCGCTGGTCGGCGCGGCGGAACGCGCGAACGGCATCATCATTCCCGCCTATACGCACCTGCAGCGGGCGCAGCCGGTGCTGCTGGCGCACCACCTGCTCGCCTACATCGAGATGCTGGACCGCGATCGCGACCGGTTGACGTCGGCGCGCGGACGTGCGGACATGCTGCCGCTCGGGAGCGGCGCGGCGACCGGCACGGCGTTCCCGATCGATCGACGCGCGCTGGCGAAGGACCTCGGGTTCCGCCACATCGCGCGCAACAGCATGGACGCCGTCGGCTCGCGGGACGCCGCGCTGGAGTTCCTGGCGGTCACGTCGATCGCCATGACGCACCTGTCGCGCCTGGGCGAGGAGATCGTGCTCTGGGCGAGCGCCGAGTTTGGATTCGCGCAGCTGGGTGACGCGGTCTCGACCGGATCGAGCCTGCTGCCGCAGAAGCGCAATCCCGACGGAGCCGAGTTGGCGCGCGGCAAGGCGGCGCGCACGGTCGGCAACTTCGTCGGCGTCGCGGGCGCGCTCAAGGGCATTCCGCTCGCCTACAACAAGGACCTGCAGGAGGACAAGGAGGCCGTCTTCGACGCCTTCGACACGACGGTCGGCACCTGCGCCGCGATGGCGGCGACGGTGGATGGGCTGACCTTCGTCCCGGAGCGCTGCGCCGAAGCGCTGCGGCGCGGCCACCTGCTGGCGGTCGATCTCGCGGACTACCTCGTGGAGAAGGGCGTCCCCTTCCGCAGCGCGCACGGCGTCGTCGGCTCGATCGTGCGAGCGGCCGAGGAGAAGGGCTGCGACATCGCCGAGCTCGACTTGGCGACCATGCAGGCCATCGCCCCCCAGATCGAGAAGGACGTGCACACGTGGCTGACGATCGAGTCGTCCATCCGCCGCCGGTCGGCTCTCGGCGGTACCGCCGCACGCCGTGTGAAGGCGCAACTGACGCGCTGGCGCAAGGCGCTCGGCTAGACACGTCCAACGCCGAGCAGTGTGGATAAGTGCGGAATCCAATCCGCACCTGGCGCGCATTTCTCAAGCACCAGCAACGACTTATGCGCGCCACACCATGCACCTCTTGCATCAGGAGCTGCGGTACCCGGACGGTACCCGGAGCTGTGGACGAACGGGGCCGGAGTTCTGAGGACTCCCGCCACGCAGGTTCAGCGCAGAGGCCGCGGAGGATCCGCTGAGATCGCTGAGAGCAACGTCGCAAGGTGCTCGCCCCGTCACGTTCGACGTTGCACGTTCGACTCGAACGGTGTGGATAAGCGCGGAATCAAATCCGCACCTGGCGCGCATTTCCCGAGCATCAGCAACGACTTATGCGCGCCACAGGATGCACCTCTTGCATCAGGGGGACGGACTGGGCCGGAGTTTGGAGGACTCCGGCCACGCAGGTTCAGCGCAGAGGCCGCGGAGGATCCGCTGAGATCGCTGAGAGCAACGTCACAGGGTGCTCGGCCCGTCACAATCGACGTTGCACGATGGACGCTGCACGTTCGACGTCGAACAGTGTGGAAAGGCGCGGAATCAAATCCGCACCTGGCGCGCATTTCCCGAGTACCAGCAACGACTTATGCGCGCCACAGGATGCACCTCTTGCATCAGGGGGACGGACTGGGCCGGAGTTTGGAGGACTCCGG
>JBCDBY010000118.1:0-12257 GCA_039182715.1 Planctomycetota bacterium
GACGGAAAGTGTTGCAAGCAACAGCGGTTGCGGTGAGATCGCATCGAGGCCGACGTGACAAATCGAGACGAAACGAGACGAACGCGACCGGGCCAACAAGTTCTCGGTGAGCACGTCGCCGCGCATCGTGGCGAGGCCGCGGTCGCGCGCAATGCGCAGCAGCCGCTCCATGAGCCGCGAGCCGACGCCGCGGCGCTGCCACTCGTCCGCCACCACCAGCGCGAACTCGCACGTCTCGCCATCCGGCAGCACGACGTAGCGCGCCACCCCGATCTGCGTCCGGTCGGCGACGCCGATGAGCGCCATCTCGCGGTCGTAGTCGATCTGCGTGAAGCGCACCAGCATCTCCTGCGTCAGCTCACTGATCGCACGCATGAATCGGAAGTAGCGCGAGCGCTCGGAGAGGTTCTTGACGAAGTTCGCCTCCATCTCGGCGTCCTCCGGCCGGATGGGGCGAATCTCCATCGAGGTACCGTCGCTCAACTGCAGCTTCTCGGCCAGCTCGATGGGATAGGGGTGAATCGCCATGTGCCCGTAGCGGCGCGTCGTCGGCCGCGGCCGCTCGATGACCGCGCGCGCGTCGACCGCGATGGCGCCGTTCTCGTCGACGATCAGCGGGTTGAGATCGAGCTCGACGAGGCTGGGCAGCTCGCAGACCATCTCGGAGATGCGCAGCAGGATGGTGACGAGGCTGTCGATGTCGGCAGCCGGTCGATCGCGAAACGCATCGAGCAGCTTCGCCACGCGCGTACGAGCGATCACGTCGCGCGCCACGAAGTCGTTGAGCGGCGGCAGCGTAACGACCTGGTCCTTCATGACCTCGACCGCCGTCCCGCCCGCGCCGAAAGCGATGACGGGACCGAAGACCTCGTCGCGCGTGACGCCCACGATCACCTCGCGCCCGTGCGGACGGTTGACCATGCGCTCGATCGTCACACCGCGCAGATCGGCGTCCGGCCGGTGCGCCTTGGCGCGCTCCATGAGCGTCGTGAACGCGTGCCGCACCTCCGCCGCGCTCGCGACGCCCAGCAGCACGCCGCCGACGTCCGACTTGTGCGAGATGTCGGGCGAGCTGATCTTCATCGCGACCGGAAAGCCCGTCGACTCCGCGGCGACGAGCGCCTCCGTGGGCGTGCGCGCCTCGACGGCGGGCACGATCGGGATGCGGAAGGCGGCGAGGATCGCCCGCGACTCGGTCCCGGTGAGCTCGTGGCGCCCCTCGTCGAGCACCGACTCGATGACGAGCCGAGCGCCTTCGACGTCGGGCGGCTCGTTCGTCCGCGGGTTCGGGCGCGGCACCTGCAGCAACAGCTTCTGGTGCCGGCGGTAGTTCGCGAGGTAGCTGAACGCCTCGACCGAACCCTCCGGGCTGCGGAAGGTGGGCACGCGCTTGTGCTGCAGAAAGGCGCGGATCGGCTGCATGTACTTTTCGCCGAGGAAGCAGGAAAGCACCGGCTTGCGGCTGCCGTGCGCGCGGCGCGCGACGATTTCGGCGACATCCTGCGCGTCGGTCATCGCCTGCGGCGTCAGCATCGCCAGCACGCCGTCCACGCCGGGGTCCGCCAGCACCGCCTCGATCGCGGCGTCGTAGCGGTCGGGCCCCGCGTCGCCGATGATGTCGACCGGGTTGCCGTGCGACCAGGTGACCGGCAGCGCGCCGTCCAGCGCCTCGATCGTCTGCGGCTGCAGCTCGACGACGTCGACGCCGAGGTCGATCGCGCGATCGGCGGCGAGCACGCCGGGGCCGCCCGCATTGGTCACGATGCCGAGCCGGTTACCGCGCACGCGGTGGTGCGTGGCGAGCAGCTGCGCGGCGGCAAAGAGCTGCCCTACCGTCATGGCGCGCACCGCCCCGGCGCGTCGCAGCGCGGCGTCGAAGACCGCATCGGAGCCGACCATCGACGCGGTGTGCGACGCCGCCGCCTTGCGCCCAGCGCCGTGGCGGCCCCCCGTGATGTCGACGACCGGCGTGAGGCGCGCCGCGGTGCGCAGGCCGCTCATGAAGCGGCGCGCGTCGCGAATGCCCTCGACGTAGAGCAGGATGCTCTTGGTTTTCGGGTCGAGCGCGGCGTAGTCGAGCAGCTCGCCGAAGTCGAGGTCGGCGGAGGAACCGAGCGAAACGAGCGACGAGAAGCCGATGCCGCGGCTCTCCGCCCAGTCCATGATGCCCGTGGCGAGCGCGCCCGACTGCGTGATGAGCGAGAGCGAGCCTTCCGTCGCGCCGTTGCGCGAGAAGGTGGCGTTCATGCGGGCGTGCGGGTTCACCAGCCCGAGGCAGTTGGGGCCGAGGAAGCGCACGTGGTGGCGACGCGCCTCGTCAACGAGCTGCTGCAACAGCTTGGCGCCGCGCCCGTCGGACTCGCCGAAGCCGGCGGAGATGACGATCGCCGCGTGCGAACCGATGGCGCCCATCTCGCGGATGAGGCCGGGCACGCTTTCGGCCGGCGTTGCGATCACCACGAGATCGACCGGCTTGCCGATCGAGGCGAGGTCGGGATACGCCTTGCGCCCGTGCACCTCGTCGCGCTTCGCGTTGATCGGGTAGAGCGGACCGGCGAACGCGCCGGCGAGCAGGTTCTCGAAAATGCGCCCACCGACGGCGTCGGGACGGTTGCTGGCGCCGACCACGGCGATCGACTGCGGCGAAAAGAGCGGGTCGAGCTCGTGGGAAGCCATGAGCCCCGATTATCCCGAACGGGGTCGAGGCGCGAAGAAGTGCGGGATTGATTCCGCACTCCGGATGACGCAACCTCGGTTTCACCGGGGCTTTACGGCGCCCCGCTGATGGAAGAGGTGCATCAGTGGCCGAACGGCGAGTCGGCGAGGACCTTCCAGCCGGTCGAGGCGCGGTAGCCGCACTCGTTGCAGACGAGCAGCTGGCGGTTGAGCGTGTCGCGCGCCAGACGGGCGTGCGGGCTGCCGCACTCGGGACAGGGCACACGGTAGTGACGGAGCAGATAGAACGCGTAGCCCGCGCAGCCCGCCACGCCGAGGCCGCCCAGCAGAAGCACGAGAGGCAGGCCGAGCGAAGTCCAGAGCGCGACGATAGTCGTTGCGGCGGAGACGAGGAGGAACACCCCGGCGCAGATTGCGCAGTGCAGGAAAAAACGCGTCCCTGCGCGACGGGCGTACTGGTCTCCCATCGACATGCTCCTCCGTCTCCCTTATCGGCCCGGGGACCGACAGCCTGTTGTCCGATTTCGGGTCAGCGGGGCGAAGTGAGATCGAGGTGTGTCTTCTCGCCTGCACGCATCTCGACCCAGCGGGTGAGATCGGGGCCGTCGGGCACCAATACGACGACCCGGTAGGAGCCGGGTGGAATCATGCGGCCCTGCGGCCCGAGACCCGCCAGCCCCCCTTGCGGCTCGGACTGCCCTTTCGGGTAGACGCCGAGAACCCGCGCCCCCCGCGGGAGTGAGACGACCAGTAATCCCGCACGCTTCAACACGATCGTCTTGCGGGTCCTCACGTGACCGGGCAGGTCCCATTCGACGGTGCGCGGAACGTAGTACTGCCCTTCGAGGGGCATGAGAGTCGACTCCACCTGGAACCGCTGTCGACCGACGGGGACCTTCCGTCGAAAAGTACCGGGCGTGTCGCCACCCGGCATGCCGTGCCCCGTGCCGTCGTCGCGACGGTGATAGATGAGGACGCCCTCGAGCGGCACGCCGCTCTCGTCCGTCACGAGGATCTCGAGATCGGCGAGGCCGGCCGGATCTAGCTCAAGCGCGATGTCGACCTCGCGAAAATCCAGCGCGTCGTTCCCGCCCGTCACCCGAATCGGATCGGAGTCGAGATATCCGTCGGCGCTCGCCTGCACCGCGACCGAACGGCCCAGCGGAAACCACACGCGCCATCCGTCATGCAAGTCGGTCTGCTCCCAAGCAATGCCGTGGGCCGGCACAGTACCTCGGCGAAACGGCTTCGGCTCGGGCTCGACGATGCGCAGTCGGGAGTTCCGAGTCAGGGATGCCCCGGTCCCCGCATCGACGACCGAGACGTGCACGTTGCCCTGGGGTTCGAGCCGAATGCGCACCTCTCCATCGCTTCCGCGCACGAGCACGGGATCATCGGGAAGACGGCCGAGAGCCTTGCCAGAGAAGATTTGCAGGTGCAGTCGGTACGGCTCGTCCGCGAGCCCTGTCAACCGGAAGCGTCGATCGGGGCTGCCGAGACGAAGGACCGTCGACCCGTCCGCCACGCGCTCGACCCGCACCCTTCGCGGCTGAACCGACTTGCCATCGAGATCGATGATCTCCGCTTCGATCGCCAGCGGCCGCGGCGTGCCGCTCGGTGCCGGTGGAGTCGCTTCGATGCGTTGCGAAGCAGACTCGAGATCGCGCTCGGTCTCCTCGATGCGCACGGACCGCTCCCGCTCTCGGGCCGGAAGCTCCCCGCCCTGGTTCGCGCGCGTCGCCGACTCATCGCCCAACGCAAGCCACAACAACAGCCCGACAAGCGCAAGCCCCAGACCGACGACGGCGCGTCTCATCGTGACGTCCCCAACTCGACGCGATGCCCTCGGCCCGCCTCGATGGTGACCGAACCGTAGAGCTTGGTTCCCTGGGGCAGGACCGCGATCACGTCGTAGCGGCCCGGTCGCAAGCGGACGGGTCCGGCGCCGAACGAGACCGTCATCAGTGCGGTCGTGCCGTTCCGGTAGATCGTCATCGACGAAATCGGACGGTCGCCCCACCAGGGACGCAGCAGCCAGCCGGTCGCGCGGATCGTGATCGTTCGCTCGACACGACCACCTCGCTCCATTTCGACGTCGAACGGTTGGGTCGTGTACTCCTTGCGGTCCCCGGATGCCTCGTACGAGACCGTCGGCACCACCCCCATGCGGTGTCGCCCCGCCACGAGGCGCACGGAATAGACGCCGTCGTCCGAATCGTGTCGCTCCGTGAGAGTCCACGCCCCCGAAGCGAACCGCGAGATGACCGCCGGCTGCACCGGGTCCCCGTTCTCGTAGACCACGCGCAGGACCAGTTCACCCCACGCATCGGGATCGGGACGCAGATCCACGCGTGCTTCGTGCACCCCCGAGGAGGGGCGCATGCTCCACGGACTCGCGGAGGTGTAGCCCTCGGCGCCGGCCCCGAACTCCACGTCGCGGTCCGGTTCCAGCGCGAACCACCGATCCTCGCCGGTGAAGGCGACGCGCGGCTTCCCCACCACCTCGATCCAGCGCCGCGTGTGAATCGGCGCGCCCGTCGCCGCATTCCGGAACCGCGGGCGTACCCAGGCGCACGGCGGGAAGGCGATCTCGAACTCCTCGTCACCGGTGTGCGCCTCGACCGGGTCGAGAGGTCGACTGGCCGGTTCTCCCTCCGGCCGGCCCCGGATCCGCAGTCGATAGCGCCCCTCCTTCAGGCCCTCGACCCGGAAACTCCCGGACGCGGCGTCGGCGTGTCCGACCGGGTCCCCCTCGAGCGTCTCGGCGCGCACGCGCCCCGCGACGGGGCGTCCCGCGACATCGACGAGCCGGCCGAGGATGGCGGCCGTGCCTCTTTCCAGGCGGACGTCGTGGGCGGTCGCACGCGGATCGATCAGCGCGCTGCGGTAGGAGACGAACGGCCTCGCCTGCGTCACGAGGATGCGAATCCGTCCGCGCGTCTTCAGGCGCGCTTCGCCCTGTCGATCCGTCACGCCGCGCGTCTGCTCGATACCGTCCGCGTTGACCGCGCGCACGAGCGCCTCGACATACGGTTCCCCGTCCGGTCGATGGACCGAGACCGTGAGCGTGCGGGGGCTTCGCACCAGCTCGGCGCGCGGCGTCGCCGGCGCGGGGTGTCCGCCCTCGGGCACCGTGTCCGGAAGATACTCCCCCTCGGCGCGCGGGGGGAGCGACGCGTCGGGCCACGCGACGAAGACCGTCACGCCGATCAACACGAGCCCCAGCATCCAACGCATCCTTCCGAAGTGTAAGGGCGAGGCTCGCGGGTGTCGTTACGACGAATGCGCGGTCCGAGCCGGGGGAGCGGCTACAGTCTGGCGCATGTCGATGGCGAAGATCGAAAGTCAGGCGGAACTCGACGCCGTGCTGGCGTCCCCGGCGCATCTCCTCTTCAAGCACTCCTATCGCTGCGGAATCAGCGACCGCGCGCACCAGCAGGTCGAGGCGTACCTCGCCGACGATCCCGCGGTGCCGGTGAGCCTGCTCGACGTCGTGGCGCAGCGCCCGCTCGCGCGCGGCGTCGCCGAGACCATCGGGGTCGAGCACCAGAGCCCGCAGGTCATCCTCCTGCGCGACGGCAAGCCGGTGTGGCACGCCAGCCAGTTCGACGTGACGAAAGAAGCGTTGCGCGAAGCGGTGGCATCGTGAGGCGCGCGCTCGCGCTGCTGCTGCTCGCCTGCGTGGCGGTCGGCCAGGAGAACGGCGAGAAACGCGACCCGATCGCCCAGGCGACGGAGCGCAACGAGGAGCTCAAGAAGCGCGCCCAGGAGGCGGCGGCGACACTCGAGTCCGTGGAAAAGGAGCGGGCCACGAGCAAGGAGCGCCTCGACTCGTCCGCGGAACGGCTGACGCAGCTGCAGACGGCCTACGAGAGGGACGAGACGCGCCCCGATCGATTCACCGTCCAGCAAGAGATGGAGCGCTTCCGCCGCGAGGCGGATAGCTCCGAACAACGCCTGGAGCTGCTCCGCGAGCTGCGGAACGAGGCCTTGAGCGATCAGGAGCGGCTGCTCACGTCGACCGCGAACTGGGAAGAGGACTGGGCGGAACTGGTCGGGGCGTCGAAGGACGCATCGCTGGGTGTGCTCGAGAACGAACGCCGCGCCACGATCGCGGAGTGGCGCAAGTCGGTCAGTAACCGCGTGCTGCGGGCGCGGGAAGCACTCACCGACGAAAACACCGTGCGCGAACGCTACATCCGCATGGTCTCCATTCACGAGCGCGAGAACCTGCTGCTGCGCGAGGGCAACACGATTACGTGGGAGTCGATCCGGCAGGCCACGCTCGACCTCGCCCATATCCCGGACTGGCTCGGCTCGAACACCGCCGCCGTCCGCGACTACCTGGCGGCGCCCAGGACGCACGCGGCGGCCGTGCGCTGGCTCGTCATCGCCGCCGTCTCGTTCGTGCTCCTCTTCGCGCTCGGACGGATCCTGCGGCGCTTCGCCAATGCGGTGGTCGCGCAGGCGGACGGTGGTCCGGACCCGCGTCGCACCTACCGCGTGCTCGCGCGCCTGCTGCGCCGCATCCTTCTCTTCACGTGGCTCTTCACGCTCTTCGCCTCGGCGGCGTGGGTCCTGCCGGACCTGCCCGACGAAACGAGGACGCTGCTCCTGAAGCTGGGGCGCTTCTTCGCTTCGGCCTACTTCATCTGGGCGCTCTACAGGGAGCTGCTGCGACCGGACCAGCCGGAACGTGCGCTCGTCGAGGTCGACGACCAGGCGCGCCGGCGCATCAGCCGCGCGGTGACCGTCGTCCTGCTGATCGCGGTCGTGCTGCGGCCGCTGCAGCTCGCGCTGGAGGCGTTCGGCTACGGCAACCTCGGCGCGGTGGACATGATCGAGGCGCTCATGTTCCTCGCGTTCAGCTACCTGCTGACCGGCGTGATCTTCCGCAAGAAGGTATTCGCGCAGCTGCTGCCGCAGGGCGACGCGCGCTGGGCCAAGCTGGTGCGCGCGCTCGGCGGCATCCTGCGGCCCTTCCTGATGCTGCTCATGCCGCTGCTGCTCGTGTTGCACCTCGCGCGCTTCGAGCTGCTCGCGGACGCCGTCTCGCGCTACTCGCTCGCCCTGCTCGGCTCGCTGATCGCCTCGTCGCTGCTCTACCAGCTCGGCAAGACGATCGCCCTGCAGTGGATGCACCGCGCGTACGGCGACGACGTGGAGAAGAAGGGGACCCCCGGCTTCGCGACGACGAACGCGCTGCTCTTCACCCTCCGCGCGGTGTTCTTCCTCGTCGGCGTCTGGCTGCTTGCGCGCCTCTCCGGCACCGATCTGGACGGCCTGCGCTTCGCGCTCGAGGCGTCCCTGCCCTTTACGGGCGGAGAGAACGCGCCGACCTGGTGGAGCCTCTTCGCCGCGCTCGCGCTGTTCGTCTTCTTCTTCTTCGGCGCGCCGCACATCAAGCAGCTCCTCCGCTACCAGGTGCTCGATCGCACCCGCATGGAGGAGTCGACGCGCTACACGATCACCACGCTCGTCGGCTACGTCTTCCTCGCGGCGGGAGCGGTGATCGCGGTCCGGCAGATCTTCGACCTGAGCGTGCTCGGCACGATCGTCGCCGCGCTTTCGGTCGGCATCGGCTTCGGCCTGCAGGAGATCGTCTCCAACTTCATCAGCGGCATCATCCTGCTCTTCGAGCGGCCCATCCGCGTCGGCGATCTCATCGAGGTGGGTCCGAACATCGGCAAGGTGGACCAGATCAACATCCGCGCGACCACGGTGAAGACCGCCGACAACATCTTCCTGCTGGTGCCCAACCGCGACCTCATGTCGAACTCGGTCGTGAACTACGGCTACGCCGACCCGAAGGTGCGGCTGAAGATCCCGGTCGGCGTGAGCTACGACACGGACCCGGAACAGGTGCGGGAGATCCTGCTCGGCATCGCGAAGGAGAACGACCTCGCGCTGTCGAACCCGCCGCCGGCCGTCTGGTTCAAGGCGATGGCCGACTCCTCGCTCAACTTCGAGCTGCTCATCTGGCTGCGCCGCGCCGACCAGCGCATGCAGGCGCTGTCCGATTTCAATTTCGCGATCTTCAAGGCGCTGGGCGATGCCGGGATCGAGATCCCGTTCCCGCAGAGCGACCTGCACATTCGCAGCGGACTCGAGCCGCGCCACGCGTCGGAGCCGACGAAGTCGTTGCCGGCGGAGTCCGACCCGCCGCCGATCGAGGGCGATGAGGATTGAACGCACGCGCCGCGGTGCGCGCATCCGCGAAGACGACGTCGTGCTGAGCGAGATCCTGGCGAAGCCGGGACCGACCCACTCGCTCTTCGACCTGCTGGCCGCCTGCATCGCCGCGCTGGCGCCGGGGCCGCGCGTGGCGATGCTCGGCTTCGCGGGCGGCGGCATGGTGGCGCCGCTGCGCGCGCTCGGCTGCGACCATCCGCTGCAGTGCGTCGACCTCACCGACGAGGCGGAGCCGATCTTTCGGGAACTCTCGTCCGACTGGTGCGGCGAGGTCACGCTCACGGTCGAGGATGCCGAGGCGTGGCTGACCAAACGACGCGGCCGGTTCGACCTGATCCTCGAGGACATCTCGGTGCCCAGCCCGGTCGGCACGATCAAGCCCTACGTGAGCTTCGATTCGCTGCCCCAGCGCATCCACGACCGGCTCAAGCCGGAGGGCGTGGCCATCACGAACGTGCTGCCGCTGCCGGGCACGAGCTGGGAGGCGATCTACGCGCGCATGGTGCTGCCGTATCAGCGCGCGCTCGTGGTGCACCTCGACGACTTCGAGAATCGCGTGCTGCTCTGCGGCGACGCGATCCCGGACGCGCGATCGACGGGACGGCTGCTGCGGGATGCGTTGCGCGCGCTGGGTTCGGACGCGCTGCGGCAGATGCGGATGGAGACGATCCGCTTCAGCTAGCGCTGTCGTCTTCAGAGGCCGGGCTCGAGGGCTCTTCGCCCTTGCGCGCCGCGAGGATCGCGGAGACGAGGTCGTCGGGCACCTCGCACGGCACCTCCTCCTCGCCGTCGCAGCGCAGATCACCGAGGATCTGGCAGGTGGACTTGTAGGAGTTCAGGTACTCGATACAGCTCGGGCAGACGGCGAGGTGCTTCTCGAAGACCTCACGACGATCCGCGGGGAGCTTGTTCTCCACGTAGTCGATGATGAAGTCGGCGAGTTCCTGGCAAGTCATGCTGCGCTACGAGTAGACCGATTGTTCCGGACGGAAATGCGGATCCAGCAGCTCGCGCAGGGCGAGCCGTGCCCGGTGCAGGCGGGTCTTCACCGCCCCGGGCGTCAGGTCCAGCATCTGTGCCGTTTCCTCGGTATCGATGCCTTCGATGTCCCGCAAAAGCAGGACGTTACGGTAATTGTCGGGCAATTGATCGATGTACTTTCGAACCAATTCCCGCTCTTCATTCCGTGCGGCGGCATCCTCGCCGGTCTCGCGCCAGGGCTCGAAGAACTGCTCCGGATGCCCGTCGGACTGGTAGCCCGGCAGGAGGTCCTCGATGGACCGCTCCGGCTTGCGCTTCTTGGAGCGCAGCTTCATCAGGCAGGCGTTGACGACGATGCGGTGAAGCCAGGTCGAGAGCTTCGAGCCGCCCTCGAACCGGTCGATCGACTTGAACGCGGAGAGGAACCCCTCCTGGACCGCATCGCGCGCATCCTCTTCGTTGCGCATGAAGCGGCGCGCCACCGCAAGCAGGCGCGGCGTGTTCTCGCTCACCAGCTCGGCGAACGCCTCGTCGTCGCCCGCGCGCAACCGAGCCAAAAGATCGGCTTCGTTACTCGTCACAGGAGGAAGAGCGTAACACCGGTTTCGGCAGGTCGTCGATCCCGTGGCACGCCTCACGCAACAGGTTCGACCTGCACGGCAGGCTTATTGAGAGAGCGCAATCAACTGCGTGCATTTCGCACGCCATGGTGCTCCATGAACCGAGTGCAAGGCGACCAACGAACGCCCTTCGCCCGCCTCATCATTGCGATCGACGCGACCGCGACAAGAAGCCCGCGAATCAGCCTCGCTAGCCGTCCCGTGCGTAGGGACGAAGCACTCGCTTCGGCAAGTCGTCGATCTCGTGGGCGTACACCCGGAACCGGATCGCCCGGTAGCCGTACGCCCGCGCCTTCACGTCCACGAACAGCTTCGACGCGTCCATCGACTCGGCGGGTTGCGCAACACAGGTCGCCGAGAGACGAAGTTCGACGCCCGGCTTCACGACCACGGAGTCGCGGATCGGCTGCAGCGGAAGGCAGAGGGCGCGATACGTGCGATCGCCGGCGAAGTCGGTTCGCAGGCGAAGGTGGACCTCCGAGTGCCCGTCCAGATGGAGTCTGCTCGACCCACTCGTGACCTGGCCGTCGCCGTCTTGAACCCCCTCTCCCAAATCGAACCGGCCGTCCTCGGCGGCGGAGATCTCGGCGCCATCGCCGTCGCCGTGGCCAAAGCTCGAGATCAGAGCTTTGCCACAGGGCGTGTGGAACGACTCCGAGTAGTAGCAGGTAAACCCTGTGCACATGGTTCGGATTCGTCGTCCACGCGCGTCCAGCACCTCGAGCCAGGCGTGGTTGCGCGGCGCAGGGTCGCGATAGACGATCCGCGTCTGGACACCAACACGGACGTCGAATGCGGGCGGACTCGCGTGCCGCCCCCGGTTCTCGCAGATGAAAACTCGGTAGCGGCCCGGCACCAGTCCTTTGAACTCGCGCGCGGAGCGATCCACGAGTGCGCCGACGTACGTGTCGCCTCGGAAGAGCGCGATGTGGGTCGGCTCGGGGCGGCTCCCGTCGCTTCCGCGCACCTCAATGCGCAGCGTGCCCGTCCTGCTCTTCGGAGTGGACGCGGCCGCACGCGTCTCCGTCATCCTCGCCGGTGCGTGCGCCGTCAGGGCGACGCGGGCGGCGGAGGCTCCTCTTATTGGTTGATGCTACTGATATATTTTAGCTCGGTCAGTTTAAGAGAGTATCTGATGCCTGTTCAGTTAGTGATGCACCAGCAGCCTTTGGTATTGTCATCCCAGTAGACAAACTAATTCACGCTGAAGAGAAAGCAGCAAAATCTATGGCCATCTGTGATGTGGTACGTAAGATCTGGAACACTGGCTATTTTATCATATGATCATCTCTAGATCTCACTGCTATGTTCTTGATTTTCAGCTATTGCTGTGCTTTGGTAAGACATCACTGCAGAAGGACTGGTTACGTGTAGCCCGAGATCTATGGAATGCAGGCATTAAAACAGAGATAATGTATAATGCTGCATATGTATGTATCATTTGTAGTCATTGATATGTAGTGAGATCTGATGTAGCTGATTATATGTTTGTGAAATTCTGTTAAATGACAGCGAGACCCTGACGATTTTAACTCAGTAAGTTGTTACTGGCTGGTTTGTTTGGCAGTATGGATTGCTGGTGTGTTGACAAGGCTTGGTCACTTGATCAGCTTTGGCTGCTGCACTCCCCATCTCATTGCTGTAGTTGCTGTTATTGCTGTAGTTGCTGTTATTGCTGTAGTTGCTGTTATTGCTGTAGTTGCTGCAGTGGGTGCTGTAGTTGCTGCAGTGGGTGCTGTTGCTATTGTTATTGTGCTGTACCATAACTGACTACTAGTTTTATTGCTA
>JBCDBY010000119.1:0-12208 GCA_039182715.1 Planctomycetota bacterium
CACGCAGCTTGTGCGCCGCGTCGAACATGCGGCGAATCCCGTACGCGCGCTCACGCGCTTCGGAGAGGGAGCGGGAGAGGGACTTGGGTGGGTAGTATAGGGCTGGGGGCCGGGGGCCGGGAGCCGGGGGCGGCGACCCCATAAAAAAAGGCGCCCGGCCGAAGCCGAGCGCCTTGCTCTCAAGATTCGTATCGCGCCATCCGCGTCAGCGGATGGGCCAGAGGCATCGCGCCATCCGCGTCAGCGGATGGGCCATGAACACTGCTACCGGAGACCAAAGACTCGGTCGTAGCGGTAGTAGACCTCCAGGCACATGACGAGCGTCGCGGTCGAGTAGACGCGGCCGCCGTCGTGGCCCCAGGGGCCGATCGGATCCCAGCTGCCGGTGCGCGAACCGCTGCCTTCCTTGTGCTGGTTCTTGACGATGGCCTCCTTCATGGCCTCGTTCCAGGTCTTCCAGTCCTTGCCGCCGACCTGGAAGAGCGCCAGCGTCGCGTAGTACCAGTAGTACATGTCGATGTCGCCGGTGTCCGGGTCCCACTTCGGCGGGAGCTCGGCGCACAGCTTGGCGCCCATCTTGATCAGCTTGGACGTCTTCGGGTCCTCGCCCAGGAAGATGCGGGTGAGCACACCCACCGCGGTCATTGACTGCGACTTCTCGGCCGGGAACTTGTCCTGCAGGCCCTCGGGACGCGCCGGGGGGCCGCCCTCGGAGTTGTAGCCCACGTTGCCGAACTCGGGGTCGGTCATCTTGTCGACCCAGTTGCGCGCGCCCTCGAAGGCGTCGGGGTCGATGTTCAGGCCGGCGTACTTGCCCGACTTGAGCGCCATGACCATCCAGCCGGTCACGGAGGTGTCGTTCTCACCGCCGCGCGGCTCGTAGCGCCACGCGAGGTACGGGTTACGCGACATCGCGATGAAGTCCAGACCGCGCTGGGCCGGCTTCTTGTAGCGCGGGTTGCGCGTCATCCAGTAGGCCTCGCACATCGCGAGCGTCGCGATCGCGTGGTTGTAGATGAAGTGCTGCGAGGAGCGGGAGCCGAAGCAGCCTTCCTCGTCCTGCTGGTTCATCAGGTACCGCAGGCCCATGCGCACGTTCTTCGCGTACTTGTTGTCCTTCGCCGAGCCGCGGTCGGTGTAACCGGCGCCCAGGAAGGCCAGCAGCGAGAGACCGGTCACGCCCACGTCGTAGAGCGCCTGGCCGGGACCGTCGCACTTGTCATCGGGCGGGTCGTGCTTCGCGAAGTCGTCGCAGTCCCACTTGCCGTCCTCGTTGACGTCCTGGTGGTCCGCGAGCCACTTCAGGCCGAGCTCGACGGCGTTCTGCGTGAGACGCGAACCGCCGCCCGCCTTGAGGTTGCGACGGCCACCGCGGCCGCGCTTGCCGCCGCCGGCACCGCCACCGAGACCGATGGCTGCGTTGGTGGAGGGACCGGTGAACGGAGCATCGCTCATGCCCTCGACGCCGGCGGTCTCCTCGAAATCGGAGTCCGTGTCGACCTCGTTGTGATCGTCGACCTCTTCGGTCTCGATCGGGGTCTCCTCGATCTCCTCAGGCTCCTCCTCTTCGGGCTCCTCCTCCTCTTCTTCCTCGACCTCCTCGTCTTCCTCCAGGCCCTGGGCCTGCATGTTGAGGTTCTCCTTCTTCACCACGATTTCGTACGGGATGTTCCAGAGAATGAAGATGACGACGAGGTGCGCGACGAGCGAGATGAGCCACCAGGGGGAGTTCTTCACGATGCCCTGAATGGCATCGTTGAAGTTGGTTTCCTCGAATCGGTGGTCTGTGTACTGACGCATGTATTTCTCTCTTGGGAGCGGGTGTGGACACGGTCCACGCCCAGACACTCATTCTATGGAATCGAAAACGAGGGGGAATCGAATGGGTTCGATGAAATCCCCCGAATTCGGCGCCATCCCTAAGTGCCTACCATTCATAGACTTACGATCGGTCCTAGTGGAGGCCGAGGCGCCGCAACTGGCCGTGGACCTGCCCCAATTCGCGCCGTAGCCCCTCTCGCATCTTGGTCTGCACGCGCGCGGGGCGCACGATCGACCGGTCGAGAGCGCGCAAAAGCAGCGTGAGACGGGCCTTTTCCGACTTCAACTGCTGAATCTGGATGAAGTACTGCTGGACGATCTCCGGGTCGTTCAGGGTGATGGCGTCGAGCTCGCGCGTTTCGACCAGCTCCATGAACAGGAAGCGGCCCTGGCCGATGTCGATCGGATCGCTGCGGGCACCCTTCTCGGCGCTTTGCACGAAGGCGAGGCGCAGGGACCGGGACGGCGCCTTGGGAATCTCCTGCTCGACCACCTCGACGACCGAGTCGACTGCCAACGCGACCTCGTCGAACGACTTGCCCTCTTTCAACAGCGCTGTCGCCTTGTCCATGCGCGGCTTGAGCGCCTTGGCGAGCTCGGCGTTCAGCCAGTCGTCGTCCTTGTCGCCGAAGAGCTTCTTGCGCACGATCGACTTGCGCTCGTCGTCCGGAAGCGTGACGACCATCTCGCGCCACTTGCTGACGCGCCCCACCGCCTGCGTGGGCTTGGTGCGGTCGAACGCGATGCGAACTTCGCGCGGCGTCGGCACCGGGTCCCACGGAAGCAGGCGATTGCCCGCCCGACCGCCCACGTACCCGTTGACGAGCAGTGACTGCAGCCTTGCGTTCTGGATGCCACGCTTGATGGTCAATCGCTTTTCCTCGAGCGTTAGTCCGCGCTGCAGCAGGTCCTCGTAGAAATCCGCTTCGCTCTCAAACTTGGCGAACTCGAGGTTGATCCAGTCGTCGACCTCGCGGTCGGTGACCGCCAGGTCATAGATCTCGACCAGCTTTTCCTGCAGACGATTGCGCAGGAAGATGTCGCGCGCCGAGCGGATGTTACCGAGCTGCTCGATGCGCTCCAGGCCGCGCGAGCGCAGCAGGTCGTCCTTCGTGATGATGTCGGTATCGAAGATGATCGGGAAGCCGAACTCATCCTGTTCGTCTTCCTCGACGGCGGAATCCTGGGCGACCAGCACGCTCGCGAACAGCAGAAGGGTGAGCACTCGCACGCCGAAAGCTTATCAGTCGAGTCTCTTCAGGAAAGCCGCCAGCGCGGCACGCGGCGTGGGCGGATCGACCGTCTCCCCCACCACGGCGAGCCCCTCCTGCGGCAGCCGCAGGGAGCGGCCCAACCGCTGCCGCAGGAAGGGCAGCGCGCGGTCCTTGTCGAAGTACGCGATCTGCAGCACGCCGCCGGTTTCCAGCGCGAACCGGGAGAGGCCGTGATCCTGCCCGAGGATGCGCAGCCGCGCCACGTCGAAGAGCAGCGCGGACTCCTCGGGGAGCGGTCCGCAGCGATCGACGATTTCGGTGCGCAGCGTCGCCAGGGCGTCGGGCGTCTGCGCCGCGGCAATGCGGCGATAGAAGCCGAGGCGCAGCGCGGTGTCGCCGCCGTAGCCATCGGGGAAGCGCGCGCCGACGTCGAGGTCGACGAAGGTATCGGTCGCGTCGGTGACCTTCTCCTTGCGCAGCTCGCGCGCGGCGTTCTCCAGCAGACGGCAGTAGAGCTCGTAGCCGACGTCGGCAATGTAGCCGCTCTGCTCGCTGCCGAGGATGTTGCCGGCACCGCGGATCTCGAGGTCCTTGAGCGCGATGCGGAATCCGGCGCCCAACCCGCTGTGCTCCTCGATCGTGCGCAGGCGCTTCTCCGCCACCTCGCTGACGATCTTGTCGCCCGGCAGCAGAAAGAGCGCGTGGGCGCGGTGCGTGCCGCGACCGACGCGCCCGCGCAGCTGGTGCAGGTCGGCGAGGCCGATCATGTCGGCGCGGTCGACGATGAGCGTGTTCGCGTTCGGGATGTCGAGGCCGGACTCGACGATCGTCGTCGCGATCAGCACGTCGACCTCGGCGCGCACGAACGCCATCATCGACTGCTCGAGCTGCTTTTTGTTCATCTGCCCGTGAATCACGGCGCGCCGCGCCGACGGCACCAGCTCGCCGACGAGCTGATCGAGACGACGAATGGTGTCGACGCGGTTGTGCACGAGGTAGACCTGGCCGCCGCGTCGCAGCTCGCGCTCGAGGAACGTTTTCACCAGCTTCCTGTCGAAGGAGTGCACCTCCGTCTTGACCGGCATGCGCCCTTCAGGCGGCGTGACGAGATTCGAGATGTCGCGGAGGCCGAGCATGGCGAGATTGAGCGTGCGCGGAATCGGCGTGGCGGTCATGGTCAGCACGTCCACCGTCGCGCGCATCGACTTGAAGCGCTCCTTGTGCTCCACGCCGAAGCGCTGCTCCTCGTCGATCACGACCAGGCCGAGGTCGTGGAACTCGACCGACTTGCTCAGCAGGCGATGCGTGCCGATGACGATGTCGACCGAGCCTTCCTTGATGCGCTCGACGATCGCATTGGCCTCCTTCTGCGTGCGGAAACGCGAGAGCATCTCGATCTCGACGGGATAACCCGCCATGCGCTCGCGGAAGGTGTTGTAGTGCTGCGCCGCGAGCACGGTCGTCGGCACGAGCACGGCCACCTGCCGCCCGCCGAGCACCGACTTGAACGCGGCGCGCATCGAGACCTCGGTCTTGCCGTAGCCGACGTCGCCGCAGAGCAACCGGTCCATCGGTCGCGCGCGCTGCAGGTCCTCCTTCACCGCGTCGATCGCCGTGAGCTGGTCGGGCGTCTCCTCGTAGGGGAACGAAGCCTCGAACTCATGCTGCATCGCGTCGTCGGCCGGGTGTGCGAGGCCGGGCCGCTTGGCGCGGATGGCCTGGACCTCCAGAAGGCGTGCGGCGAGGTCGGTGACCGCCTTTTTGACGCGGTCCTTGATCTTCGCCCAGCTCTTGCCGCCCAGCCGCGCCAGCTTCGGCTTGCCGCCCGGCGCCCCGATGTACTTCTGCAGCAGATCGATCTTGCTGACCGGCACGTAGACCTGCACGTCGTCGTGGAACTCGACGACGCAGTGCTCCTGCACCACGCCTTTGCGCTCGATCGTGCGCACGCCGCGGAAGCGGCCGATGCCGTGGGCGAGGTGCACGACGTAGTCGCCCGGCTCGAGATCGAGAAAGTCGTCGAGCGGTCGCGCGACGGCGCGTTTCGGAGCCGGGCGGCGGCGCGTGAGATGCTGCAGCAGATCGTCGTAGCCGAGGACGACGACCCCCTCGTCCGGCACGGCGAACGACAAGCTGAGCCGGCCGTGGACGTACTGCAGCAGACCGGGCGCATCGTCGCCCAGCAGGTGCCGGACGCGCGTCTCCTCCGCCTCGTTGCGGCAGGCGAAGAGCGCCGTCTGCATGCCGGCGCACGCCTCGACGATGCGCTCGCGCAGCTTCTCGACGCCGGCGGAGACCGGTTCGACCTGGCGCACGGCGAAGGGCCGCTCGCCGATGCGCAGGTCGTCCAATTCGGCGCCCGGCCGGTCGCCGGCGAGCTCCAGCAGCTCCTCGTTCGGGGCGATGAGGAAAACGAGATCGTCCTCGCCGAAGTGGTCGAGCAGCGTGCCGAACGCCTCCTCCTTGCCGCGCGTCGAGAACTCGATCGCCTCGAGCGCATCCTCCGCGCGCTGCGACTCCACGTCGAAGCGGCGAATCGCCTCCAGCTCGTCGCCGAAGAACTCCAGCCGGACCGGCTGCGCGCGACCGGGCGGGAAGAGATCGAGAATATCGCCGCGCAGCGAGAGCTCGCCGCGGCCGGTCACGAGCGAGACGCGTTCCCAGCCGTCGGCGACCAGCCGCTCGACGAGCGTGTCGGGCGACCAGCTCTCGGTGCCGACGACCAGCTCGATGGAGCCCTCCTCGAGCGCGGTGGGCTTGGGCGCGGGCTGCGCGGCGGCGCGCGCGGACGCGATCAGGATCGGCGCCGCTTCGCCGCGCAGTCCTTCTCGCAGGCCTTCTCGCAGGCGCTGGAGCGCGGCGAGCCGTTCGAGGCCGCGCTCGTCGTCGTCGAGATCGGGAAACGCGATGCGCCGCTCGGGCGCGATGCCGAAGAGCGCGAGGTCGCCGGCAATGTCGCTGCCCGAGCGCGCGTCGGAGTGCAGCACAAGCGCCGGACGGTCGTCCGGCAGCAGATGCGCGAGCACCAGGCCGAGCGAGCCGCCATAGAGGCCGCCCAACCGCCGCCGCTCGGGTCCGAGCGTGCGGTCGAGCGGCAGCAGCGCGCGCCAGTCCAGCCGCTACTCCTCGGCTTTCGGCGTCCGCTTGGTCGCCTTCTTCTTGGTGGCCTTCTTCTTCGTGGCCTTTTTCTTCGTCGCCTTCTTCTTGGCGGCTTTCTTCTTGGCCGCCTTTTTCTTGGTGGCCTTCTTCTTCGTCGCCTTCTTCTTGGCGACCGGCTTGGCCGCGGGCTCCGGTGCCGCCTCGGGCTTCGGCTGGGCCTGCGGCTCGGGCTTGCTCTCGGGCTTGCTCTCGGGCTTGCTCTCGGGCTTGCTCTCGGGCTTCGACTCCCGGTTTGATTCCGTGCGCGGCTCGCCGTTATCCCCACGGGAGCGGCGACGGCGTCGGCCGCCGCGGCGCGACCGGCGGCTGCTCTCGCCCTCGCGGGCGGGCGTGTGCGCGGGCGGCGGGCTCTTCTCGTCTCCGGCCTGCTCGCCGGCCTGCTCGCCAGCCTGCTCCACGGCGGGCGCGTCGACCGCCACGCCTTCGTTCTCGCGGTCCTTGCGGCGCCGCTTGCGGCCCCCGCGGCGCGACTTCTTCTTCTTGCCCTCGGGACCGATGCGCATGATCGTGCCCGCGCCGCGCACGGTCTCGATCGGCTTCTCGTCGACCGCCTTGTAGTGGAGCATCGCGGCGCGCGCCGCACCCTGCTCCGCTTCCTTCTTGGACTGCGCGCGGGCCGAACCGACCTCCTCGCCCTTGACCATCGTCGCGATCTCGTAGACGCGACCGTGGGCGGGGCCCGATTCGCGCAGCACGCGGTAACTCGGCATGGCGCCCAGTTCGCGCTGGCAGTAGTGCTGCAGGAGCGACTTGTAGTTGCGCTCCGCGCGGTCCTCGACGATCTCGTCCACGATCACGTCGAGGTGGCGCAGGATGAACTTGCGCGCCGCGGCGAGGCCGCCGTCGAGATAGATGGCGCCGACGATCGCCTCGAACATGTTGCCGATGAGCGAGGAGGGGATGGTCTTCTTGCGCACCCCCTTGCCGACGAGAATGTAGCGCTCCAGCCCCATGGCCAGCGCGACGCGCTCGAGCGTGGCGCGCGAAACGGCCTGGCTCTTGATCCGCGTGAGTTCGCCCTCGTCGAAGTCTCCGTAGCGGCGATAGAGCGCTTCGGCCAAAAGCATGCCGAGCACCGAGTCGCCGAGGAACTCCATGCGCTCGTTGCTCGGGCGCTCGTCGTTCTTCGTGCTGGAGTGTGAGAGCGCGTTGAAGATCAGTCCCTTGTCCCGGAAGACATGGCCGATCAGGACCTCGAGGTCCGCGATTGATCCTTCTGTCATGTGCCTGTTCCGGCACGCGCTTCGGGGCCCGGTCGGGTTTTGGTCCCGCACGGGCTGCGACGCGGGTGCCTAATGCAAAAAGTGTCGAGTGCCCGTGAAGGCCATCGCGAGGTTCTTGCCGTTCGCGTAGGTGATGCAGTTCTCGTCGTTCTTGCTGCCGCCCGGCTGGACGGCGGCGACGGCCCCGGCGTCGACGGCGACTTCGAGGGCATCGTTGAACGGGAGGAACGCATCGGACGCGAAGACGGAGCCGGTCACCCGGTCGCCCGCCTTCTTCACCGCCATGCCCGCGGCGTCGACCCGGGACATCTGTCCCGCGCCCACACCGACGACCATGCGGTCCTTGGCCAGAACGATGGCGTTGGACTTCACGTGCTTACAGATTCGAAGCGCGAAGACGAGGTCGGCGAGTTCCGACTCACTCGGCTTGCGCTCGGTCACGATATTCATATCCGCGGCGACCGGCTGCTTGGCATCCCGGTCCTGCACCAGGAAACCGCCGGGGATGCTGCGGACTTCGATTCCATCGGGTGCCGGCAGGGGCGACTTGAGCAGTCGTACGTTCTTGCCCCAGCGCGGTTTGGTGCGCAGGTTCTCCAGCGCGCCCTCCGAGAAGCCGGGGGCGACGACGACCTCGACGAAGCCCTTGGCGGCAATTGCGTCGCCCAGCTCCGGCGTGATCTCGCGGTTGAAGGCGAGGATCGAGCCGAAGGCGGAGACGGGGTCGCCCTCCCAGGCGCGCTCGAAGGCGGTCACGAGGTCCTCGTGCGAGGCGGCGCCGCACGGGTTGGCGTGCTTGACCACCACCGCGCTCGGCTCCTCGAACTCGGCGACGGTGGTGTACGCGCCGGCCGCGTCGAGCAGGTTGATGTAGCTGAGTGCCTTGCCGTTGAGCTGCTCGCACTGCGCGAGGCTGTGCTCGCCCGGCACCTGGTAGAGCGCGCCCTTCTGGTGCGGGTTCTCGCCGTAGCGCAGTTGCTCCACACGCTCCGCGGCGACCGTCATGGTGTCGCCGTTGCCGAGGTAGTTGGCGATGGCGCTGTCGTAGAGGCAGGTGTGCTGGTACGCCTTGGCGGCGAGCGCCTGCCGGAACTCCGGCGTGAGCTGGTCGCCGTCGAGACGCTCCAGCGTCTCCGCGTAGTCCGCGCTGTCGATGAGCGGGACGACGTGGGCGTGGTTCTTGGCGGCGGCGCGCAGCATGGCCGGGCCGCCGATGTCGATCTGTTCGATCGCATCCGCGAGCGTCACGTCCGGCTGGGCGATCGTCTCGCGGAAGGGATAGAGATTGAGGCAGAGCAGGTCGATCGGCTCGATGCCGTGCTCCTGCATCTGCGCCACGTGGTCGGGCATGTCGCGCCGCCCGAGCAGACCGCCGTGGATCTTCGGGTGCAGCGTCTTCACGCGACCGCCGAGCATCTCGGGGAACCCGGTGTGCTCGGAGACCTCCTTGACCGGAAGCCCCGCTTCCTTGAGCTTGCGCGCCGTGCCCGACGTGGCGAGCAGCGCGACGCCGCGCTCGTGCAGCGCGCGGCCGAATGCAACGATTCCGGACTTGTCGTAGGGGGCGAGCAACGCTCGCGAAATGCTCGATTTCAAGGGGATTTCTGTCCTTCGGGTGTACCTCGAAGCGGCTTCAGGGTACCGCAGGGGGGGAAGGATCCCGACGGGGCCGGAGGCCGGGGGCCGGGGGCTGGGGGCCCGAAGGAGGCCCGATCACGGGACCCTTCTCCCACCGAGGCCGGCCCATGCCTGGCGAAGCCGCAAGTGCGCACCCCGATGGCGCACTCGACCGTCACAAACCATTTCCTCATAACCACTTACACCGCCCCGGGGTGTACTGCGCACGCCCTCGGGCCGCGCCCTGCCCCTCGGCCCGGCTCTTGGGGAGGGAAAAGAATCGCCGCGGCAACGGAATGGTATGAGAAGCGAAGTGCCGAACGAGGAAGCTGCGAACGCGTTGACGGCCCATGCCGGGTTCCTGCGGGGGCTGGCGCGCGCACTGCTCGGAAACGAGGCAGATGCGGACGACGTCGTGCAGGAGGCGATGGTCGTCGGGCTGCGGTCGGGACCGCGGGACCCTTCGCGCATGCGGGCCTGGCTCGGCGGAATCGTCCGGAACCTCTCCCTTTCGCGGCGACGCAGCGAAGGGCGCAGGAGAATCCGGGAAGCAGTCGCGCCGGAGCCGGCCGCACCCGCCGACCCCCGCTCCGCACTGGAGCGGATCGAGATCGAGAGGCTGCTGCTGCAAGCGGTCGAGGAGCTCGAGGAGCCCTACCGCGACGCGATCGTGCATCGATTCCTCGAGGGCATGCCGCCGCGCGCGATCGCGGAGGCGACCGACGTCCCCGTCCGGACGGTGGAGTCACGCATCCGGCGCGGCCTCGAGCAGCTGCGCGGCAAGCTCACACGACGCCGTCGCGACTGGCGCGCGATGCTGGCGCCGATCGCCGCCCTCCCCCTTCTCGGCACTTCGGCGTCGGCCGCCCCCTGGGTCGGCAAGGCCGCGCTTGCGACCGCCGCCACACTCGCCGTCGTCGTGAGTGGAACGCTCGCGTGGCAGCACGGGACGCGGGCGGATCGCACGGCGCAGGAACGTGCGACGCGACACACGCCGCACGCGACGCGCACGGTCCCGCACGACCGGCCTCACGCGTCCGACGCCATCGTCACGCGAAGCCGCGAGCTGAACCTGCTCCTCTACCACCTGCGGCACGGCTCCTATCCGAAGCGGCGTGAGTCACTTTCCTTGCTCCTGGAGCTGGGCCCCAAGGCGGCACCCGCGATCCCGGAGCTATACGAACTGCTCACGGACGAGGCCGACCGTTGGGGTCACCTGCGACCGGGGCTCGGCCTGCTCCTCGCGCGGCTACTCCCCGACTCTGAGCCATCGATCCAACGGTTGGCCCATCACGATCGCAAGCACGCGAAACAGGCCGCGATTCAGGCTCTCGGGTTTGCCGGCACGATCGATGCGCTCATCCTGCTCGACGATCTCTGCAACGACGAAGAGCGCAGCGTTCGTTTCGAGGCTCTTCGCGCCATCGCGCGCACCGGCGCCCTCGGTGCGCCACTCGTCGCCAAGCGGGTCGCTATGGCCTCGGAAGACGAACCGATGTCCGCGCTCAAGGACGCCCTGGCGCTCTCCGGCCGCCACTGCGTTCCGCATCTGATCGACCTCCTGAGCGATGTGGACCCGGGCGTCCGCGAGCGGGCGTCGTGGGCCCTCCTCCGTACAGGGCTCCATGCACGGAGCGCCGAAGAAGAGGTTCGACGTCATCTCGCCGATCCGCAATTCGGAGAGCGCGGGCACCTGATCGACCTCGCCGTGACACTCGGGTGGCTCGACACGACAGGGCTCCTCGAGTTCGTCGGCGCGGGAAGCCCGCACGAGCAACTGGCCGCGATCCAACAGCTCGAGAAGAACCCGAGCGTCGAATTCCAAGATCGACTGAGAAGAGAGCTGTCGTCGAAACACGAGAGCGTGCGGTGGGCTGCGGCCGACATACTCGCAAACACGACGGCGCATCGGGAGGAGGCACTGGAAGCGCTCTATGTCCATGCGCTCGAACCCAAGTACGAGTCCTGGGGCTGGCGCTTGGTGAAAGCGCTGAAAACCGCTCCGGATGAGATACGGGCCGCGTGGGTCGACCGAGTCGGGAACGCCTGGAGGGAGAATCGCAAACTGCTCTGGGCCCCGTCCGCCCTTCTCGTTCTGGGAGACCCGGGACTCGACGTACTCCGCTCCGACACGGACCACATTCACCCCGGAATGCTGACGCCGTTCGCGATCGCCATGCTCAAGTCGCGTCGTCACCGGGGCGCCGGGCTGGAGCTCGCGCGCCTGATACTTCAGGGCAAGGGGGTCTGGTTCCTGCACCGGGCCAAGAGTGAGGGAGTCTCGCTGTCCGGCCTCGAAGAAGATCTGCGCGCCATGCTGAACCGTGGCGTATCCGCAGCCATCCGCCCGCTCCTGGAACTTGAGGGCGAACGGGCGCTGGCGGCCGTCGAGGCGTTCATGCGAGAGCACCCTGGGGGCCGCACGCGGCCCAATCTCGAGCTCATCCGAAAGCTCGGCGGCAAGGAGTTCGAGCTCCCGCAAGAGCCCACTCCGGAAGAGCGCCGTGCGCGGTACCGACAGCGTCTCGACGGACACAACACGTGGCATCGTTGGAACGCCGCGATCGGTCTACACGAACTCGGGGAAGGCTGGAGTGCCGCACGCGCGCTGCTCGACGAGCAGTGGCTCTACCCCGACGAGCTCGAACATCTCGTGCCCGCTCTGGAAGAAGTGAAGACCAATCGCGCGGAGCCGCTCCAGGACTTGCAGCGCCTGCTCGAGCACCCCGACGATGCCGTCCGTTGGGAGGCGACCGAGATCGCTTGTGCCTGGCTCAGGGAGGAGCCGTCGGTGCGCCCCCTTCTCGAGGCGCGGGCGTCCAGCGTGGAACCCGACCTCCAGATCCGCCTACTCGCCGAGCAGGCGCTGGACTAAAGTCCCGAGCTGGAGGATTACCGAGCCGGGCTCAATTCTCCCGCCTTCTCGGTTAGCGGGAGAGTTGTGCCGGGTTCGGTATTCCCGGAGTTCGGTATTCCCGCTCCAGAACCACTAACACCGCCCCAGTAACGTACTGCGTCCCAATCGGGCCCCTGGCCCCTGGCCCCTAGCCCCCGGCCTTCTTGAGATACGCCTCCATGAACGCATCGAGATCGCCGTCGAGGACCGCCTGGATGTTGCCGGTTTCGGTGTCGGTGCGGACGTCCTTCACGAGCTGGTAGGGCTGCATGACGTAG
>JBCDBY010000120.1:0-12179 GCA_039182715.1 Planctomycetota bacterium
CAGCACCTGCTCGAGCGAGCGCGGCGGCGATGGGGACGGCGACGGCGACTGCGTCACGGAAAGCCCGAACAGCAGCCCGAGCCCGAACGCGCCCACGAGGTAGCCCACCCATTTCCAAGCCATGGTCCGAGTGTACGGCGCGCCGGGGATTTCGGCGGGTGTGCATTCGTCCGTACCATGGAGGCATGAAGGGCGCCATCGTTCCCCTGCTGATCGGACTCGCACTCGGTGCCGGCGGCATGCTGCTGATGCCGAAGGAGAAGGAGCCCGCGCCGCCGCGCGCCGAGCGGCCGCCCGACGACACGGAGCAGCGCGCGTTGATCGCGAAGATGGCGGAGCAGATCTCCGACCTGCGCGGGCAGGTGACCAGCCTCCAATCCGAACTGGAGGCGGAGCGTGAGCAGGCCGCCAAGATCGAGCGCGAGACGTCCGAGATCGAGGTGGACGCGGAGCCGACCGAAACCGGCGGTCCGGTGACGGACAAGGAGCTCGAAGCGGGCCTGCAGGCGTTCGCGATGAAGCTGCAGTCGATCATCATGGGCCAGGGCGACGAGGCGCGGGACGCTCTCCGCGCTTTGCTCAAGCGGGCCGGTCCGGAGGGACTTGCGAAGGTGCGGGCCGAGTTCCAGGACGACAGCGCCGGGTTCCAGCGCCGCATCATCGCCGCGCACGCGCTCGGCCAGAACGGGGACGAGGAGTCGATCCGGTTGCTGATCGAGACGCTGCAGAATCCCGAGTCGGACATGATCGATCACCGGCTCGCGAGCCACGCGCTCGCGTTCACCGATGATCCGAACGCCGTCGATCCCCTGACGCAGACGGCGCGCCAGTCCGACGACCCGGGCGCACGCGCCAACGCCGCCTTTGGCCTGATCCGACGCGAGATCGACGAGGGGTACGACCTCTACGCGAAGGCGACCGACCTTTCGCTCGAGAAGGGCCAGCCCGAAGCGATGCAGTTCCTGCAGTCCATGTTCATCATGGATGACAAGATCCTGCCGTACGCGCGCGAGCGTCTGACCACGTACAAGAACGAGACCGCGGTCATCGTCCTGCTCGAACTCGTCAAGCAGAAGAAGGACAAGGGCGCGATCCCCCAACTCCGCAAGCTCGCCTACGACGCGAACCAGCCCAAGAGCGTGCAAAACGCCGCCAAGGGCATCCTCAAGTCCTTCGGCGAGGAGTAGCCCTCGAAGCTTCCCCCTCGCCTCCGGGCGCACCTCCCCGCGGCGTACTCGCTTCGGAGCGTACTGAGTACACTCCGGTGCGGGTCCAAGTCATTGAGAGGTCGAGACTTACGGAGGTCGACTGCGCCACTGGGGTGCGCACCCGGACGAGCGGGAATGGCATCGCCGGTCAGGGCGTGAGGGGGTCGCGGACCGGGTGCGAGTCGGCCCAGGCGAGGCAGATGGCGCGCAGCTGGTGCTCCCAGTCCTGCATGTCCGCGGTCGGGTCGTGCGTCCCCTCGATCGCGGCGCGGTCGGCCGGTTCTAAATCGTCCCACCCGACCGACTGCAGGAACTCTTCGCGTGCAATGCGTCCGTCCACGAATGCCTGCGACTGGACGGTCAACACCGCCCTCGCCGCTTCGCCTTCGTCGGTAAACGGGGCGATGCCATGCTCGGCGATCGCGCGATCGAAGAAGTCGACCACGACCCATTCGTGGAAGAGCGGCTGCTCCCCGGCCAGCAGCACGAGCGACTCGCTCGCGTAGTCGGCGTCGAGCATGCGGCGCGCCCAGAGAACCGCACGCTCACCGAGAACCGACTCTTTGCACCGGGCGGCCAGGATGTGAACCGTCTCTTCGGACAACCCATTCATCACTCTGGTCCTATGCGCTCGCCGCGGGCATCCCGGCAATCACGGCGAGGCGTTGCAGCTCTTCGCCTGCATGTGGCGCCGTGACGTAGCGCAGCGACGTCATGCGGCCCTCGTGCGCGACCCACTCGATGGCGACTTCCAACTCGCCGTTTCCGTTCTGTAGCCAGATCCAGTCCGAACCCGGGATCGCCCGCAGCCGATTGCCTTCGAGCAGGTGCGGCAAGGAGGTCGCGCGGATGTTGTCGGCGCCTTCCTCGCGCGGAAACGGCGCGCCCTCGACCCAGGCGACCGCGTCTTCGTCCAGGAGCGCGGCGACCGCCTCGACGGACCCCGCGTTGAACGCATCCACGAATTCCTGCACACGCCGAGTCTAGCGCGTGCTACGGTGCAACCACCTGCCTGCGGCCCACGGAGGGAACTGTGGCCGCCCAAAAAAGCTCTCAGCAGAAGGACTTTCGCATCGAGCTGACGCCGCTCATCGACGTGGCGTTCCTGGTCCTCATCTTCTTCATGTGTCTGCCGTTCCGCACCCTCAATGCGCGGCTGGCGGCCTTCCTGCCGACCGAACGCGGGTTTCCCGAGCGGCGCGCGGTCGAGCCGATGAAGATCACCGTCCGCATCTTCGGGCGCGAGGAGCAGCCGCGCGACTGGGGCGGCGAGCTCGTGCCCGCCCCCACCACGGTCGTCTATCGCTACGGCGACAATCGGACCACCGACGATCTCGACGTCGTTCACCGCCACATCGTCCGCATGAAGCGCGAGGCGGAGAAGAACATGGAGACCGAGCTGGTCGGCGAGATCCGTGCGGCGCCGCGCGTGCAGCACAAGTACGCCATCGCGCTCGTCAACCGGTTCGCCGAAGCGCGCGTCTCGAAGGTCGACTTCGAGGGCCGCCTGTTGCCCAAGGGCCGATCGATGGACGCGAAGCGGATGCCCTATCCGAGGTCGTTGCGGTAGTACTTCGCGCGGAAGCGGGCGTCGACGTCGGCGCCCTCGTCGATCCAGCGCTGCTCGTCGGCGGCGATCGACGCGGCGTAGGCGGCGCCCCGCTTCCGCTCCTTCGCGAAGGTCGATTCGACTCGCTCCAGCGTGATCTGCTTTTTTGAGCGCCGCGTGGTGGTCTGGCTCTGGAGCGCCCGGTTCGCAAACCGCCGGTACTGCGCGCGCGCCGCCTCGTCCTTCATCGCGTACGACGCCTTGAGGTAGGCGCGGGCCGCGGTGCGCCGGGCCCCCTCACGCTCGTAACGATCGGCCCGCACGAGCACGTCGCCAAGGCACTCGCACAGCACCGGCGACGTGTGGTTGCCGAAAAACATCATGCCGGTCAGACCCTTCACGATCTTCGCCCGATCCATGGTGATGTCGACGCCCTTGTCCCGCAGGAAGGCGGCGAATCCGCCGTGCGGCTTGCGCGCGGTGCCCTTCGGCCGCAGCGGGAACCCCTCCGCGCCGGCCCGCCGCCGCGCCAGTACGTACTCCACGACCCAAGCCTGGACGATCTCCCGGCCGAAGTGCGCGTCGGGATTGATGCGGATGGCCTCGCGAATGCGGGCGAGTCCCTCCTCGAGCCGGCCGGCGTGGATCAGAAGCGTGCCGAGGTTGGCGACCGTCTCGTATCGGCCGGGCTTCCTGGCCAGCGACGCGCGCATGAGCTCGATGCCCTTCTCCGGCCGCCCGGTCTTGTCGTAGGCGACGGCGAGATCATCGAGCAACCGCAGGTTGCCGGGATCGGTCTTCAGCTTCTTCCGCCGGTCGCGGATGCGCCACTCGTAGAACTCCTTCGAGTGCCGCGTGAACTCCCCGGCCAGCACCTGCAGCGTGTCCGGGAACTGCCGCTTCTCCATCGCGAGCGTGTCCTGGTCCCAGAGGCAGGCGAGCAGCAGGAGTCCGATCATCTCCTCAGTCTACGGAGCCGAGGGCTCCCGGTTCGAATTCGGCACGCGCGGTGCGCTAGGGCCTCTCGACATGGCTCGGTGGGCGATTCGGTCACGACTCGGTAGCGAAACGCGTTACCGCGGGAGAAACAGCATGCGGAACATCCTCGGAATCCTGCTCGGGCTTCTCGTGGCGTGTGGAGGCGGCGGCGGAAGCCCGGCGCCCGCGCCGGTCCAGATCATTCCCGCGCTCCCCGACGGTGTTCCCTTCACGCCGCTGCTGCTGATCGCCGGGATTCAGCAGGTCGATCCGGTCCCGCAGCCGGTTCCCGACGGACTCGACTTCGATCGCCTCGGCGCGGTCGCCCCGGCGCGCGTGTTCGAGGTGACCACGCCGGCCGGCGCGCCGTTCGAGTTCGATCTCGTTTCGCAGGACGAGGAGCTGCAGCGCGCGGTGTCGGTTTCGCTCGCCCATGTGCGCGACGGCGACGAGACGCCGACCGCGCCGGTCTGGAGCGTGCTCGGCGGCGGCGTTTCCTACTCGGGCAGCGGCGGCTACGAGAACGTCAACTGGTTCCATGCGGAGGGCGACGGCTTCGCGCGCGTGACCCTGCGCGGCTCCATCGAGCGCGACCAGATCTATCTGGTCGAGGCGGAGACGGACCGCGGCAAGACGAGCGCGCTGGTCTGCGTCCGCGTCGGCGCGGCGTCGCCGATCGCCGTGCCGCCGTCGAACGCGAGCGACTACCCCGGCCTGCTCAGCTCACACACGATCTACTCGAGTCCGTCGCCGATGTTCGGGCTGCCGGTGGCGGCGGTCTCGGGCGATCGCACGACCGTGCTCTGCTACGACGGCGACTTCGCCGAGCGGCTCGAGCTGCGCCTGCAGTTCGACCACCTCACCGGCGCCGTGACGGGCGGCCGGCAGCGCGAGACCAACCCCGACAGCGGCAACTGGCGCGATCACGACACGGCCGCGCTGTTCAACGTGCTGGCGGTCGCGCGTTCGAGCGGCGAAGGTGTGAAGCTCGCGCTCTCCTTCGACCGCGGCGCCTCGTTCACGCAGGAGGAGCTCTTCGCCGGCGGCGGTCGCATCGCGCGACTGGTCAGCGTTGCGATCGCGGCCGACTACTCCCTCGCGATCTCCTACTGGCGCCCCACGCCGGACGGCGCGCACGAGCTCATCGTCGAGCGCGGCCGCGCCGAGGGCGTGCCCGATCGCTACGTGTTCGAGGCGCCGCGCGTGATCGTGCGCGAGAAGCGACGCACCACCCCGCTCATTACCGGGCTCGCATGGTCGGAGCGCGGCGACCTCGTGATCGGCTACGGCTACACGCGATTCGTGTTCGACGGCATCGAGGGCGTCGCGGATGCCGGCACCTTCCTCTCGCAGACGCTGTTCGGCTGCGCGGTGCTGCCGTGGGGCGACGGTGAGATGATCGACACGCTGGTCGACTGGGAAGAACAGACGTTTGCCCGCGACCCGTCGGTCGCCGTCGAGGGCGACCGCATCGTCTACGCCTACGAGGCGAGCGACGGCGTGCGCATCGCGGCGAGCGAGGACGGCGGCCGGACCTTCGATACGCCGCGAACGATCGGCTCGCCCGGCTCCTACATGCCGACCGTGCTGCTGCGCGGCAACGAGGTGGACCTCTTCTACGTGGCGCCGACGCCCGACGGCGCCGAACTGCACCTGCAGCGCTGGAGCGATTTCGCCGGAGGCGCACCACAGCACCACCGGCTCACGACCGCGATCACGAAGCCGCTGCAGCAGCGCGAGAGCAACGCCATCCCGACCTTCGGCGGCAACGCGCTGATGCTCAGCAACGGCACGGCGACGCTGCTCGACATCGACATTACCGAGCTCGGCCGTTTCGGCTACGACGTCGTCGATGCGGGCGACGAGCTGCACGTCCTCGTCGCCGAGCTGCGCGAACGACGCTCCGTCGTGCTGGCCATGAACACGGGCGGACAGCATCCGCGCTTCATCGGCGTGCGCGGCCCGAACGGATCGTCGGGCGCGTTCGTGGCCGCGCCGCCCCCGCCGCTCGCGGCCGGACTCACGGAGCCGGTGCCGACGCCGAATCCGCAGCACAAGCACCAGCTGCGTCTGTTGCGGATTCGCTAGCCGCCAACCTCGAACTTCGCGGAGGTGAGCGTCGCCTTCATCTCCGTGCCGTCGGTCGTGAGCTGGTAGATGCGCACGTCGGGCGCGCCGCCGGTGGCGGTTCCGCCCGACGGCGCGTCGCCTTCGCCGGAACTCACCTCCGCCTCGCCTCCGAAGCCGGAGCCGCCCGCGATGAACTTCTCGTACGCGGCCTGCGTCCGGAAGATCGCAATGAGCCGATACTCGCGCCCGCCGAGACCGAGCCCGGCGCTGCCGGTCCGCATCGTCATGAAGGTCGTCGCACCGTCTGACGCACGGGTCGCCACGCCGTAGCCGCCGCCGCCCCCCGCGAAGAAGATCGTCATGCTGATGTTGGTGAAGACGGCCGTGCCGTACGCATCGTCGAGCAGCGCGTGGGAGTTCGGGTAGCGCTTGCGCAGCTGCGCGATGGACTCGTCGCGCATGGCGAGGGTCTGCGCGCGCTGCTCACCTTGGGTCGCGCCTTCGGGGGTCGCACAGGCGGCCAAAAGCAAGGCTAGGGTCACGAGCGATCGCATGGAGCCAAGCCTATGCGAAGCGGGAAACCGATTCCGGCCCCGAGATTCCGGGAACGCTCCGGGCACAGCGGCATGCAGCTTTCCATGCGCTCTCTGCTCTTGGCTCCGCTGCTCTGCGCCGCGTGCGCCTCCACGCAAACGAAGCCGGACCGCTTCCGCCTCACCGACATCCGTCCGCCACGCGGATGCGTGATCGTGCTCTGGCCCGCCGACCAGGCGGGCTCGGAGCTGCGATACGTCACCGGATACGGGATGACCCACGTCGCATCACGCCGCTGGCCGGACATGCTGCCCGACCCGATCGGGTCGATTCTCCTCGTGCTTCCGGCGGCGGCCGACCGGGACCTGGAACGCGCCGCTTGGGCTCACGTGTCGAAACGGCCCCGGGGGTCGAGCCCGCCGCGCATCCGCGTGGTCTACGACGACGCCGACTGGACCGCCTTCGAGTCGAACCAGGACGTCTACCAGCGCCTCGTCGCCCTCCGCACTCCCGACCCCCTGCACGGCACGCTGAGGTCTGGGACGGGTTTCGACGGCGCCTGTTCGATTATCAAGGTACTCGAGGCGTGGTACGCGCGCGTGACGTTCGTCCCCCATCCCACCGACCCGCGTCGCGCCTTCGTCCGCGTGCGACCGCCGACCGCGGGGTTCTTCGGGCACACCGGAACCGGGCCGTTCGAGGAGCTCACCGTCGAGGACTGGGAGCAAAAGCGTGTGCAAGAGCTCGACTTCGGGGCCGATCCGAGACGCAGCGTCTCCGTGCTGCTCGGCACGGACGTCGTCGACCGCGAGGAGCGGCTGCTCGCGATCGCGTGATGGGGCATTCGGCAGAACCTGTATCTGTCCGTCGTCCCGACGGATCGGACCGTCAACGAGATCGTGCGCGAGTCCTCGCCGAAGCAGGACTAGCGGATCTCCTTCAGCAGCACCTCGATCGCCTTCTTGAGCTGGGGGTCGTCGCCGCGCGCGACCGACTCGGGGCCGTGCGGGACGATGTGGTCCGGTACGAAGTCCTGGTTCTCGACGTAGTCGCCGCCCGGCTCGACGATGCCGACCTGCGGGATGCCGCCCGCGCTGTTCGCCATTGGTCGGGCGTTCGGCCCCAGAGGATGGGGCGCAGGACGGCGGTTAGGGCACGGACGAGGGGAGTTCGCGGATTCCGGGAACGCGCCTCGAGCCCACGGCATTCCATCCCGCATGCGGTGCTGCACGGTTCTTCTTCTCAGTCTCTCGGCCTGCTCCTACAGCTCCCATACGCACGTTTACGGAACCGACTTCGACCCGAACGAAGGTGATCGCTTCATCGTCTGGCCGGCGGACTCCGGGGCCACGCACTTTCGCTACATCCGCGGCGAAGACCCACACGCCCAGCCGGTCCACCGCATGGGACCGCGGCTTTCGCAGGCGTTCGGCCCCGAGACCGCCTCGATCATCGTGATTCAGCCGACAGAGCCGTCCGAGGAAGTCGAACGGAACGTCCGGGCGCTCCACGCACGCATGCGAACCAGCTGTCCGCGGGCCGGGATCCACCTGGTGCAGGACGATGTGGATTGGACCCGAATCGGGTCGCCGCGGGCAGCGGCGGAACGACTCCTCGAGCTCCGGGACGCGGCCCGAAGCCGTCGCCCGGCGAGCTGGCTGTTCGACGCCGTCTTCCGAGAAACGTTTACGGCGGCGGTCTTTCAGGGGCTACTGGGCGACGAGCCCGGCGGCACGGAACGCTTTGCGCTCATGTCGCCCATCTGGGTCATGCCCGACCCGACCGACTCCGATCGCTTTCGGGTCGCGCTCCGGCCTTGGGATGCGGCCCTTCGATCGCGTCCCGTTCGGTGGCAGGTGCGAACCAGCCGGGAGGTCGCGTCCGACCTGCGAGCATCCGCGCCCGACGTGAACGGCGTGCGGTTCGGTGCGATGGCTCATTCGTCGCCGCCCAAGCCCCGCTTTCAGGCACAGTCCTACGTCCGTGTCGTCGTCCTTCTGTCGCGCGACTTGCCGGAGCGCTCCGCTCGCATCGGACGACTCGCGGCCCTGCTCGATTCGTCGGAAACCTCGATGCACGTGATTCCGATCGACGCCCCCTTCGACACCATCCTCGAATGGGTCGCGGAACGACAGCTCCCTTTCCCTCCGCCGCCGACCGAGACGAACGGGGATGGAGACTAGCCGAGCTTTTCGAGCAGCACCTCGATCGCCTTCTTGAGCTGGGGGTCGTCGCCGCGCGCGACCGACTCGGGGCCGTGCGGGACGATGTGGTCCGGGACGAAGTCCTGGTTCTCGACGTAGTCGCCGCCCGGCTCGACGATGCCGACCTGCGGGATGCCGAAGACGAGCGTGGGGTCGATCTGGCGTTCCCACCAGACCGCCGTGCCGGTGCCCGCGACCTTCGCGCCCACCACCGGACCGAGGCCGAGCTTCTGGAACGCGTACGGGAAGATGTGCGCGTCCGAGTAGTTCTGCTCGTTGACGATCACCGCGACGGGGTCGGCCCAACGGTCGAACGGCTCGGTGCCGAACGCGCCGCGCTTCTTGCCGCGCGGGTGGAAGATCGCGTACTTGCGACCACCCAGGAACTTCACCAGATCGTCGTGCAGCCATCCGCCGCCGTTGTTACGGGTATCGACGATGAGCGCCGCGCGGTTGCCGTAGCGACCGATCGCGTCCTGGTAGAGACGACGGAAGCTGCGGTCGCCCATGCCGCGCACGTGCACGTAGCCGATGCGCCCCTCCGACAGCTCGTCGGTGAGCTTGCGGCGCTGCTCGACCCAGCGGCGGTAGAGCAGCTCGCTCTCGTCCCGCAGCGACACCGGCTCGACGACGACCTCCGCGGTGGAACCGTCCGGTTTGCGCACCGCGAGCAGTAGCCGCTTGCCCGCCTGCCGGTCGAGCAGGGCGGACAGGTTGACGCTCGCATCGAGCTTGGTGTCGCCCACGCGCAGAAGCACGCTGCCGGACTCGATGCCGGCGCGCGCGGCCGGACCGCCCGGCAGCACCTCGACCATCTTGAGCCCCTCGCCGCGGTCGCGCGGGTCGTAGAGCACGCCGAGCGACGCCGTCTGGTCGGTGCCCTCCTGCGGAATGCGGTGGTAGCAGCCGGTGTGCGACGCGTTGAGCTCGCCGAGCAGCTCGCTCAGCAGCTCCGCGAAGTCGTGGTTGGTATGCACGTGCGCCAGCAGCGGCTCGTAGTCCTTGCGCAGCTTCTCCCACGGCGCACCGTGCAGGTCGGCGCGGTAGAACTTGCGCTTCACCTGCCGCCACGCGTGCTCGAAGATGTACGCGCGCTCGGCCGGCGCGTCGATCTCCATCTCCGCCTTGAAGCCGATGCGCTTGGCGTCGCCCTTGAGCTCGATGTGATGCAGCGTTCCGCCGCCGGAGCGCACGAAGACCGACTTGCCGTCCTTCGCGAAGCGCACGTCGCCGCCGTTGCCGTCCAGCTTCGCGATCCGCTTGGTCTCGCCTTTGCGCCAGTGCGTGAGCCAGAGCCCCGTCTGGTTGCCGACGCGCGCGATCTTCACGAGCTTCTCGCCGTCGGGCGAGATGTCGAAGGCGAACAGCCGCGCGGAGTGCAGCGAAAGACGGCGCGTCCGCCGCTCGCGATCCTCGAACTCGATGTCGACCTTGGGCGGCGCCTTGTCCGTCTTCGCCTCGTCCTTCTTCTTCTCCTTGTCCTTCTTGCCGGTGCGCAGCTCGTACTCCTCCACGCTCCAGCGCGCGCGCTCGTGCGCCGCATCGGTCAGGTCGACGACGAAGACGTCGGCGTCCGAACCCCAGCTGCCGTGCGAGCGACGGCCGAGCCGGTTGGAGGAGAAGAGCAGGCCGCGGCCGTCCGGTGACCAGCGCGGCCGCGCCTCGTAGTAGCCGCTGCGCGTCATGTCGATCACCTTCTCACCGCCGGCGTCGGCCACGCCGAGGCTCTCGATCCAGCGACCGCTGCCCGCCATGTTGAAGGCGAGCCACTTGCTGTCGGGCGACCACGCGAACGCGATGTCGCCGTCGGCATAAGAGTAGTTGCGCGCCGCCGGCACGACCGTCCAGGCGTTCTTCGAGGCGAGCTCGAGCACGCGGATCTCGTCGCGGTTGTGCAGGTAGGCGACCCGCTTGCCGTCGGGCGAGACCAGCGGCTGGAAGGACTCGTCCTCCTCCACCAGCACCGGCTCCTCCACGACGCGCGTCGCGCGGAAGAAGTACTTGTCCTCCGGCCGCGCCAGGCGCACGCGGTAGAGGTTCCACGACCCTTCGCGCTCCCCGGCGAAGTAGATCGCCTCACCGTCGGGCGCCCACGAGGGGCTGCGCTCCTGGGTGGAGGTGTGGGTCAGGCGCCGGGTGGTGCCGTGCTCGACCGAAGCGACGAAGAGCTCGCCGCGGACGATGAAGGCGATCTCCTTCTCGTTCGGGCTGACCGCGAACTGCGTCGCGCCCTTGCGCATGGTCTCCGTCCGCCGCGCGTTGGAACGCGGGCCGACGTGGCCGCGCACGACGACACGCTGCGGTTCGGCCCCTTTCGCGAGGGTGTAGAGCGAGCCGTGCCAGGCAAAGCAGAGCGTGCCGTTCCGGGCGCGCGATAGGAAGCGCACCGGATGGTCGCGGAACTTCGTGCGGCCCTTGACGTTGAACGTGCCGTCCGCGGCGCAGAGGTGCACGACGGCGTCGCCGTCGAAGTGCGGGTCGCGGTCCTCGTGCTTCGAGTCGGTCACGCGCGTGTGCTTCCCGCTCTCGACGTCGTAGATCCAGATATCGCGCGTCACCGAGCTGGTGTGGTGCTTGCGCCACTCGTTCTCGCGGCCCGGCTGATTCTCGTAGACGATGCGCGCGCCCTTCTCGTCGTAGCGCGCGTGCAGCGCCGGGGTCGGCAGCACGAGGCGCGGCCGTCCGCCGGCGACCGGCACGCTCCAGAGCTTGCCCCCGCGCCAGCTCGCCGGATGCGACTTCGCATCGCCCGCGCGCGCGCTGCTGAAGAGCACCTCGCTGCCGTCGGGCGAGAAGTCGCTCGGCACGTCCCAGCCCGAGTGCCAGGTGAGCCGCCGTTCGGCGCCGTCGGCGATCGTGCGGACGTAGACGTCGAAGTTGCCGTGGCGATCGGTCGCGTAGGCGATCTGTTTCCCGTCACGCGACCAGACCGGGCTCCGCTCGTAGGCGACGTGCGTCGTGAGCGGCACGGCGTCGCCGCCGGCGCTCGGCACGAGCCAGAGGTCGCCTCCGTAACTGAAGCAGACCTGCGATCCGTCGGGCGACAGCGCGGGGTAGCGAATCCAGAGAAGCTCCTCCTTCGCGTGCGCGAGCGGCGTGAGGAGAAGCAGGGGGAGCAGGAGTCGTCGGAGCATGGAAGGGCTCCAGATGGTAAAGGAGGGTCCATGGCGCGGATCCATATCACCGGCGCCTCGGGTACGGGGACCACCACCCTCGGACGGGCGCTCGCCCTCCGGCTCGGCACGCCCCACTTCGACAGCGACGACTACTACTGGATTCCCACCTGGCCGCCGTACGCGATCAAGCGCGATCCGGGGGTGCGCGATGCCCGCCTGCGCGAAGATCTGACGCGCTTCGATGCGTGGATCTGGAGCGGCTCGGCGCTGAGCTGGGAGGTCGATGCGCCCATGACGCTGTGCGTCTTTCTCCATCTGCCCACCGAGCTGCGCATCGAGCGGCTGCGGCGCCGGGAGCAGGCGGAGCTTCGAACCATGCCCGGGCTCTCCGAGGTGGAGATCGATCGACGGATCCAGGAGTTCCTCGACTGGGCCGCGGCGTACGAGAGCGGTGACCGCGAAGGACGCTCGCGTGCGCGGCACGAAGCGTGGCTCGCATCGCTCGCCTGCCCCGTCCTCC
>JBCDBY010000121.1:0-12155 GCA_039182715.1 Planctomycetota bacterium
TCGGGCGTGAACTGGATGCGTGAGAAGCGCAGCTGCAGGCAGCGCGCGAGCGTGCGCACGAGCAGCGTCTTGCCGAGTCCGGGGGCGCCCTCGAGCAGCGCGTGTCCGCCGCCCAGCAGGCAGACCAGGATCTCCTCGACCACCCGCTCCTGCCCGACCACGACCTTTCCGATCTCGGAGCGCAGGGCGGCGAGCTGTTCACGCGGGTCCATGGATCTGTTCAACGGCTGATTCGGCGATGCAGCCGTAAAAAAAGTTTACCGTGTCGCCGTGGCGCAACTGGAGTTCCGCTCCCCCCGGCTGGGCCGGTCCGTCGTCGAGGCGGGAGACGAGGCGATTCCCATCGGGCGGGCGGCGGACGGAACGCTGACCTGGGGCCGCAGCCGCGTGGTCGAGGAGCTGGCCATCGTAAGGGGCGACCGGCTGCGGCGCGGCACCGACGAGACGGAGCTGCAGCCCGGCATCCCGATCGACGTCGACGGCATCGAGGTGGTCTACCGCGTTTCCGCCGACGCGACCAAGGCGGCGCTGAACGACCTCGGGATGGTTCTCTGGTCGCTCGAGGACGAGGAGGAGATCTTCCATCGTGCGCTCGAGTCGCTGCTGAGCGTGCTCGGGGTGAGGCGCGCGGCGATCGCTTTGCTCGACGACGACGCCGACCGGCTCGAGGTGCGGGCGGCGCGCGGCGGCCTCGCGGAGCTCAACGTGGCGGTCGCGCGGGCGGTGGTCGACTCCGGCGCGGCGGTCCTCTCGTCGGAGGCGGCGGTCGACGAATCCGACGAGGACGCGCTCGACATCCGGGTGCGCGCGATCCTCTGCGCGCCGCTGCGCGACGAGGGGCGGCCGCAGGGCGTGCTGTATGTCGACAACGAGGGCCGGCCGTCGAGCTTCACGAACGACGAGCTCGACTTCGCCGCGGCGCTCGCGCACCTCGTCTCCTTCGCGTACGGCAACCTGCACCGGCGCGAGGAGGTCACGCGCCTGCAGGAGTCGATCGGCCTGGGCGATCGGCCGGTCATCGCCGCCCCGGCCATGCAGGAGGTGCGCGCCAAGCTCGAGAAGGTGGCGCCGTTCGACGCGACGGTGCTGCTGCGCGGCGAGAGCGGCGTCGGCAAGGAGCTCATCGCGCGCGAGATCCACCGGCTCAGCCCGCGCACGGCGAAACCCTTCATCGCGATCAACTGCGCGGCGATTCCCGACACGCTGTTGGAGAGCGAACTCTTCGGTTACGCGCCCAAGTCCGGCATCGCGGGCGCCGACCCGGAGGGGCGCGCGGGACGTTTCGAGCAGGCGGACGGCGGCACGCTCTTCCTCGACGAGATCGGGGAGATGAAGCTCGAGCTGCAGAGCAAGCTGCTGCGCGTGCTGCAGGACAAGCGCGTCGACCGACTGGGCGGCACCGAGTCGTGCGCGGTGGACGTGCGCATCCTGTGCGCGACCAATCAGGATCTCGACGCACGCGTGCGCGACGGACGCTTCCGGGAGGACCTCTTCTACCGGCTCAACGTCGTCTCGCTGCTCATTCCTCCCCTGCGCGAACGGCGCGAGGAGATTCCCCTGCTGGCGGAGTTCTTCGTGCGGAGCTATCCCGGGCCGGCGGAGCTGCGGCGCACGCGCATCACGCCCGCGGCGGAGCGCGCCCTGGTCGCCTACCGCTGGCCGGGCAACGTGCGGCAGCTCCGGAACTGCATCGAACAGGCGCTCATCCTGGGGGACGGTCAGTCCATCCGGCGGCGCGACCTGCCGGCGGAGCTGCGTCCGGCCGGACGGGGCCCGGACGAGGAGGATTCGCCCTTCGAGCCCCTCTCCGAGGTGGAAAAGCGGCATATTCAGCGGGTCCTGGACGCGACGGAGTGGAACAAGGCGCGATCCGCCCGGGTCCTCGGGATCTCGAAGCCGACGCTGTACGCGAAGATCAAGGCGTATGGGCTGGAGCCGCGGGAGTGACGGGCTGCACGCCGCACGCTCCACGCCGGAATCGGGCGTGTGGCCCCATTCCTCCTCCCCCCTGCTATCCTCCCCTGACTATGGCCACCAACAAGCGTCGTATCTCCAAGGCCAACAAGGGCAAGCGCCCGGCCTGCGGCAACCGCAACCGCAAGCGGATCAAGACGCCCCGCTAGCGGGGCTGCTTGAGTATGCGGAGCGCCTCCTCCATGTCCGGAGGAACCGGCGCTTCGAGGGCGAGGTCTGCCCCCGTCTCCGGATGACGCAGCCGTAGACGATGTGCGTGCAGCGGGGTGCGCCCCACCACGACCGGGTTCTTCCAGGTCTTCGGCAGCTCCGGGCGCAGCGCGCGCATGCGCAGCCGCTGCTTGGGCCCATGGAGCGGGTCGACCGCCAGCGGGCAGCCGATATGGCCGAGGTGGACGCGAATCTGGTGGCGGCGACCGGTGAGCGGGCGTGCCTGCACCAGCGCGAAGCCGTCGAACGCCTCGAGCACCTCGTAGTCGGTCCGCGCCGGGCGCCCGCGTCGATCGACCCGCACCTTCTGGCCCTCCGCCTTCGTGTCGAGCAGCGGCGCATCGATGGTGCCGCGCGCCGGGCGGGGCACGCCCCGCGTAAGCGCGAGGTACTCCTTTTCGATGTCGCCCTCGGCGAAGTCCTTCGTGAGCCTGCGCGCCGCCTTGGGATGCCCGCGCGCCGCCACGACCACGCCGCTGGTGTCGCGGTCGATGCGGTGCACGAGCCGCGTAGCGGGCCCGCACTGCTCGCGCAGCAGGATGTCGAGTCCCTCCTCTTCGTGCCCCTTGCCGGGATGCATGACGAGGCCCGCCGGCTTGTTCACCGCCACGAGGAACTCGTCCTCGTAGATCACCTCGATCGTGCGGCGGCGCCGGTCGGAGCGTACTTCCGGCTGCCCCTCCGGGCGCCCGGCGCGAATGCGCTCGACCGCTTCGTCCCACCCGGGCAGCTCCACCTCGTCGCCCACCGCCACGCGCAGACCCGGCTTGGCCGGCCGGCGGTTGACGCGCGCACGACCCTCCTTGAGGTACTTCATCACGACGGCGCGGGATACGCCGTCGAGACGCGCGGCGAGCAGCTTGTCGAGCCGTTCGCCGTCGTGGGCCGCCTCAACCGTGAGCTTCATCGCCCAGGATGGCCGCCGTCGAACTCGCCCCGATGCGCGTCGCGCCCGCCGCGCGCATCGCCTCGGCGTCCGCGCGCGTGCGAATCCCGCCGGCCGCCTTCACCGCGCCGAACTCTCGCAGCAGTCGGACGTCGTCGACGCTCGCGCCGCGCGGGCCGTACCCGGTCGAGGTCTTGAGGAAGTCGACGCCCTCCGCGGCGGCGATGCGCGCCGCTTCGCGGAGTTGCGCCTCGTCGAGCAGCCCGGTCTCGAGGATGGTCTTGAGCACGAGCTGCGGAATCGCCTGTCGCACCGCGCGCACGTCGGCGGCGTAGGCGGACCAGTCCCCGTCCCGCGCGGCGCCGATGGCGACCACCATGTCCACCTCCTGCGCGCCGTCCTGCTCGGCGCGGCGCGCCCCGTCCGCCTTCTGGTCGGGGCGGTCGGCGCCGAACGGGACGCCGGTCACCGTGACGACGGGCAGCCCGCGCCCGGCAAGCGCCGCCACCCGGACGGGATGCACGCAAACGCCGAAGCAGCCCCAACGGGCGGCTTCGGCGTGAAGGCGCTCGACATCGACCTCGGTCGCGTCGGCGCGGAGCAGCGTGTGCTCGATGCAGCCGGCGAGCGCGCTTACTTCTTGCGCTCCTTGTAGATCGTGTGCTTCCGGAGCTTCGGGTTGTACTTCTTGAGCTCCAGCTTGTAGCCCTTCTTGGTGTTCTTCTGGGCCATGTACGTGCGCTGTCCGGACTCCGTGCACTCCATGATCACGTACTGGCGGGCGTCTTTGCTCTTCTTTGCCATGGCGAGCCGCGTATTACACCACAACGAACAAGGAGTCGCGCGCTAGGCTTCTTCAAGAAGCCAGGTACCGAGCAGCTCCAGCCATTTTTCCGGCTCCTCGGGCAGTTCCGGCGCCTCGAGGAGGGGCTGCAGCAGCGCGATCGCGCCCGCGCGGTCCCCCAGCGCATGGCGGCACTCGGCGATGCGGGCGGTGAACTCCGCCTCCGGTGCGCCGCGCTCGATGGCGGCGGCCCAGGCCTCGGCCGCGGCGGCCGGCTTGTCGAGCACATGCTGGTACAGCGCGCCCAGGCCGGCGTAGGGCAACAGGTCGTCGGGGTCTTCGGCCAGCGCCAGGCGGAAGAGCTCCTCCGCCTTCGCTTCACTCTGCGCGGCCGCCACCTGCGCCTTGCGCAGCCACGAACCGTCGCTCTGCTCCAGCTCGGTGCGCCACTGCCCGTGCATCGCCGCCAGCTCGACGCGATCGGTGAAGAGCGTGTGGAGCCGACGACCGTCGGCGCCGAAGAGCTGCACCCGCACGTCGGGCGGGCCGCCGTACGGCAGGTCCGCCACGACGAACCGGCCGTCGGGAAGTACGGCCACGTCGAAGGGCAGATTGACCTCTTCGCCCGTCACCACCCAGCCCTCGAAGGTGCCCTCGCGATCGAGGCGCGCCACGCCGGTCACCTCCTGCTCCTCCTCCTCCTCGGGCGCGAGCAGCGCGAAGACGCCGTCGTACCCGTCGTCGGCCAGCCGGAACGGGCGCTGCAGTTCGGTGTGCAGGTTCAAGTCGCCGAGGAAGGTGCCGTCGGGCGCATAGCGGCGCACCGCCCCGCCCACCGTTTCCGCGACCCAGATCTCGTCGCCGATGCGCGCGGCGCCGTGCGCCCGGTAGTAGCCGCCCAGCGGATGCACGAACGTGGACACGTAGCGGCCGCGCCGATCGAAACGCTGCACCGCGTGCTCCTCGAACTCGTCGCTGTTCACGACGATGGCGCCCCCGTCCTGCGGCAGCACCCAGACCGGCTCGCTCAGCGTGCCCGGCTCGTCGGGGCTGCGAATGCCCACCGGCGGCGTGCGGCCGAGCAGCGCGATCGGCCGGCCGTCGAAGTCGACGACGCGAACGCGCCGATGGAGCCGGTCCGCCAGCAGGATGCGTCCCTCGTCGACCGCCGCGGCGGTGATCTCGAGCGCCGGCGGCGAACAGGGCCGCGGCGAGAACGCGTCGAGGATCGTGCCTTCCTCGACGGCGAGCAGGATCAGCTCGCCGTCGTGCTGCGCGTAGAGCAGCCGGTCCGAGCCGACGACGGCGAGCCCTCCGTACATCGGCTACGAGCTCTTCGCCGGATCGGCCGGCTTCTTCTCTTCGCCCGCTGCCTCCTTGGCCGCTTCCTCCGGACGCGTCTCCCAACCGCCGCCGAGCGCCTTGTAGAGCGACACGAGGTTGTTGGAGACGAAACCGCGGCTCTGCGCCGCCGAGTCCTGGAACTGGAAAAGCGACCGCTGGGCGTCCAGCACGCGCTGGAAATCCACGAGGCCCTGGCGGTAGAGGTCGGTCGAGAGCGTGACGGAACGCTGCGCCGCCTCGACGGCGAACTCCAGCGCGTCGCGACGCTGCTGCTCCTGCTCGTAGCGGTTGATGGAGCCCTCGATCTCCTCGATGGCGAGCAGCACGGTGCGTTCGTAGAGCTTGAGCGCCTCCTCCGTGCGCGCCTCCTGCAGGGCGATGTTGCTCTTGATCCGGCCGCCCGCGAACAGCGACCAGCGAATCGGCACGCCGATGCCCCACGTGACCGAGTCGCTGCTGAAGAGGTTGGAGAGGCTGGTCGATTCAAGCGCGAAGAAACCGTTGAGCGCGAAGCGCGGGTAGAGGTCCGCCGTCGCGACGCCGATCTGCGCCGTCGAGGCGGCCAGCTGGCGCTCCGCCGCACGGATATCGGGTCGCTGCCGAATCATGTCGGCCGGCACGCCGACGCCGACCTGCTCCGGCGGCGTCGGCACCTTCAGCACCTCGCCGAGCATCTCGGTCACCTCGCCGGGGTGCGCACCGAGCAGCACGGCGATGCGCAGCAGAGCCGCGACGCGCCCCTGCTCCAGCGCCGGAATGATCGAGCGCGTGTCACCGAGGTTGGACTTGGCCTGCGCCACGTCCAGCTCCGGCGAGACGCCCGCCTCGAAGCGCGACTCGGCCAGCTTGAGGCTCTCCTCCTGCGACTTCACGTTGTCGTTCGCGAAGGCGAGGCGCTGCTGGAAGGCGCGCATCGTCATGTAGTTCGCGGCCACCTCCGCGAAGAGGACGACGCGCACGTCGCGGTATGCCTCGTACTGCGCGCCCAGACCGGCTGCCGACGACTCCACGTTCCGCGCGATGCGGCCGAAGACGTCGAGTTCCCAGGTCGCGTCGAAGCCGAGGCTCCACAGATCGGAGCCGTTGCCGGCCAGCGCTCCGCCCAGACCGTTGTTGCTCGGGTCGATGTACTCCGCGCTGCCGGTCGCGTCGACCGCGGGCAGGAACTCACCCTTGGAGATGCCGAGCGCGGCGCGCGCCTGCTTGATGCGGGCGAGCGCGATGGCGAGGTCGAGGTTGCCCTTGTCCGCGCGATCGATGAGCTCGTTGAGCACCGGGTCCTGGAACTTCTCCCACCACTGGGCGAGTTCCGTCGGCCCCTGGAAGACGCCGGTCTTGAGCTCCTGCGTCCATGCGTCGGGCATGGGAATCTCGGGCGGCGTGTAGTCCGGCCCGACCTTGCAGGCACCGAGCACGCACAGCGCGAGCACCGAGGCGGTCCTGATGACGAGATGCACCCTCATGTTCTGGCAATCCTCCGCCCGGAAGGTAAGCCAGCAGGCGGCCCGCGGCAACTACCGCGACTCGTTGAGCAATTCGACCAATTGGTCGGCCCAGTACTCGAACACGCGCTGGTTGCTCGATCCCGCGAGCGTCTGGACGCCGCCGCCGCGACGCGTGGTCATGACGGCGAAGAGCACCTTGCCCGAAACCGAGTCCTTGAGATCGGCCTCGAGCGCCGCGCCGTCGAGTCGGATACGACCCTTGCGATCGCCCTCGGTGCTCAGCGGACCGACGCGCACGTAGAGATCGGTGATCGCCACGCGGACGCGCAGCGTCGAATCCGACGGCTTGTCGACCAGCTGGTAGCCGTTGTCGCGCAGCGTGTTGCGAATCGCGCGGCCGAACTCGGCCGTCAGACGCTTGCGCTCGACGACGTTGATGTCCTCCGCCTCGGAGTCGGGGTTGAACCACGCCACCGCATCGTCCACCTGCAGGGTCTCGTACCGGGTGAAGTCGAGATCCGGCGACCGGTAGACCCAAAGCCCACGCGTCCCCTCGGTGGGGGCGAGCTTCGAATAGTCGTCCAGGAAGCCCGAACGACGAACTTCCGGCGTACTCCCGCATGCTGCGAGCAGGAGTACGCCGGCGTAAAGGAGTCCGTGGCGCAAGCGCCTACTGCTTCTTTTCGGCAGCGGCGTCCGCCTCGGCCTTGGGCTCGGGCGCCATCTCGGTCTCGGGGCGGTTGGACGCGAGGAAACCCTCGACGTCCGCCTTGATCGCCTCGTTGCGCTTCATCCACTCGTCGGCCTGCTTGGAGACCATCTCGCGATCGCTCGCGATGGTCTTGACCGACGCCGGCGTCAGCTCGAGGCCGAGCGCCGTCGCGTGGTCGCGCAGCGTCGAAAGCAACGGCTTGTAGTTCTGGATGCCCGCCTCGACGTGCCCCTGGAAGGCCTTGTACGCCGCACGACGGTCCTCGAGGCGACCGCGCGCCTGCTCGCGCACGCTCTCGCTCTCGATCTTCGCCAGGTTCGCTTCGTAGCCCTCGAAGTAGGTCGCCGCGGCGACGTTCGTCGAGCCGAGCGTCTTCTCCATGTCGTTGACGAGACCCTCACAGGTCTTCAGCGCCGCATCGAACTCCTGGTAGGGCTTCTTGAGATCGCCGGACGCATCGAGGAGCGCGATGTACTTCTCCTTGAGAATCAGGAGGTTCGACTCCGCCGCGTCCGCGGTCGCGCCGAGCTTCTCGACGGCCGTGTTCAGTTTGTCCGCATCCTTCTGGCCCTGGGGGGTGCTGCCGCACGCCACCGCGAAAACCAGGCTCATCACCATCAAACCGCGCATGTTCAATCCTTTCGTGGTCCGCAAATGTACCTAAGAGGGTCACACGATGAGGGCACGGATCAAGGAATCGGCGAAGCGCGCGGTCAAAAGGACGAGCCCCCCCGCCAGCAGCGCCGCCGCCGCGAGCACGCCGGCCGCCTCCGCCGCCACGAGGCCCGCGACGAGCCCCCGGGAGCAGCCGATCTTGCGCATCGTCTCCATCTCCCGGCGACGCAGCCGCAGCGACAGCAGGAAGACCAGCACGACCGTGGCGAGCGTCGCGACTCCTAACAGAAGCGCAACGGCCAGCACATAACCACGCACGCGCACTACCGTGACGATCAACTCGTCCATGACGGCGCGCGGCTGCAGGATCTGGCACGGTTCCTCGCGCCCGAGGTAGCGTCCCATGAGCAGGGTGCCCGACTTCGTGTCATGCGGCAGCGCGAGCACCGCCGAGACCGGCAGGTCGTCGAGATCGCCGTGGAAGTGAAAGCTCTCCGCGTTATCGGACGTGATCTCCTGCCAGAGCCGCAGCTTGGCATTGGCGGTGACGCCCTCCTCGTCCTTCTCCAGCACCTCGTCGGATCGTGGATCGTCGTGGCCGTGCGCGAATCCGGCGATGACCCAGGCGGTTCGCAGGTCGACGAAGACCGCCGCATCGTCGGGCCCGCCGGTCGGCGCGAGCACGCCGACGACCGGCATCCGCAGGGGATAGGAGCCGGCGAAGTCGAACAGGTTCTCCGGCGAAGTGGTCACCTTGCCGCCCACGCCGACGCCGAGCGCATCCGCGGCCGCCGCGCCCAGCACGCACTCGCCGAGCAGCGCAAACGGACGCCCGCCGTCGAGCGCGAGCCCGCGGAAACGGAAGTAGTCGATACTGGTCCCGACGACCGGATGCGCGCCGACGCGGAAGCGCAGATGCAGCGGAATCGGATCGGCGAGGCCCGAGGCGCGGACACGGGTCACCTGCGCGTGCGGAATCGGCGGCGGCACCTCGCCCTGGAAATAGAGCGCGCGCAGGGCGAGGTCGAGCGAACTCCCCCGCGCGCCGATCAGCAGCGGCGTCGTGTCGGCGCGCGCCCGCATCTCGGTCGCGGAACGGTCGACGAGCACCTGCAGCCCGGCGGGCAGGAAGAGCAGCAGCGTGAGCGAGCCGACGAGAATCGACGTCTTGCCGGGGTGCGCGGCGAGATAGCGGCCGGCGAGGTAGAGCGTGTGCCTCACCCGAGCAGCTCCTGGAAGTCGATGACCGCGTCGAACCGCGGCAGCAGCGCGTGGTCGTGCGTGGCCACGACCAGCGCGGCCCCGGACGCCGACGCGAACTGCTCCAGCAGGTCGAGCGCGCGCAGCTTGTTGTCGGGGTCGAGATTGCCGGTCGGTTCGTCCGCGAGGATCAGCGCCGGCTCGGCGATCAGCGCGCGGCAGAGCGCGATGCGCTGGCGCTCGCCCTGGGAGAGACGACGGATCGGCCGATGGAGCTTGTCGCCCAGACCGACCTGCGCCGCGAGCGAAGCGCCGCGTTCGCGCGCGGCCGCGTCCAGCGGCAGGTCGGGATGCAGCCGGCAGGGCAGCAGGACGTTGTCCAGCACGTCGAGGTAGTCGAGCAGCTCGAACTCCTGGAAGACGAGCCCGAGCCGGCGGACGCGAAAACTGCGGCGGGCCGCCTCGTCGAGCGCGGTCAGCTCGGTGTCGTCGATCCGAATGGCGCCGCTCGACGGGCGCAGGATGCCGGCGATGAGGTGGAGCAGCGTCGTCTTGCCGCAGCCGCTCGGCCCGATGACCGCGGCGCGCGCGCCCGCATCGAGCGACCAGGCCGGCAGCGAGAGCTTGAAACCGCCCTCCGGATAGCCGAATTCCACGGCGCGCAGGTCGAGCATGGACGCCGCGTAGTGTCGGGGCGCGGTCAGGCACCGTCAATGCCGTAGACTCGCGCGCATGTCCACGCAATGGGCGGTCATCACCGGAGCGTCGGCCGGCATCGGCGCCGATTTCGCACGCCTTTTCGCCGCCGACGGCTGTCCGCTCGTGCTCGTGGCGCGACGGCGGGAGCGGCTGGAGGAGCTGGCGGCGACGCTTCCGGTCGAGACGAGGATCTGCGCGGCCGACCTCGCCACCGCGGAAGGGGTCGCGGCGCTGATCGCGTTCCTCGACGAGCAGGGCATCGAACCCCATCACCTGGTGAACAACGCCGGGTTCGGGCTGCGGGGCGCGTTCGCCGAACTCGACCCGACGGCGATGCACGACATGATTCGCCTCAACGTGCTGGCGCTCACCGACCTGACGCGCCGCTATCTGCCCGCCATGCTCGCGCGCGGATCGGGCGGCGTGCTCAACGTCGCCTCGCTTGCCGGCTTCCAGCCCGGCCCGAACATGGCGGTCTACTACGCGACGAAGGCGTTCGTGCTGCACATGACCGAGGCGATCGCGCAGGAGATCAAGGGACGCGGCGTGACGATGAACGCCTTCTGTCCGGGACCGGTCGCGACGGAGTTCAACGACGTCGCCGGCCTGGGGAAGCCGGCCGCCTTCGGATTCTGGACGATGAGCAGCCCGCGCGCAGCGCAGATCGGGTACCGCGCCTACCGCAAGGGCAAGGTGCTGTGCGTGCCGGGCGTGGTGCCGCCGATCGCGCGTTTCCTGAACTGGATCACGCCACGGCCCTGGTCGCGGGCGCTGCTGGCGCGGTTGCAGTAGCGGCGGGGCGGGAGGGAGCTGAGAGCGCGGAGAAATCGCGCTGAGGCAGCTGAGTTCCGCTGAGATCGCTGAGGGGAAACAAGAAGGGTCATCGGGCGTTTCTCATGCCCCCCAATTTTGTCCTCAGCGATCTCAGCGTCCCTCAGCCATCTCAGCGCGAAGCCTCCGCGCCTCAGCCCCCTCACACGCAAGCAGTCCTACGACGTGACCCGCTCCGACCCATCCGCCCGCACCTGGCACCGCCCCTCGATGCCTTCCAGCCGCGGCCGGTCGGAGCCGGGGCCCCGCTTCCGGAGCAGGGTGACGCCCGTCCCGAAGGGCACGTCGAGCACCTCCACCGACGCGTCGCCGCGCAGCTCGTCGATGTAGTCGGGCACGTTCATCTCGTAGGCGTTCTCCTCGCCGTAGATGCGCGACCGCCGCCGGATCATGCTGTCGTGGAAGAGCGCGAAGCCGTGCGTCACCAGCTTGGGCGCGAACGCCTCGTAGTCGAAGCGCGCCTGCTCCGCGGTGTGGTAGCCATCGACGAACAGGTACTGGATCTCGGGAAGCGCGGCCATCTCGTCAGACGCGGCGAACTCCTGCGTCGTCATCGGGACGTGCCGCACGTTGTCGAGGTCGTGCCGGGCGAAGAACGCCTGCACGCGCTCGGGGTCGCGCCACTGCCGGTCGACCAGAGAGGGGTCGATGAAGAGCAGATCGCCGCCCTCCAGATTGTCGGCCAGCGCCCGGGCGACGATGAGCGGGACGAACCCGCGCCACGAACCGATGACCACCGCCTGCTTCGGCCGCACGATGCGTCCCAGCGCGTAGTAGAGCCAGCCGAGGCCGAGGTTGCCGTCCTCCGGCCGCTGGTTGTGTCCCATGCGCTGCATGTCGGGGTCGGCGAGCAGGCGATCGATCCAGGCGTTCAAGTCCATATCAGTAGCTCAGATACTCGCCGATTCGGTCGGGTACGTCGACCCCCGCACGAGTGAGATAGAGATGCGCGATGGCGGCGAGCGTGCGTTCGAGGGAGGGAATGCGATGCTCGAGGCGCCGACCGACGAGCGCGCTCGGCAGGTGAATCGACGGGTAGGGGTTGGCCTCCCAGATCACCAGCTCCCCGTCGCGGTCGATGCTGTAGTCGATCGCCACCAGATCGAGTTCCAGCGACCGCCGCGCCGCCTGCAGCTTCTCGTGGTGCGGGTTCGGCACGTCGAGGAAGGCGCACTCCTCTTCGCGCAGTTCGTCCCCGTGCAGGAGCCGGTCGCCCTTCACCCACCAGTTCTCCGCGGTCTGCATGTGATGCGAGACGCCCAGCTCCCCCGCCGCGAAGTAGCGGTACTTGCGAAAGCGCCCGTCCGGCGACCGAACGTCGAGGTACTCCAGCGCGACCGGCCGCACGAATCCCGTGGGCTGGAAGGCGGCCGCCTCCTCCTCGTTCGCGCAGAACCGGACGCCGCCGCCCTCGAACTCGCCCGGCAGGATGTGGCCCCAGTCCTCGCGCACGAA
>JBCDBY010000122.1:0-11972 GCA_039182715.1 Planctomycetota bacterium
CGCGCGATCGCGGGCCCCGGCCGCGCCCGAGGAGAAGCTCGACGCCGGCCAGCGCGATCTGTTCGAGAAGCTGCGCGCGCACCGCATGGAAATCGCGCAGCAGGAAGACGTGCCCGCCTACGTCGTCGCCAGCGACCGCACCCTGCGCGATCTGGCGCGCCTGCGCCCCACCAACCGCACCGCTCTGCTCGAGGCGCACGGCATCGGCCCGGCGAAGGCGGAGAAGTACGGCGACGGGCTGCTGGCGGTGCTGCAGGAAAACGAGAAGAGCCGCCCCCCCGCGCGGGAGGACGGCTCTTCGTCGGAACTCTCGTTGTTCTAGCGACGCCGGCGGCGCGCGTAGGCGAGCCCGCCGATGGCGAGGCCCATGAGCGCCCAGGTGCCAGGCTCGGGCACCGGCTGGATCTGCGTGTTGCCGCCCAGATCGATGCCGAGGCGCAGCTGGTTGTCGCCGACGAAGTGGGCGCCGAAGTCCGGCTCCTTGCCAAGCGCGATCAGGGTCGGCGCCCAGTCCTTGCCGGTGTGGCGGAAGTTGTTGCCCCACAGCGAGAAGTCGCGACCGGGCTCCTGGCCGACCTTGAAGTCGTTGGCATCCGGCTCGGGGCCGGTGGTGAAAACCTGCGGATAGAAGAAGTAGATGCCGTCATCCACGACGCCACCGTCGATCAGAAGCACGTAGTCGAGAAAACCGCCGGCGTTGGTCGGCCCATCCACGAATCCGCCGTCCGTCACGCGGAGCTCGAGCGAGTCGTTCTTGTCGAACGAGGCGCTCAACTCGTCGTTCAGATAGTTGCGGAACCCGTTACTGCCGATCGTTCCGAAGAGCGAACCGGTCAGCCCGGTGATCTTGTTGACGCCGTCGTAGTCGCCGTGCAGCGAACCCACCAGGTTGCTGCTGGTCTTTCCGCTCATCGAGAATCCGCTGCCGCTGCCGCGGGCGGAGTGCAGCACGCTGAAGCGGAAGCCGCCTTCCTTGCCGTTGGTGATGTCGAGCGAAATGGGGTCGGCGTGCGCGCTGCCCGCGAGCGCCGCCAGCATCGCGACGCCGCAGAGCGCCCGGATGCCGTTGCGAATGTGCTTTCTCATGATGTCCATCCCAGGTTGCGAACCGCCTGCCAGCCACGCGGGCCGACAGGACTCCCTCTTCATGGCAAGCCCCTACTGTCCCAGAATCGAACGAATACGGGCGCTTCCAGCCCATCCGCCTGCGGAGATTCCTGTCGATTCCCCGCAACGAAGGTGGCGCGTGTCGATCCTTCGCAACGAATCAGAGCGACCAGGACGACGCCGTGCGGTCCTCGCGGATCACGCCGACGTGGTTCGGCGGGACGGGCTCCCAGCCGTCGTCGGTCGAGAGCGGCTCCGACGCGATGATCGCGGTGGTCAAACCACCGCCAGGATCGACCATGCGGCACACGCCGTCGACGCAGTCGTAGCGCTTGCCGTGGTGCGTGTAGAGCGACGACATGTTGCCGTCGGGATCGGTCGAGAAGCGCGTGGCGGCGACGCGCTGCCCGTCCGTCACGCAGAGATTGAGATACGAGGGCTCCCCGTCGTGATGCTTCACGCGATCGATGGTGCGCGCCAGCGCCACGGCGAGGTCGTGACCACGATCCTCCGTTCCGGGCTTCGCGATCTCTTCCAGGAACATCGCGAAGAGCACCTCCGAGTCGGTCGTGCCCTCGATCGCCGCGAACGCCTCCGGCGCGAGACCGGCCAACAGTCCCTGTCGCCGGGCGGCGAAGTCCCCCACGCTTCCGTTGTGGCAGAAGGTGAACGGTCCGTGCACGAACGGATGGCAGTTCGTTTCCGTCACGGGCAAGCCGGGCGACGCGGCCCGCACGTGCGCGACGATGCACCCGCTGAGGGCGACCGGGGCGAAGCTGCGGAGGTTCTGATTGCTCCACGCCGGCGTCAGCGTGCGCACGCGCACCGGCTCCGGTCGCAATTCGGTGTACCACGCCACGCCGAACCCGTCCCCGTTCACCCGCAGCCGGAACTCCTTCGCATCCAGGCTCTGATGGACGAGCGAGTTGGAAGGCTTGAGGAGCAGCAGGTCGAGCGAGACCGGCTCTCCGAGGTAGGCGACGAAGCGACACATCAGGCGCGGCGCGCCCCGGCGTTGTTCACGAGTCCATACCCGATCGCGTGCATGCGGCCGAGGATAGCGCAACGGCGTTCCGCTTTCCGGCGCCGTCGCGCGTTTCCCCGGTATGCTCGCGCGCATGGATTACATGCTCCTCGGTCGCTCCGGCCTGCGCGTCTCGGAACTCTGCCTCGGCACGATGACCTTCGGCGAGGAATGGGGGTTCGGATCCTCGCAGGAGGAGTCGCGCAAGGTCTTCGAGACCTACGTCGAAGCGGGCGGCAACTTCCTCGACACGGCCAACAAGTACACCGAGGGCACGAGCGAGCGCCTGCTCGGCGAATTCGTCGGCGCGGACCGCGACAGCTTCGTGGTCGCCACCAAGTACACGCTCTCCATGAGCCCGCAGGATCCCAACGCCTCGGGCAACCACCGCAAGAACATGATGCAGGCGGTCGAGCAGTCGCTGCGCCGGCTCGGCATGGAATCGATCGACCTGCTGTGGGTGCACGCGTGGGACTTCTTCACGTCCCCCGAGGAGATCCTGCGCGGGCTGGACGACCTCGTGCGTCAGGGCAAGGTCCACTACATCGGCATCTCCGACACGCCGGCGTGGCGCGTCTCGCAGATGAACGCGATCGCCGACCTGCGCGGCTGGACGCCGTTTTGCGGCCTGCAGATCCGCTACAGCCTGATCGACCGCACCGCGGAGCGCGATCTGCTCCCGATGGCGCGCGCGCTCGACCTCGCCGTCACCCCGTGGGGCGCGCTGGGCGGCGGCGTGCTCTCGGGCAAGTACAAGGACGGCATCGAGAAGGCGGACACCGCGCGCCAGGACATGGTCGCGGACTCGCTCACGGAGCGGAATCTCGCGATCGCCGAGGTCGTCGGCGAGGTCGCGGACGGTCTGGGCACCACCTCGTCGCGCGTCGCGCTGGCGTGGGTGCGCGCGCAGCAGCAGCGGGCGCAGGTCATTCCGATCCTGGGCGCACGCAAGACGTCGCAGCTCGAGGACAACCTCGCGTCGCTCGACGTCGCTCTGGACGATGCCGCCCTCGGGAAGCTGGACGAAGCGAGCGCGATCGAGCTCGGCTTCCCCCACGAGTTCCTCGAGGGCGGCGCGCGTCCCTATATCTACGGCGAGACCTTCGAGAAGATCCGGCCGCACCGTTAGCTTCGGGTCACCTCGATCGGCGTCCCGTTGCGCACGACGTCGAAGACCGGCGAACGCTCGCGGGCGATGCGCACGAGGTCGTCGAGCTGCTCGTCGGTGGCGTCGGGCGACTCGACCTTGAACGCGACGCGAATCGACTGGAAGCCGTTGCGGATCTTCTCGTCCATGCCGAGGAAGCCGTGCAGGTCGATGTCGCCGGAGTAGGTCGACTCGACCGCGGTCACCTCGATGCCCATCGCCGCCGCGTGGTAGACGAGCGACGTGGTGAGGCAGCCGCTCAGCGCGCTCAGCAGCACCTCGACCGGGTTGGGCGCCTCATCGCCGCTGAGCAGGATCGGCGGCTCGTCCATGGCGACGGTGAAGTCCTTCGCGCGGCCGTGGTCCTCGCACGCGCCGTGGTACGAGTTGATCGTCGCGACGTTGAGGCCACCGTTCTGCCAGCCGTTGCGGGCGGAGAAACGGAACCGGGCGATCTCGGGCTGTTGGCGGATGACGCGCATCGTCTCGACCAGCTGGTCGACCGGCACGCCGTTCTTCGGGGAAGTGGTCTGGGTCGTCATACCGGAAGACACACCGGCCACGACGCGGGACCGCAATCAATGCGCGAGCTGCGCCTCGGCCTTGCGCGCGACGCCCCGAATGACCTCCGGCAGCGACGGGTGCACGTGGATCATCCCGGTGAGCGAGCTCACGTGGTTGCGCCAGCGCATGACCGCGATGATCTCGTGCAGCAGGATCGAGGCGTGCGCGCCGACGAGATGCGCGCCGAGGATCTCTCCGTCCGGCGCCAGCAGCAGCTTGGCGAGCCCGTGCTCCTCCTTGATCGCCCGCCCCTTGGTGGCGGACGAGTACGGCGCGGTCGCCTTGACGTACGCGACGCCCGCCTCCTTCAGCTCCTCCTCGGTCCGGCCGACGCCGGCGAGTTCCGGCTCCGTGAAGACCGCGTGCGGCACGGGGCCGTAGTCGAGCGGCGCATCGGTCTCGCCGGTGAGCAGGCTTCCCAGATACTCCGCCTCCAGGCTGGCGGTGTGCGTGAAGAAGTACTTGCCGGCCACGTCCCCCATCGCGAAGACGCCGGGCACGTTGGTCTGCAGGTGATCGTCGGTCGTGATGAAGCCGCGCGCATCGGCCTCGACGCCGGACGCTTCGAGCCCGATGTCGTCGCTGTTGGGCACGCGACCGATGGCGAGCACGAGCGCGGCGGTCTCGAGCGTCGTGTCGTCGGAGAGGTGCAGCGTGTAGCGCGCGCCGTCGAACTCCGCTTCGCGCAACTGGGTGTGATACCGGATGTCGACGCGTTCCCCGATCGCCTTGCAGAACTCGGCGGCGGTCTCGTCGTCCTCCTTGCCCAGCAGCCGGTCCTCGCGCGCCAAGATGGTGGTCGGCACGCCGACGCCGGCGAAAAAGTGCGCCAGCTCGACGGAGATGAACCCGCCGCCCACGAACACGATCGACGACGGCATGCGCTCCAGGGCGAAGACGTCATCGCTCGTCAGGTAGGGCACGCCGAGGTCGAGCCGCCGCGGGCGCGAGCCGGTGGCGATGACGACGCGATCGGCGGTGATGCGCGCCCCCTCCACCTCGACCGTCTTGTCGCCGACGAAACGGCCATGGCCGCGGAAGAGCGTCACGCTCTCCGGCAGGTCGTCCTCGATCCAGCCGTCGAACTGACCGATGTAGTCGCGCACGTCACGCAGAATGCGGTCGCCGTCGATGGCTCCGATCTCGCTCGCGACGTGAAAGCGCTCCGAGCCGCGCACCGATTCGGCGACGTCGGCGTGGGCCAGCAGCAGCTTGGAGGGGATGCAGCCGCGGTTGGGACAGGTTCCGCCAAGCGGCCCCTTCTCGATGACGGCGGTGCGCAAACCGGCGCGACCGGCCGCCCGGAGCACGTCCATGGCATTGCCGGCGCCGAGAACGATGAGATCGAAGTGTTCCATGCCGGTTCCTAGGATGCCCGTGCGTGCGCACCGTTTCGCTATCCTGAAAGGATGCGGGCATGGGTCGTGCTTCTGCTCCTCGCCACCGTCGCGTCGGCCCAGACCGCGGATCAGGTGACCGAGCGCGCCCCGGGCCTGAAGAAGATTCTCGACGCGCTGCTCTATCCGGAGAACGCGCCGGCGCGCTCGATCGTGCTGCTGGTCGATCCCACGCCGTCGCTCAAGACGGCGCGCTTCGCGGACGTGCTGGACGAGCTGCTCCGCACGCGCCGCGCGCGCACGCCCCGCCCGCGGCTCGGACTGGTCGTGCTCGGCGTGCCGGACGCGACGCAGCCGGTCGGCACCACGCCGAAGGAGATCGTGCGCGCGCTGCGCGGTCCTCTGCTCGCGCCGCGACTCGAGGTGCGCAACGTGTACGGCGCCATCCGCGAGCAGCTCAAGGGGCTGAAGGCGCAGGAGGGCCGCCGCGAGATCGTGCTCGTCTCGCTGGAGAACGGCGATCTCGAGGACGAGGTCGAGAAGACCGCGGCGCTCGCCGCCAAGGCGAAGGTCGTCGTGCACGCCGTCGCGCGCGAGGCGTTCATCTCGGACAGCTACTGGATGACGAACACGCCGCCGCCGGCCATCGAGCACGAGCTCCGCGGGGCCGATGGCGCGTTCATCGACCTGCCGTGGGGCTGGCTCTTCCAGCGCACGCGCGTGACCGAATGCGCGCCGAGCGGTCACGCGATGTACGGCATCAGCCGGCTGGCGACGGTGACGGGCGGCCGCGTGTTCGTCTGGTACCCGGCGCGCGGCAGGCACAAGTGCCAGGTTTGGGGCGCCTGCGAGTTCTGTCCCGGCGACCACATTCCGCCCTTCGAGGCGTTTCGCGCGCAACGCGTGCGCGCCCTCGCGCCCCCGGTCGGTTCGCGCAAGGAGGTGTTCGCCGCCATGGCCAAGGACGACCTCTACAAGGCGGTGCTGGCCGCCTGGGAGGCGTCGGCCGACGCGGGGTTGCTGCGCATGCACCCCTCCGTGCGTCGACTCGGCGGCCGGCTCGTGACGCAGGAGAAGGAATCGCGCGCGTACCAGTCGTCCGATCTCCGCGACTGGCGCCGTTTCGGCTCCGCCGCGACCAAGCGCGCCAAGGCGGCGGAGCGCATCGCGCGCAAACTCAAGAAGGCGATCGAGGAGACGAAGGGCAGCCTGCGCTCGCGCGCCATCGCGGAGCTGACCTACGTCATGCTGCGCGTCACGCGCGTCAACCTGCTGATCGGCATCGCCTACTGCAGGGAGATCGCGGCGGATCAGTTCGACCCCAGGAAGGCGAAGCGGTTCCCGCCGCCGGAGCAGCCGCTGATCCCCGCCGACTACGAGGTGACCGGACTCTACTGGCGTACGCTCACGCTCTGTCACGGCATCGCGCCGTTCGCCCGCGTGCACTTTCCGGGAGGCCCGAAGGTGCGCGCGGAGATCGAGGCGCTCGACGGCGTTTTCAAGGAGTTCTATCGCCGCAACGCCTTCACACCGCTGGCGTCTTCGCTCGGCCGCATGGGGCTCGCCGTGTTCTTCCCCATCGGACGGGGCAAGGGCGGCAGCGCGCGCCCGCGGACACCCGCGGCGACTCCGAGCAACACCGTCACGACGCGTCCCGCACGCGGCGGCGGAACCTCGGGCGGGAGTGACGTGCCCACGAGCGGAGGCGGGTAGTGGTTCTCGCGCTCGTGCTCCTGCTGGCGGCGCCCTCGGAACTCGACCAGCTCATCGCGCAGATGGGCACCAACCAGCACTACGCCGCCTACGCGAAGATCGTCGCGCTGCGATCGCCCAAAGCGGCGCGAAAGGTCGAGAAGGCGATTGCGGGCTGGTCGCCGCCGGCCCAGGGCCTGGGCCTGTTGATCGTCGCGCAGCTTCCGCCGCGCACGTCGAACCCATCGCTGCGTCGGATGCTTCGGAGCGAAGACATCCACGTCCGCCTCGGCGCCGCCGTGTTCCTCTACCAGCGCGGCGAAAAGGAGATGCTGGAACGCATCACCGAGTCGCTGCGCGCGGGCGCCTCCGACGAAGCCAAACTGGCGGCGATGGTGGCGCGCGTGCGCTCCCTGAAAAACGACGCGGTCTACGCCGCGTGGCAGACCCACCTCACGCCGGAACGAAGCGAGTACAACCTCATGATCTGGCTGCGCGCGATGAGCGACGAGGGGTACACCGGCGCGCGCAAGGAGGCGATGGCGCTCGTGAGTCGCGACAAGCGGCCCACCGTGCGCGCCGTCGCGAGCGCCTATCTCGTGCGCGCCGGCGATCGTCTCTTCGAGCCGTTCCTCGTCAAGACGGTCCGATCCGGCGCGCTGAGCGCGCCCGCCTGGAATCGGGTGACGGGCATCCTCGCCGACGCCGGTCGCTACCCCGACTCGCTCTGTGCGGCGATCGTCGAGCAGCTGCCGAAGGAAGAGAACGAGATTTCGATCCAGCTCATGATCGACGTGCTCGTCGAGGCGCGCTACCAGGCGGCGCAGGAGGCGCTGGGCACCCTGCTCACGCACGAGAAGGCGGATATCGCGGAGAAGGCCATGAGTGCGCTCGCCGCGCTGGGTGCCCAGCCGGAGTCCGCTTCGCTGCACAAGATGCTGGCGGGCCCGGACGCGCGGCGCCGCCTGGCCGCGGCGAAGGTGCTGCGCCGCATGGACGACGAGGCGGGCTTCCCGGTCGTCCTCGAACTCGCGGCCCGCCACAAGTCGTGGGAGATCCGCCGCGATGCGTGCGCCGCGCTGGGCGACTACCGCAAGCCGGAAGCGGTTCCCGTGCTGCTCGACAAGCTCGAGGACGCCCATGCGCTCGTGCGGCTGCGCGCCGTCATCGCGCTGTCGGTCACCTGGCAGACGCTGTTCCCCTTCCGCCGCTTCAACCTCTGGGGCACGGGATACAACGTCCAGAAGCCGAGCCCCGAAGCGGTGGCGAAGATCCGCGCGTGGTGGGAAAAGCACCGCGAAGCGGGGTGGTAGCCGAAGTCCCGATTGGCCACCTACTCCACGACCAGCTTCGGATCCCCCAGCGGCCCCGCGTGCACCTCGTCCGGGCCGCTGTCCACGTGCTTGCCGTTCTGCAGCAGGTCGAAGCGGTAGTGCACGATCGTCTTGCCGTCCTCCGGCAGGAAACGACGCGGACGGAACGCGCGCGTGTAGCGCGTGCCGCGTGAGATGCGCAGCTCGTCGATGCGCCCGATGAAGCCGTCCCGCACGAGACCGCCTTCGTCGAGCGCGCGGGCGCCGATGAGCAGCGAGCCCTTGCCCGGGACCAGTCCGACGCGCGCGTCGATCGTCCCCTGGTGCCGCCCGTCGAGATAGAAGCGGAATTTGCGTCCGTCGCTCACGCACGCGTAGTGGTGCCACTCGATCGGCTTGCGCATCTTCTTGGCGACGATCGCCATCGGGCCCTCGTTCTTGAGGAAGAGCTGCATGTGCGGCAGCGCCTCCTCCGTGCTCGCCCAGACCAGCTGGAACCCACGCTCCGAACCGCGGCTCACGAACACGGCGGGATCGATCGCGGGCGTGCCCTGCGCCCAGAACTCGAGCGTGAACGCACCGCGAAGCGGCTCCAGCGGCACGCGCACCGCGCTCCGTCCATCGAGCAGCAGGGAGCGGTTGACGACCAGCAGCGGCAGCTTGAGCTTCGCGACGTTGCCCGCGAGATCGGTCGCGACGACGTGCGTGTGCGTGCGTCCCGCCTCCAGCTCGGTCACGAAGGTCGCCGTCCGTCCAGGCTCGTCCTTGGACTGCGAGAAGGAAGAGATCTGCAGCAGATCCTCATCGGCCGAGAACGTGACGCGCTGGATCCCGACGCCGCGCTCGCGCGGCCCGTCGATCGTCACGCGCGGCGGCGTCCGATCGACGCGGATGCGCTTGCGCCATTCCGACCGATTGCCGTAGGCGTCCTTCGCCACGACGTGAAAGTCGAAGACGCCCTCGGGCAGCGGCACCTCCACGCGCCCCGGTTCGATCGCGCGGTTGTTCAGGAAGAGCTCGTCATCCGCCTCGATCTCGAGAACCGCCTTCGCGTCGCGCGTGAGTTCGGCGACGCGCGTGCGCACGGAGAGACCCGGCGTGGCGCGATGGCCCGAGAGCTCGAGCCGCGTCTCGATCGCGTTGCCCGCCTCGTCGACCACGCGCAGCCGCACGCGCCGCTCGCCCTGGTGCGCGGGCAGGAGCCAGGTCTGATTCTCGACGCGGCCTTCGGACGGTTCGAACACGAGCCGCGTCGCGTCCTCGACCTGCAGCGGCAGCCGCAGCTCGCCCGCGTCCATCTCCGGCGCGCCGTAGAGCAGGCGTCCGCGCGCGTCGCGTCGCGCCCATAACACGCGGAGCTGCGGCCGCGTCGGATCGTGGACGCACTCGACCTCGGCGGTGCGCTCGACGCCGGTCGGACCGCGCGCCACCACGGTGACCGTGCGCCTGTCCTCAACGCGCACGGTCGATTCGAAACGACCGTCACCCGCCAGGGGAGCGTCGACGCCGTCCACCACCACCGCCGCTCCCGGGCCGCGCACGCGGCCGCGCACGACGACCTCCCGGCTGTTCGAAACGACGCGCCGCGCATCGAGCAGCAGGTCCGGCGCGGAGTCGTCAACGGTCACCCGCACCGACCGCTCGCTGCGGTTTCCGGCCGCGTCGACCGCGGTCACGGCAAGCTCGTGACGCCCGTTCGGAAGCGTGAGGCGCAGGACGGCCGCACCATCGCGCCACGGCACGTCCTGCCCGTGAATGCGCACGGTCGCCGCCGGGTGCGCATCGGTGACGCGCACGCGCACGGCGATCCCGCCCTGGCGCTGCATGAGGCCGTCGGCCGGTTCCTCGATCGCGAGCTCCGGCGCCGTGCGGTCGATCGTGACGGCGACATCCCCGACGCGCGCGTTGCCGGCGCGATCCTCGAGCCGGTACGCGATGCGATGCTCACCGGGCGGACGCGCCACCACGATCGGGCTCGCGAAGTCGACCACCTGGCCGTCGATCCAGACGGAGCGCAGTTCGACGTCGCCCGGCTGCACCTGCACGCTCGCCTCGCGTGCGATCGGCGCCGCGTGCACGCGCACGTTGCGAAGCCGCGCTTCGCCCGCGGCGCGCAGTCGCTCCCAGTGCGCCTGCCGCCCCGATTCGGGATCGATCGACTGCGCGCGCGCCAACAGCACCTGCGCCGCGTAGGCGTCGCCGCTCGCCTCGAGTCGATTGGCCTCGCCCTCGAGCGCGCTCGCCAGCGGCGCCCCGCCCTCGTCCGCCTGCTCGAGCAACGCGATCGCCTCGGCATAGCGACGCTGCTCGATGAGCTGCCACGCCTGCTGCCGGGGCGTCTCCTCCGCGCGGTCGGGACGCGCGAGCTGAAACGTCAGCACGACCAGCAGCACCAGCGCGGCCACCGCGGCGACCGCCGCGCGACGCCGCGGCGCAGGCACGCTGAAACGAGGCTGGACCGGGCGATCCGCCGGCTCGCGCGCGAGCAGTCCGAGGACCGTCTCGGCCATGGGTGCCGGGACGTCGTCCGGCAGCGGCTTGGGCTCCGTCGCGTGTCCCCCTTCGAGAAAGGGCGCCTCTCCCCGAAGCAGGAAGTAGACGAGCGCGCCGAGCGCGTAGCGGTCGGCAGCGGGCGACAGCTCCTGCTCCGGCGCGGTGTAGGGCGACTTCGGCAGTTCGAGCGACGCGGCCAGCCCGATCTCGAGGATGCGCACCGAGTGATCGGACTCGATGAAGACGTTGCGCGGCGACAGGTCGCCGTGCACCAGTCCCGCGGCGTGCGCGCGCGCGAGCGCCGCCGCCAGCGCGTCGCCGATGCGCGCGGTCTCCGTCGGCCCGAGACAACCGCGCGGCTGGCGGCGCACGTACTGCGCGAGGTCGACCCCGTCGGGCGTCGCCCAGCGAGCATGCAGCAGCCCCTCCGCCTGCCCCTTGCCGAGCAGCGGCGCGAAGGTGGGATCGGCAAAGCGCTCCATGCGCTCCAGGGCGTTCGTCGCCCGGCGCAGGGTGCCCGGTTCCGCGGTGGCGGCGGGCGAAAGCACGGTGAGCTCCACGCGTTTGCTCTCGCGGCTGTCGAGCACGGCGTACACGCGGCCGAATCCGCCGCGCCGCACGACGCGCAGCACGCGGAACCGACCCGCGAACTCCGCGCCCTCGTCCAGCTCGAATTCGCCGAAGATGCGCGGCCCCTTGCCGTGCGTCAGCGCATCGTCGTACGCCTCGCGGCGCAGCGGATCGAGCAGCGTCCGCCGCGCCTCGCGCGTCCGTTCGAGCAATTCGCGCCGCACGTGCTCCAGCTCCGGCGGACCCTTCGGGGCCGCCCGCAGCGCGCGCTTGCGGTCGCGCCCCGCGCGCCGCACCTTTTCCTCGTTGCGCTCGAAGAAGGGCAGGCCGAGCAGCGTGTAGTGGTCGGGGTGGCGCTGGTCCGGCGGAAGACGCAGGATCTCCCCGAAGAAGTAGTCGTAGGGATCCCGGTTGCGGCGCGCCACGGACACAGAATTTATAACGGGAGCCGATGCGGGTCCGAATCGAATGGGGACTGGAGAACGCGGAACGGGCCATCGAGGCCGGCGCCCAGGTGCTCGTCGTGGTCGATGTGCTCAGTTTCTGCACCACCGTGGCCACCGCGGTCGGGCGGGGCGGAGCGATCGTCCCCTACCGCTTCGATCGCCCGCCGCCGGGCGATCTTCCGGTGGCCGCACGGCGCGGCCCCCCCGGCCGCGACAGCCACACGCCGCGCTCGTTCGACACGATGCGGGCCGGCGAAACGGTGGGCCTGGCCTCCCCCC
>JBCDBY010000123.1:0-11874 GCA_039182715.1 Planctomycetota bacterium
CCCCCGGCCCCTAGCCTCTCCCGCTACCCCTCACGCTCCCGAAATCGCATCGGCGGCCTCCCCTCCTCCCTCTCCGGACTCCACTCCGCGAACCAGTCCAGCCAGTAGACCTTGCCGGCTTCGACTTCGAGCTCGACATCGACCTCGCGATGGAGGGTCTCCTCCCAGTACATGACGGACGGGCTTCGGTAGCGCGCGATCCAGGGCATGGTGAAGCGCTGCACGCGCAGGGTCAGCGTGTGCTTGCCGGGCGGGACCTCGACGCGATGGGCGGCGTGCGGCAGACGTTCGCCGTTGAACGCGACGAGGATCGCGTCCCACGACACGGCGCCCGGTTCCGTGTCGGCCACACGGGTGCTGTCGCCCTCGATGATGAGTTTTGCCGACGCTTTCGAGTCACCGTCGTGCAGCTTCACCGTTCCCTGACACGCCAGTCCACAAAACGGTACACAGACAATCGCAAGCAGGCGGGCCGCTCGAGGCATGCTCGCTAGAATAGCGCGCATGCGATTCGCGTGGCTCGGTGCGATCTTCTTGGCGGCGTGTGGCGGGGGCGGCGGCGCGCCCGCGGCCGTCCCGTTCACGGTCGCGGTGCAGTCGCAGCCCTCCGATGCGCTGGCCGGCGAGACGCTCGCACCGTTCCGGGTGCGCGCCGAGGAAGCGAACGGCCGCACCGTCACCCTCTCGCTCGCCGAGCGAGGCACGCTGCCGGCGGGACGCGTCGACGGGCTGACCGGCACGCTGCGTCGCGTCGTGCGCGACGGCTTCGCAACCTTCGACGACATCCGTCTGACGGGCGCCGCCGAGGGGTATCGCTTCCGCATCGCCGGCGGAGGCAGCGAGGTGGTCACCGATGCGTTCACCATTCGCGCCTCCGACGCATTCCGGCTGGCGTTCTTCACGTCGCCGGGCGACACGCCCGCCGGGAGCGCGATGGATCCGTTTCTCGTGGCGTACGTGGATCGGTTCGACAACCTCGTCGAGGGCGCCACGGCCACGGTCACCGTCGACGTGAGCGGGTTCGATGCGTTCGGTCGCGAATTGCTGCTGCACGCCAATGCCGACACGCTGTTCGAGCTGGTCGATACGCGCGGTCCGTTCACGACGCCGCCCGAAGCGGACCTCCCGCCCGGCCGCGTCGAGGCGCTCGCGTTCGACGAGGACGACACCCAACTCGCCTGGGGCACGACCGAAGACCGCACCCTGTTCAGCTACGACCCCGTCCTCGGGGGCGGCGTCGTCGTGCGCGGCACGCTGACGCGTCGCTATAAAGGCCTCTACTTCGCCGACGGCGTGCTTTGGGGCCTCCCCCACAGCGGCGCGGCGGAACACGCCATCGACATCGCCACCGCCGACGACACGAGCGGCGGCAGCTTCCCGATCGACTTGCCGGGCACGTCGATTCTCGGATTCCGAGGCGCGGCCGTCGATCCGGTGACCGGCGACCTCTTCGTCGCTGCCGACACCGGGGGAGCGACGCCGCTGCTCCTGGAGGTCGACCTCGACAACAACGCGCGCTCGCGCGGGACCCTCGCGGAGGGCTGCGCCAGCCTCGCGACGGTGCTCGACAACGAGCGCGTGACGCTCTACGCCGCGTCGCCGGGGCCCGATCCGGCGCTGCATACCGTCGATCCGCTCACCGCGCGCATGACGCTCGTGCAGAGGCTCGGCGGCGACGACGAGGCGCAGGCGCTCACCTACCTTTTCCCGGCGCCGATCGACATTCTCGACCTCCAGCTCGAGGCGGATCCCGTCGACGGCATCGCGCGGATCGGAGGCTGGCGCTGGAACCTGATGGTCGAGGGCGTTCGCCTCGTCGCGGACGCCGCCGGGCTCCAGCCCGGCTTCAGCAACCCGTTCGACATCACCGCGCCCGACACTTCGTTCACGGTCTCTTTCGCTCGGTCCGAGCAGACGATCACGTCGCGCAGCGGCAGCTTCGAGCTGGTCGCGAGCGCCGCGGCGCCCCACGCGCTCACGGTGCTCGTCGACGACGTCGCGCGCACCATCCCGCCCGGCACCACGCGCCTCACCGTCCCCTTCACGCTCGGCGCGGCGGAAAACGAACGCACGTTCCGCATCACCGGCGTTTCGTTGGGCGGTACCGGCGCGACCGCGCTGCACACCGTCCGCTTCATGCCCTGAGGATGGGGTACGGTGGCGGCATGGCCGCCCGGATCCGCTTCCTCCACCGCCTCTGCCACGACCTCGACGCCATCCGCGCCTTCTACGGCGAGGGCATGGGATTCGAGGAGCTGAGCTACCGCAACGACGAGGAGCACGGCTGGGTCGTCTTCGCGTCGGACGGCCTGCAGTTCATGTTCCACCGCTGGCCCGAGCCGCTGCCGCCGGTCGCCGGCTTCGCCTGGCAGCCGGGCGACGGCGAAGGCACCGAACCGCGCACCTCGATCGGCGTGCACGTGCCCGAGGAGGACTGGTCCGCCACCGTCGAGCGCCTGCGCGCGCTGGACGCGGACGCACTGACGCCTGAGCCCACCTTCCGGCAGGAGGCGTATTGGGGCTGGACGCTGCGCGACCCCGCCGGCGAGACGGTCGAGATCTGGTACGAGCCTGCCGCGGGATAGGCATGCAGCGCGTCATGGTCGTGGGTTGCGGGGGCGCCGGCAAATCGACGCTCGCGAAGCGGATCGCTGCCTGCACGGGGCTGCCGATCATCCATCTCGACACGCACTTCTGGAGCCCGGGGTGGGTGGAGACGCCGCCCGAGGAGTGGGCGAAACGCGTCGCCGCACTGGCCGCGCGCGACCGTTGGGTGATCGACGGCAACTACAGCTCCTCGATCGACCTGCGGTTCGCGCGGGCGGACACCGTCGTCTTCCTCGACTTCCCGCGCTGGCGCTGTCTCGCACGCGTGGTCAAGCGCCTCTGGCAGTACCACGGCCGCACGCGCTCCGACATGCGCGAAGGCTGCCCGGAGCGGCTCACGATGCAGTTCCTGCGCTACGTCTGGCACTATCGCGCCACGCGACGCGCGCGCATGCTCGGCTGGCTGAACGAATTCGGGCGCCAGGGCGCAACGCACGTCCTCTCCTCGCCCCGCGACGTTTCCGCGTTCGTGTCCGAACTGGAGGCGAGATTCGTTTCCAGAGAGGACCGATGCTGATGGAAGTCGCGTACTACGTCGTTCTCGCGCTGGCGAGCATCGTCGCGTACGCGCTCGGACTCTGGGTCGGCCGCCGCGGCAAGCGCGCGGCGATCGTCGGCTACGTGTTGCTGCTGACCCTGTTGCTGGGCAAGGCGTGGCTCAACCACAACCCCGCCACGGAGTTCGCGCTCTTCCCCTGGCCGGACTACGCCTTCTTCCAGAGCTACGCGGTCTTTCCGCTGGCGCTCGCCTGCCTCGGCCTCGCGACGGGGCTGCTGCAGCCGGGCCCCAACCGCCGTGCGGTCGTCGTCCTCGCCGGCTTCGTGTTTCTCGTGTCGCTGTGGACGGAGCGCTGGGTCGTCCTCGATCCGGACACCAGTTCCAAGAGCGAGGCGATGCACGACCACCACTGCCTGCAGACGACGACCTATTCCTGCGGGCCCGCGGCAAGCGTCAGCGTGCTCTCCGTCGTCGGCCACCGCTCGACCGAGGGCGAGATGATGGGTCTTTGCGCGACCCCGGCGTACGGCGGCACGAGCATGTTCCGCATCTACCGCGGGCTGCGGCTGCGCCTGCCCGAAGACTACGACGTGCGCATCGTCGACGGCGATCCGGAGGCGCTGTGGGAGCGAGGCGATCCTGCCGTCATCAGCGTCCGCAAGATTCACGTCGTCGCGGTGCGCTTCGAAGGGGACAAGGCGGTGGTGCTCGATCCCGCCTCCCCGTCGCCGCAGCATCTGGATCGGGCGGCGTTCGAGGAGCGGTTTGGGGGGCCCGCGGTGGTGGTTTCGCGGCGGAGGTAGGGAAGGGGGGAGAGGAGAGGGAGGCGCGGGGAGATGGCGCGCGGGGGCGCGGAGGTACCGCGGGGGCGCGGGAGATCGGGAGGCGCGGGGAATGGCGCGCGGAAGCGCGGAGGCGCCGCGGAGACGCGGAGACCCGGCCTTCGCTCCCCTCCAATCCAATGCGTTGGACCCGGACCACAGCTTGAACTGAATGAGAGGGGCCATGGGTGGCCCGGAGACCACTCCGCGCTTCCGCGCAGCCTCCGTGTTTCCGCGCGACATCGAGCCGCATCGCCATCGCGCTAGCGTTTGCGGCGGATGGCCAAGGAGCCGAGCTCGATCCGGTACTCCTCCTGCGATCGAATCTCCGTGATGGGCTGTTCCGGATCGATGGCGTATGTGGTTTCGACGTAGTCCGGGTGTTCGATCACGACGCGTCGGGGTAGCCGGCTCGCCTCCCACGTCGAGATCGAGCCGCCCCAGAACCACACCGTGTGGGTTCGCGACGCGGGGACGACGACCTTTCCGTCCGCATCCGTGACGGCGAGCGATCCGCGCCCGATCGATGGTCCGTCGTCCCCGGCGGCCTGGGCATCCCGGACGATCTCCCTTTTCCACGCATCGTTCGGCCGTGCCGGAAACGGCATGACGAACACCTCGGCGTTCGGCACCGGCCGGCCCGTCTCCGCGTCCACCACCCGTGCCCCGACGTGCATCCGATGGGCTCCGTGTCCGTGCACGGTACACAGATTGAATCCCACGAAGAGCAGCAGGAACAGCGCGATTCCGCCGACGATGCGCAGCAGCGTGGCTACCCCTCCGCCATCTTCCGGAGCACCGTGTGCAGGATGCCGCCGTTGCGGTAGTACTCGACCTCCACCGGCGTGTCGATGCGGCAGACGGTGTCGAAGGTCGTCGTCTTGCCGGTCGGGTGCGCGGCGGTGACGGTCACCGTCTGGCGCGGCTCGAGGTCGTTCGTCAGCGGGATGGAGAAGGTCTCCGTGCCGTCGAGGCCGAGCGACTCGTGCGACTCGCCCTCCTTGAAGTTGAGCGGCAGCACGCCCATGCCGACCAGGTTCGAGCGGTGGATGCGCTCGAACGAGGTCGAGATGACCGCGCGCACGCCGAGCAGATAGGTGCCCTTCGCCGCCCAGTCGCGCGACGAGCCCATGCCGTAGTCCTTGCCCGCCAGCACCACGAGCGGCGTGCCCGCTTCGCGGTAGTTCAGCGCGGCGTCGTAGATGAAGGAGACCTCGCCGTCCTTCGTGAAGTCGGCGGTGTAGCCGCCCTCCGTCCCCGGCGCGAGCTGGTTTCGGACGCGGATGTTGGCGAAGGTGCCGCGCGTCATGACCCGGTCGTTGCCGCGCCGCGACCCGTAGGAGTTGTAGAGCCCCACCGGCACGTTGTGCTCGTCGAGGTACTGCGCCGCCGGCGTGCCGCGCGCGATCGCGCCGGCCGGACTGATGTGGTCGGTGGTCACCGAGTCTCCCAGCTTCGCGAGACAGCGCGCGCCCTCGATCGAGGCGATCGGGGCGGGCTCCGGCGAGAGATCGGTGAAGAAGGGCGGCTCCTGCACGTAGGTCGACTCCGCGTCCCAACCGTAGAGCGCGCCCTCGCTGGCGGGGATCGCCCTCCACTCCGGCGAGCCGCCGAAGACGTCGGCGTACTGCTCCTGGAACTGGTCGCGCGTCAGCGACTGGCCCACCACCTCGGCGACCTCGTCCTGCGTCGGCCAGATGTCCTTGAGGAAGATCGGCGTGCCGTCGGGATCGTGGCCGATCGGCTCGCTCTCGAAGTCGATGTCGACGGTACCCGCGATCGCGTAGGCAACGACCAGCGGCGGCGACGCGAGGTAGTTCGCCTTCACGTGCGGGTTCACGCGGCCTTCGAAGTTGCGGTTGCCGGAGAGCACCGAGGCGACGACGAGATCGCCCTGATCGACCGCGTGCGCGATCGGGCCGGGCAGCGGCCCGGAGTTGCCGATGCAGGTCGTGCAGCCGTAGCCGACGTTGAAGAACCCCATCGCATTGAGGTCCTTGTCGAGCCCCGACGTCTCGTAGTACTCGGTCACCACCTTCGACCCGGGCGCGAGCGAGGTCTTTACCCACGGCTTGCGCTCGAGGCCGCGCGCGTTCGCCTTGCGGGCGACCAGGCCGGCCGCCACCATGACGGACGGGTTGGAGGTGTTCGTGCACGAGGTGATCGCGGCGATGACGACGTTGCCGTTCTCGAGGTCGAAGTTCTGCCCCTCGTACTCGACCGGCACGTGCCCGTTGGTGCTCTCGCCCTTGCCGAAGGTCTGGTCGAGATCGCTCTTCCACTGCCCCTGCATGTTCGAAAGGGAGATACGGTCCTGCGGGCGCTTCGGACCGGCGAGCGACGGCTCGATCGTGCCGAGGTCGAGCTCGAGCGTGTCGGTGTAGACGACATCCCGTTCATCGTCGCGCCAGAGCCCCTGCTCCTTGCAGTAGAGCTCGACGGTGCGGATGAGTTCCTCGTCGCGTCCGGACAGATCCATGTACTCCAGCGTGCGCTCGTCGACGGGGAAGAAGCCCATCGTCGCGCCGTACTCCGGCGCCATGTTGGCGATCGTCGCGCGGTCGGCGAGCGGCATCGACGCGAGGCCCGGACCGAAGAACTCGACGAACTTGCCGACGACGCCGTGCGCGCGCAGGATCTCGGTGACGCGCAGCACCATGTCGGTCGCCGTCGCGCCCTCGGGCAGTGCGCCGGAGAGGCGCACGCCCACCACCTCGGGGATGAGCATGTAGATCGGCTGGCCGAGCATGACCGCCTCGGCCTCGATGCCGCCCACGCCCCAGCCGACCACGCCGAGACCGTTGATCATCGTCGTGTGGCTGTCGGTGCCGACTAGCGAGTCGGGGTAGAGCGTGCCGTCCTCGCCCGGCCAGACGACCTTGGCGAGGTACTCGAGGTTGACCTGGTGGACGATGCCCGTCGCCGGCGGAACCACGCGAAAGTTGTTGAACGCCTGCTGGCCCCACTTCAGGAACTCGTACCGCTCGCGGTTGCGTTCGAACTCCTTCTCGGAGTTGATCTGCAGCGCCATGCCGGAGTTGAACGCGTCGACCTGCACCGAGTGGTCGATGACCAGGTCGCAGGGGACCAGCGGGTTGACCTTATTGGCCGATGCCTCGTCGCCCGTCATGCGGACGATGCCCGAGCGCATCGCGGCCAGGTCGACCACCGCCGGCACGCCGGTGAAGTCCTGCAGGACCACGCGCCCCGGCTTGAAGGCGATCTCCGTCTCCCCCACGTTGCGCGCGTCGTAGTTCGCCAGCGCGCGGACGTGGTCCTCGGTCACGACGAAGCCGTCGCAATGCCGGACGCACGCTTCCAGCAGCACCCGAATCGAGTACGGCAGGGAGGCGGCGTGCGCCTCGTCGAGCACGCGATCCAGACGATAGATCGTGCGCTCGCCGAGGGGAGTCGAGAGGGTGTCCTTGGCGTCGATGGGCATAGGCCCATCTTAAGTCGGGAACCCAAGGGTTACCGGGAGACGCACGCCCGTCGCCGCGCGGCCGCCCGACTCGGCATGTTTGACGCGGGACGTTCGACGTTCAGCGTCCCACGTCCAACCGAATCACGGTTCCTCTCGGCTACCCCTGCGGCTTTCGCGTCACCTTGACCAGAAACAGGCAGGGCGTATCGCCCGCCAGACCGCCTCCGATGACGCAGGTCTTGCCGAGCGGGTACCACGCGGAGCTCTGCACCCGGGTCAGCTCCATGGTGGCCAGCTCGAGCGGGCCGTGCTCCGTGTCGACGCGCCGCATCGGCTGCGCCACGGACGTGCGCGACAGTTCCACGTCGAGTCGTGCGCCCTGCCCGCCGTCGTCCCACATCGCGATGACGTTCACGATCGTCCCGTGGAAGACACGGCTCGTGATCGGATTGCCGATCGTCGCCTCCTGCGCGATGTTCACGTCGTAATCGGACAGGTAGGCGATATTCCGGCCGAAACTGTGCGCCATGGCCTTGCCGCTGGCTCCCTGGAGAAGGGCGCGTCCGAGTGACGTGCGGGCGCGCATGGCCGTCGCTTCCGGCTCCGTCAATTCCCGCGGCCGGTTGCCGAACAGAGCGTCGTCACCCGGCTCGACCGGGACCGCGAGAATCTCCACCTTGAGCTCACGGTCGACAAACCTGCGCACGCGGTCGAGGAACGCCTCGACCTTGCCCTGCACGCGCGGGATGGTGTGGATCATGAGGTGACCCGCCCTCACCTGGATGTCGGCGTTCTCGACGGTCTCCCACGACGCCGGTTCGATGGTCGTCCGGATCATGTCGATCAGCGAGTCGAGATCGATGCTCGAGAGGTCCTCGGGGAACTCCGCCTCTTCGGGCGGCTGGTAATTCGAAGGCAGCAGTTCGAACAGCCTCTCCCTGCGCTCGCGACGCGGCCGGACCAGGTCCCGGACGTCGTAGGTCCGCCGCACGACGCGTACGTGGTCCTTCCCTTCGTCGTTGCCATCCGGCCGACGCCGGGCATCCGCCTGCGCCTCGAGATCCTCGGTCAGTTGGCGAATCCGCTCCCGCAGCCCCGGGCCGTCCTCGTCCTGCCCGGACACGGTGATCGCGCTCAGCATCGCGGCGACCAGGAAGATGACGCCGAATCGAATCACGGGCCCGCCCCCCCACGCTCGAGGAGCCAACCGCGCACGAGAACGATACGGACGCGCCCGTCGTCGCGCGCCGCCTGTCCGGCAACGGCCCAGCGCCCCGGCTTGACCGTCAGCTCGGTCGAGAGGTTCATGTCTCGGACATCCGGCATGTCCATCACCCCCGTCCGCTTGGTTTCGTGCCGCCGAATGCCCAGCAGCTCGTTGTGCCGGAAGTCAACATCCATCGCGAGGCTCCGGTCGGGTCGCGCGTACGCGCGCGCCGCCAGCGATCCGCCCGCCTCGACGATTTGGATGACGGGGTCCGCGGTCGAGGCGGTGTGTGCCACCTCGACGTTGTTGTCGGCGAGCACGGCGATCTGCCTTCCATGCCGCACGACGAGCTGCGCCCCGAGGGTTCCGAGGGCGCTCGCGGCGAAGATCCGCTTGCCTCTCGCCTCCAGCGCCCCATCGATTGCCGTGCGCTGCGCGTCGCTCAGCTCTTCGCCCGACGCCAGGCCGTTGACCAGCCGCGCCGGGAGGTCGAGCATCTCGCACTCGATTCGGACCGAGCGATGGATTCGCGCGCGCAGACTCTCGAGGAAACGACCGACCTTCTCGTTGACCGCTCGGGTCTGGAACGCAATCAGGAAACGGCCTTGCGGAGTCAGCCGCGCATGCTCCCAGAGAGTGGGCTCGACCGAGGTTACGACGAGCTCGGCGATGTCTCCGATCGTTCCGAAGGGCTGATGCTCCACCCGCTCGATCCCCACGATCAGGGGAGCATGGATGTTCTCCTGGATGTAGGCGTTCGCCGGCGCGGGATAGTCGACATGGGGCGCGGTCAGGTCGTTGACCGGGAAGAACGTCAGCTCGAACCCCGTCTCGCGGACCGGAACACTCGCCGGAACTTCCACCGGGTCGCGACTCACGGACGCGAGCCGCGCCGCCTGGCGCTGGAGCTCCCGGAGCTCGTCGCGCAACTCCTTGTTGTCCTGCCCGCCCGCCAGCGTCGCCGCACCGACCACGATGCCGAGCACGGCGGCGACCACGTCTCTTCGCATCGAGCCCCTCCCCGTGTCGATCGTGGCCCGCGCACGGACGGCACGGGCCTCGATCTCCACGAACGCTACCCCCGCGGCTTTCGCGTCACCTTCACGAGGAACACGCACGGCGTGTCGCCCGCGAGTCCGCCGCCGACGATGCAGGTCTTGCCGAGCGGATACCACGCCGAGCTCTGCACCTTGGTCAACTCCATGGTGGGCAGCTCCAGCGGGCCGTGCTCGGTGTCGACCCGGCGAATCGGCTTGGGAATGTGGGAACGATACAACTGCACGTCGAGGCGCACACCGTTCGCCGACTCGTCCAGCATCGGCATCAGGTTGACGATCGTGCCGTCGAACGCGGAGCGACGAATCGGGTCGCCGATGGAGGCTTCCTGCGCGATCTCGACGTCGTAGTCCATCAGGTACGAAACCTTCCGGCCGAATCGCTGGGTGAGGGTCATCCCGCTCTGCCCCTGGATGCGGGCGCGGCCGAGGGCCTTGCGGCTGGTCATCGCCTTCGCCTCCGCGTCCGTCAGCTCGCGCGGACGGTTGCCGAGCAGCGTCCAATCGGCCTCGGTTACCGGCACGGCGGTGATCTCCACGGTGAGGCGGCGGTCCGCCACGCCACGGAGGCGCTTGAGGAAGCGCTCGATCTTCTTGTGCACGCGGTCGATCGTGTAGATGAACAACCGCCCCGTCTTCACCTGAATCTCGGCACCCTCGATCGTTTCCCAGCTCGCCGGCTCGATCGTGGACCGCACCATGTCGATCAACGCGTCGATCTCGAATCCGCGTACGGTCCAGGCCGGCTCCGATTGCTCGGGCGGGGTGAACTTCGACGGCACGAGGTAGACCGCCTCGGGCTGCGCCCCGTAGGTCACCTTGCAAAGGTCAGCCACGTCGTAGACGCGCAGGCGCGGCTTCTTCGCCTCGCGCGCCGGGTCCACCTCGGCGTCGGCTCGTTGCTCGAGCAGTTCGGTCAACGCGCGGATCCTCTCGCGCAGTTTCTCGGCTTCACCCTCCTGCCCGGAGACCGTGACGGTCGCGAGCAGCACGGCCGCGAGGAAGACGGCGGTGGCACGGATCATCGCGCACCCCCTCTCTCGATCAGCTGGGCCCGTACGAGAAACAGCCGCATGCGGCCCTCCCCGCGCGCCGACTCGCCGGCGATGTACCACTTGCCCGGCTCCACCTGCAGGTCCGCCTGGGCCTTCTGGTCGACCGTGTGGGGCAGATCCAGAACGCCGCACTTTTCGGTCTCGTGACGGCCGATGCGATCCAGCTCGGTCAGCCGCAGCTCCAGGTCGAGCGCGATCCGGTTGTCGGGACGGAGTTGCGCCTCGGCGGCGACGAATCCGCCCGCCTGGACGACCTGCACCAACGGATCGGCGGTGATCGCCGTCTGGGCGACCTCGACGTCCGCGTCGGCCAGTACGGCCACCTGCTTGCCGTGCCAGACCACCATGCGGCCGAGGAAGCTGCCGTTGCCGCGAATCGCGAAGACCCGCTTGCCGTCCGACTCGAAGGTCGCCTCCAGCGCGGTGCGCTGCGCGTTCGTCAGCGGCGCGCCGGCATCCACCTGCGGGACGTCGCGCGCGCGGACCTCCAGCACCTCGAAATCGAGCTGGTAGCCGCGGTGCACGCGCTTGCGAAGCTGGTCGTCGAGGAAGTCCTGGATCTGCTGATGCAGAGCCGGCGTGTGGTACGCGATGAGAAAGTGCCCCTGGGGCATCATCGTCGCCTCTTCCCAGCTCTCCGGCTGCACGGACGTCCGGATCAGCTCGGCCAACTCCTCGATCGTGCCGAACTCCTGCGGCGCCTCCTCGGACTGCCCGCCGAACATGGGCGACTCGTCGTCCTCGTTCAGGAATTCATTGGTCGGTGCGAGGAAATACTCGCGCGGACCGGTGAGATCCTCGACCGGAAAGAAAGCCAGCGACTGGCCGATCGGATCCGTGTCGGGGACGTCTTCGGCGACGAATGTCTTCGCCCGCAGCCGAGCGGCCTGCCGCTGCAGCTCCGCGAGCTCGTCCCGCAGCTCGTCCTCGCCTTCCCCTACCGCCAGCGTCGCCGCCCCGACCACGATGCCGAGTACGGCCGCCACAACGTCATATCGCATGGAGACCCTCCAAAGGTGAAACGTGCCTCGCACGCCCGTTGCACAGCTTAGGAAGGCAAGGCGCCAGGAGCTAGGGCCAGGAGCAGCCGGCCGGGGGCTGGGGGCCGGGAGCCGGGTGCTGCGGACTCCCGAAGCCCACCATTCAATCCCAGCGCCGCTGGACTCCCAACGCAGCCGCCCGCATCCAGGCGTCGGTGGTCCGTCC
>JBCDBY010000124.1:0-11848 GCA_039182715.1 Planctomycetota bacterium
CGCCGCACGCGGCGAGAAGCAGGAGGGGCAGGACGTGGGCGCGGGTCATGCACCGCGTCGTTGCAAGCGCGGTTCCGTCGGCTGCCCCGGCTGGGGCGTCGGCTGGGAGTCCGCCTTGCAACGACGCGGTGCATGACCCGCGCCCACGTCCTGCCCCTCCTGCTTCTCGCCGCGTGCGGCGGCAGCAACGACGCCCCGCTCCCCCCGCTTCCGGACACCACGCGCTCCCTTGCGTTCTCGGTGGTGCGAGCGGACCAGCCGACCACCGCTTCCCTCACGCTCACGAATCCGTTCGCTTCACGCGCGGAGCTCACGCTTCTCGAGGAGCTATCAGAGCCGTTCTCACTCGCGTTCGCAGCCGCCCGCGTGGACGGCGACGCATCCCAAACGCTCGATGTCGTCGTGACGCCGCCCGGACCGGACACGCTCGCGGGGGAGTTCGTCCTGCGCTGGCGTCAGCTCTCGAGCAACCGCACACAGGACGTGCGCGTCACCGTTTCGGCCGAAGCGGAATCACCGCAGCTCACCACCACGCCCGCCCGTCTGGCGTTCGATGCGCTCGGCTCGCAGGTCCTGACGATCACCAACCGGAGCGCGGTCACGCCGATCACCGTGGGCGCGCTTGCCACGCTGCCGGAGGAACTGCGGGCGATCGCGCCTCCGCTCCCCGCCACGCTCGCCCCCGGCGACGCGCTCTTCTTCACCCTCGAGGTCATCGCGCTCCCGGCGACCACGCTCGATCTCGAAGCAGTCGTGGAAACCAGCGCGGGCGCCGTGCGCGTCCCCGTCACCGTGGAGCCGCCCGTCTTCCAGGAACGTGAGATCACCGAGTTCGGTGCCGTGACACTGGTCGGCGGCGCGAGCGACATTCTCGAAGTCGAGCTGGGCCCCGATGCGGTCAGCCTCACGATCGAGGCGACCGACGACAGTGGGTCACTCCTCGGCCTCGGACTGCTCGAGGGTCCGGACGGCGTGGTCTACGAGAACGCCAGCCTCACCGGTCCGTTCTTCTGGCTCCCGACCACGCGCAGCTTCGCGGCCACGCTGCCGAACTCCGACGACGACGAGGTGCAGCTCGTGCCCGGCGGCGGCACCTACCGATTCCGTCTGCGCCGCTTCACCGGGAGCACGTCGTCCCTGCAAGTGCGCGCCATCGTGCTCAACCGGCCCGACGCGACGGCGGTCACCGGCGAACTCGCGCTCAATGTCTTCCTCGCGCAAGGACTCGAGGTCGACGAGACCGACGCGCGCCTGCAGGGCATCCTCGCGGAGACCGATCGCATCTTCTCGAGCCGAGGTCTGCGGCTCGGCGACATCGGCTACTACACGCTCGACGAAGCGCGATTCGACGACATCACCAGCGACGGCCAGTTCCGCGAGCTACTGACGCAGTCGTCGATCGCCACGGAAGAACGGCTCAACCTCTTCTTCGTGCGCACCGCGTTCGGCAACGGCGTACTGGGCGTCGCCGCCCGCATCGGCGGCCCGACCATCAACGGCACGCGCAACTCCGGCGTGATGGTCGATTACGACTTCGGCTCGGTCGCGACGTCGGGATATGTCACCGCCCACGAGATCGGCCACTTCATGGGGCTCTTCCACACGGTGGAGCGCACCGGAAGCCACGACATCATCGGCGACACGGCGGAGTGCCCCGCCACCGGCACGAGTGCGGACTGCCCGATCGTCGGCAATCGCTATCTGATGCACTGGCAGGTGCTGCCGTTCGATCCCGTCATTACGCCCGGGCAGGCGAACGTCCTGCTCGTGCATCCGTTCGTGCGGATCCCCCGTGCGCCGTCCACGCAGGCGGTGGCGGCGCCTGCCCCCGGACCCATCGGCCTGCTCCCCGACAACTGGTGCGGCTGCCGCGACCACGTGGAGAGTGCGCTCAAGGCGCGGTAGTTGTTTGCTTCGGTCCGCGCGTCTGCGAACCTGTCGCGCGCGTGGCCACCCTGCTGATCCTGCTCGCCTCCACTTCGCTCGAGTCCGAAGTGGAGGCGTATCTGCAGGAAACCGACATGTCGTTCCGCTGGGAACGCGGCGTGATCGCGGACAGCGTCGACGACGCGTTCCGGGTGCAGCCGACGGGGCGATTGCAGTTCGATCTCGACGGGCGCGACTCCGATTCGGGTCTTGCCCCCGCCTTGACGCAGAACCACGTCGGCTTCGCGCGCGTCTGGCTCGGCATCAAGGGGCACCTGAACCGCCGGGTCAGTTTCTGGGTCGAAGCGGACTTCGCCACCGGATCGCCCGCCTTGCGCGATGTCTACATCGGCCTCAAGAACGTCGGGCCGGGTTTCGTCCGCATCGGCCACTTCCGTCGCCCGTTCGGTCTCGACATCCTCACGAGTTCGAACGACCGGACCTTCGTCGCCCGCGCGCCGGCCGCGGAAGCGTTCCAACCCGGCTACGACGCCGGCATCGGCTGGCGGGGGCGATTCGGCGAGGCGAAGCGGATCTGGCTCGCCGTGGGGACGTTCTTCGATACCAACGCGAGCGCCCGCGCGAGCGGGGAAGGCGGCTGGGGATTCGCCGTGCGCTTCGGCGGACTGCCGGTCGAGCGCGAGGACTCGTTCGTCTGGCTCGCGGTCGCGTTCGATTACCAGAACCTGCGCATGTCCGGCCAACGCGTGCGCTATGGCGCGCGGCCCGCGACGAGCCTGGGCATCCGCGCGGTCGACACCGGCGCCATCGAGGCCGACGACGCGTGGCGGATCGGCGTCGAGGCGGCCGCCCGCTTCGGCTCCGTGCACGCGCACGCCGAAGCGAACTGGGCGCGTCCGAACGCGGAGGGCGACCCGCTGCTCAGCGGCGTCTACGTGCAGGTCGGCTGGTTTCTCACCGGCGAACGACGCGTCTGGGCGGGGCATCGCGCGGTCTGGGGCATGAACCGGCCCACCACGAACTTCGGCGACGGCCGGGGCGCGTGGGAGATCGCGGTGCGATGGGATGCCACGGATCTCGACGACGGCGCCGTGAACGGCGGCAAGATCCAGAGCATCACCGCGGGGCTCAACTGGTACTGGAACCCCAATGCACGCGTGCTCTTCAACTACGTCTACGCCGACATCGAGGACGCGCCCACCGGGAGCGGCACGATGAATGCGGTCATTGTGCGGTGGATCTTGCGGTTTTAGGGCCGGGGTCGCGGGTTGGTGGGCCTTCGTCTCCGGACTCCTCGAGCGCTCGATGGTGAAGCGCGGAGAGCGCCGAGGAACCGCGGAGCTCGCGGAGGGCACAGGGCCCGCATGGGCCGGCCTGCGAATCGAGGCGATCGAACTCCGGTGGCGATCGGATGGAAAAGGGCCACGGGCGGCCCGTGACCTCCGCTTCGTGCCCCTGGCTCCTGGCCCCTAGCCCCTGGCCCTTCCCATCACATCTCCGCCGACACGCGATAGACCGTGTGCTTCGGGCGGCGGCTCAGCATGTCCTTGGTGTCCATGGTGACCTGCTTGAACGCATCGGAACCCATGAACGCCTTGAACTTGTCGAAGGTCTCCCAGGCGGAGTAGATCATGAACGAGTTCTCGTCGGCGTCGTCGACGTAGAGCTTGGTCTGCTGATGACCGTCGAACCCGTCCATGGCGCCGAGCACGGCGTGGGCGTAGTTGCGGAAGTCTTCGCGCCGCTCGGGACGCACGTCGTAGTTGAGGCCGATCGTGTCCATGCGCCCGATTCTACGAGTTCAACCGCCAGATCTCGAAGTTGAGCGCCGTCGCGATCGTGATCCAGACGAGGTAGGGCAACAGCAGCGCCGCCGCGATGCCGCTCGCCCGGCGGAAGGCGAGGATCGTCGTGAGCAGAACGAACCAGAGCACCGCGATCAGGATCAGCGCGGGGAAGATCTGCCGCGCGCCGAAGAACAGCGGCGTCCACGCGGCATTGAGCACGAGCTGCACGCCCCAGAGCGTCAGCGGGCGCTGCCGCCCCTCGCCCTTGTCCCACACCATCCACGCCGCGATGCCCATGAGGGTGTACAGCACGGACCAGACCACACCGAACACCCAGCCCGGCGGCATCCACGACGGTCGGGCCAACTGATCGAACCAGTCGTCGGGCCCGAAAAGCGAGCCCGGAATCGTGGCGCTCCAGGCAAGCAGGACCCAGGCGAGGCAGGTGAGGAAGCGACGCATGCCCGCAGCCTACCGGATGCGCGGCGCCCGCTGGCACCGGGGGCAGACGTGGGTGCCACGCTGCCCGACGACCAGGCGCCGAATCGTCGCGCCGCAGGTCCGGCACGGCTTGCCGGTGCGTCCGTACACGCGGAACTTGTGCTGATAGCTGCCCGGCTGCCCCTCCGGCGTCCGGTAGAAGGCGTCGAAGGTCGAACCCTCGTGCTCCACCGCCGCGGCGAGGACGTCGCGGATCGCACCATGCAGTCGGTCGGCGGCCGGCTTGCGCAGCGTGTGCGCGGCGCGCAGCGGATGCAGCCCGGCGAGAAAGAGCGATTCGTCGACGTAGATGTTGCCGAGGCCCGCCAGGAAGGACTGGTCGAGCAACAGCGGCTTGAGCTGGCGGCGTCGTCGCTTCAGCGCGGCGCGAAACCAGTCCGCGGTGAACGTATCGCCGAGCGGCTCGGGGCCGAGCGGCGGGAAGGCGTCCTCCGGCTTCTCCGCCCAGACCAGGCGCCCGAACTTGCGCACGTCGAAGAAGTGCCACGGCCGCCCGTCGTCGAGGTCGAAGGTGACCACGGCGTAGGCGCCGGGCTCGGTGCCGACCTCCATGCGCCCCGTCATGCGCAGGTGCCCGACAAGGCTGCCGCGGCTGCCGAGATCGAAGACGAGGTACTTCGCACGCCGCCCAACGCGCTCGATCGTGGCGCCCACGACGCGGTCGCGGTACTGCTTCGGCGTCAGGTCGCCCAGCGTACGACGCCAGCGCACGGTGACGCTCTCGATGCGCCGCCCCTCGAGATCGGGACGAATATGGCGCGCGACGGTTTCGACTTCGGGAAGTTCCGGCAAGGCACCAAGTCTAGCGCGTCGACCAGAGCTTGATCTTCACGCTCGCGGCGTCCTCCCAGTGGCCGTGGCCGCTGGCGAGCGTCGATCCGTCCGGCGAGAAGGCGAGCGCGTGCGTCGGACCGCTCTGTGCACGCAGAATCACGACCTGATCGCCCGATTCGGTGTCCCACAGCCGGATGGTGCCGTCCTCGCTGCCGCTCGCGAGGCGTTTGCCATCGGGAGAGAAGGCGACGCAGTGCACGCGCTGCCGGTGACCTCGCAGGCGCGCTCGGATCTCGAGTGTGCGCGCGTCGAGGAGCGCGAGCGTCGCGTCGGCCGATGCGGTCGCGATCAGGGCTCCGTCGGGCGAATACGCCGCATCAAAGATGCGTTCCTCGTGCGGACGGCTGTGCGCTCCTTGCCGGAGTCCTTCGCCTTCGAGCAGGAAGACGCGACCCGTGCGCGTGAACGCCAGCGTGACGCCCTCGCCCGGCTCCATCCGCACGCCATCCACATTCTCATTCGCGATCGTGGCGCGCGCCACGGCGCCGGCCTCGAGATGCGCGCGCTCGACTGTCGCATCGTCCGCCACGCCGACCACGTAGGCACCCTGCTGCACGCCGTCGCGCAACGCCGGCTGCTCGCCCGTCCAGGGCACGTCGCTTCCGTCGGACATGCGCACGCGCAGCGCGCCGGTGCTCGTCGGCGCGACCAGCAGGCCGTCGTCGCCGGCGCCGAGCGGCGCGCGGCGCCGCGCGGCCTTGCGCGGCCAGACGAGTCGGCGCGACTCGACGTCCCACAGACAGAGTTCGCCGACGCGGTTGCGCGACACGAGCCGGCGACCACCGTCCACGAACGCCAGCCGGTCGAGGGTATCGGTATGACCGCGCAGCGTCGGCACCGCGTCGGGACGCTCGGGGTTCCAACGACGAACCGTGCCCGATCCACCGAAGCTCAGGAGTTCTTTGCCCTCCGGGTCAAAGAAGACGCGCATCACCGAGCCGCCGGGGTTCGGCACGAGGAAGAGCCGTTCGCGGCGGTGCAGATCCCAGATCGCCGACGTGCCGTCGTACGAACCGGTGGCCACCCAGGGCTTCGTCGGGTGCACCGCGACGGAGCGGACGTTGGCGCCGTGCGCCTGCCGCCGTCCGATTTCGCTCCCCGTGGCCGCATCCCAGAAGCGCAGCGTGCGGTCGCGCGAGACCGAAAGCAGGGTCTTACCGTCCGCGGTCAGCGCGATGCTCTCGACGCTCCCCTGGTGACCGCGTAGCACCTTCGTCGTCTTCCCGTCCGCGAGATTCCAGCGGCGAATCTCCCCGTCCCGGCTCCCGCTCCAGAGTGCGTCGCCCGAAGGATCGAAGCAGAGGCAGATGGCGCGGTCGGTGTGACCGGTCAACACGCGCTGCGTCCACGCCGGCACGCGCCAGATCGTGATCGATCCGTCGCGCGCGGCCGACGCGAGGCGCGCTCCATCCGGCGCGAAGGCGAGTTCGTTGATGAGCGCCGCCGGCCCCTGCAGCGGCGGAAGCTCCTCGCCGTCCGGCAGCCCGAAGCGCAGCAGGCGGCCGGTGCGATCGCCCACGACGAGCAGCTTGCCGGCGGGGTGGAACGCCATGCCGAAGGCGAAGCCGAAGCGCCCCTGCCGTTCGATGAGCGTCTTCTTCGTCCGGCTGTCGTGAACCCAGATCCACCAGCGCATCGGCTCGCTCAATCCGACCGCCGCGAGCAATCCGTTCGGGCCCGCCGCGCCCGCCTGCAGGTACCGCCCCGGCACCCGATACTCCGGCACGCCACGCTCGGTGCGTGCGTGCAGGTGTCGCCACTCCCACGCGCGCTGCGGAACCGGGATGCGTTCGAGTCGGCGGCGCGCTTCGGCCAGATCAAAGATGCGCAGCGCCGCCTCCGCCGCGGAGATGTTGCCGAGGTACGCCTGCCAATCCGCCGCGGTGCGTTCGCGTTCCGCGCGCATCGCCTGGCGCGTCGACACGACGGCCGCACCGATGCAGACGACGACGATCAGCAGGGTCGCCGCGAGCGCCGCCCGGTGCCGCCGCGCAAGTCGGCCCCACTGGTAGAGCAACCCCCCGTCGTACGCGAGCACCGGACGGCGCTCCAGATAGCGGCGCAGGTCCGCCGTCATCTCGCCGACCGAGGCGTAGCGGTGCTCCGGCGCCGGCGCGGCCGCCTTCGCCACGATGGACGAGAGGTCGGCGGGTGCGAACGACGGCAGCGGCTCGGACCGCACCCGAGCCGCCGCCTCGGCGGCGCTGAGCCCGTCGAGGTCACGCGGTCGCCCGCCCTGGAGCAGCTCATAGAGCAGCACGCCGAGGGAGTAGACGTCACTCCGCACGTCCGCTTCGCCGTCGACCTGCTCGGGGCTCATGTAAGGCACCGTGCCGGCCGTGGACGCCGGCCCGTCGCCACTCAGCGCGATGCCGAAGTCGATCACCTTCGGCTGCCCCTGCGCGTCGATCAGTACGTTCCCCGGCTTGAGGTCGCGGTGAATCACGCCTCGCTGGTGGCCGTGCTGCACGGCCTCGCAGATTCTCAGGAATAGCTGGACCGCGTCGCGCGGATCGAGCCGGCGGGAGACGACCGTCTCGGCTCCGTCGACGTACTCCATCGCGAAGTACGGCACGCCCGCGTGCATACCTGCTTCGTAGACGTGCGCCACCCCGGGGTGTTTGAGGCGCGCCGCGATCTCCGCCTCCTTCAGGAAGTCGCGAATGCTCTCGTCGGTCTCGAGCAGCGCGCGCATGCGCTTGAGCGCCACGCGGCGGCGCGGGCGCGACTGGCGCGCGAGATAGACCTCGCCCGAGCCACCCTCCGCGATCATCTCGAGGATCTCGTAGCGCCCGACCTGCGTACCCGCCGGCAGCGGCTCGCGTTCCAGCGCGAGGAAGGCGGGCGACTCGAGGAACGAGCCCATCGCCGAGTGCGACGCCAACACGCGCTCGACCTCCGCGCGGACCTCGGCGTCGCCGTTGCACGCTTCGTCGAGATAGGCCGCGCGCTCGTCCGGCTCGCGCTCGAGCGCGCCGAGGTAGAGTTCCTCGACGCGGGTCAGCTGCTCCTCGTTCACGACTTGAGCTCGGTGTGCAGCCAGGCGCGGCTGTATTCCCACATGCGGTAGACGGTGCGCTCGGCGACGCCGAGGACGCGCGCCGTCTCCTCGTTGGTAAGCCCGCCGAAGAACTTCAGCTCGACGACCTGCGCGCGCTCGGGCGAGATCGCCGCGAACTTCGTCAAGGCCTCGTCGAGCGCGAGCAGATCGAGATTGGGACCGGTGATCGGCGCCTGGTCGGCGTGCACCAACGGTTTGGGGCGCTCGCCCCCACGCCGAGCCGCGCCGCGGGCGCGGGCGTGGTCGATGAGGATCGACCGCATGGCGCGGGAGGCGGTCGCGAGAAAGTGCGCGCGGTCCTTCCAGTCGGTAGACCGCCCCCCCAGAAGACGCATGTACGCCTCGTTGACCAGCGCCGTGGGCTGGAGCGTGTGTTCCGACGACTGTCCGCGCATATGCGCACCGGCGATGCGGCGAAGCTCGCTCAAGAGCACCCGAAACAGCTCTTCCCGGGCGCCCTCGCGCCCCGCGCGCAACTCGGCCAGCACCTCCGTCACAGGGAACGGATTTTTCTCGTCGGGCCTGTCAGGGTGCTCGGACATTTCTGCTTCCGGCGCGCCGGTGGCCGAATTCTAGCGATCCCGCGGCGGGTCGGGTTGCGTGTCTTTATCCGGTTCCGAGAAACCCCACGCGGGCCGGCGGCATCGTAGGTCGCACGATGGATACTTTCGATGCGATCTACGGCCGCCGCGCCGTCAAGCACTTCGACCCCGACCACAAGCTCACCGCCGAGGAGGAAAAGAAGCTGCTGGAGGCGGCCATCCAGTCCCCCACCAGCTTCAACATCCAGCACTGGCGCTTCATCATCCTGCGCGATCCCGAGCTCCGGCAGAAGATCCGGACCGACTTCGGCAACGACCAGGCGCAGATCACCGACGCCTCGCTGCTGCTGCTGCTCACCGGGGACGTAAAGGCGTGGGCCAAGGAGCCGGCGCGCTACTGGAAGAACGCGCCCCAGGAGGTCGCCGACCTGCTCGTCGGCTGGATGGGCCCCTTCCACGAGGGCCGCGAGGACCTGCAGCGCGACGAGGCGCAGCGCTCGATCGGCATGGCCGCGCAGACCATCATGGTGTCCGCGAAGGCGATGGGCTACGAGTCCTGCCCGATGATCGGCTACGACATCGACGAGGTCGCCAAGCTCATCAACCTGCCGGACGACCACGTGATGGGTCCGATGATCGCCGTCGGCAAGGGCACGAAGGATCCGTGGCCGAAGCCGGGCCAGCTTCCGCTCGACGAAGTCACGTTCGAGAACGGCTTCTAGATTTTTCAACGCTACCTTTTGCGGACGCGGATGCAGGAATGCTCCGCGTCCGCTTGCATTTGACGTGGGGTGATTCGGTAACGCCGGCGCATCGCGAAAATCGTTGTCCCGTAGCGCGCTCCTCGCGGCACATACGTGCTGGAGGAGATCGAATGAAACAACGATTGGCTGTCGCCCTCGCGCTTCTGGTTGTCGCGTGGGTGATGCATGCATCGCAGCGACCGTCCAATGGTCCCACGGTCGTCGCCGAGAAGCGCGCACACCTCGCGGTCGTGCTCGCCGAACTCGAGTCGGCGCCGGTCGACCACCTGACCGAATCACAACGCACGCGGCGCACACAGGTGCTCGCGAGCCTGCGCGACTACGCGCAGCGTGGCGCCTTCACGTTCAACTCGAAGCTGCCGCAATATGCGCTGCCCTACTTCATCGACGAGTACGGAACCCGCTGTGCGCTCGCGCACGCGGTCGACGTCAGCGGCGAACCGGGGCTCATCGAAGCGCTCGCGCACGAGGACAACCATGCGTACGTCGCGCACCTGACCGGCGACGTGCGCCTCGCCTCGTGGCTCGAACGCCACGGCCTTACGATCGACGACGCCGCCTTCATCCAGGCGCCGAGCATCGTCGACGATGGCGGTGGCGACGGCTTCGGCAATCCGCAGATGGGCCCCTCCGACGAGGAGGTGGAGCGTCCGGAGCAGGATGAAGGCCACGACACCCCCGCCGACACCGGCGGCGCCGCGCCGGGCAACGAGAGCGGCGGCGGCAACGAAGCGGGACCGCGCCGACCGCGCGGCAGCACCGATCTCGGCTCCTGGCAGCTCTGGTGGCGCAGCAATCGCGACGCCTACCTGAGCCTGCGCGGTCGCTACCACGGCGACGCGACCGCCCGTCGCCCCGGCGCGGAGACGATCGGCAAGCAGCTCGTCCCGCTCTTCCGCAGCCTCTCCGGCGGCACCGACGAGCTGCGCGCCAGCGCGATCATGGCGGCGGCGATGGCGACCGACGGCGACGACGCGGTCGTCGACGCCACGCTCGACTACCTCAAGCGTCCGGAGAGCCAGTACCGCGACCTGATGCTGCTCGCGCTCGGCCACTGCCGCCACGCGCGGGCCGACGCAGCGCTGCTGGGTATCGCGCAGGACACCGGCGCCGGCCGTGCCGCGCTCGGCAAGAAGAGCGGCATCCCGGAGCGCACACGCGCCTTCGCGCTGCTGGCGCTCGCCGAGACCGGCAACGGCGCCCACGTCGAGCCGATCACCGATCTGCTCGCGCGCACCAAGGGCGGTCACGACGATCTGCGCACCGCTGCGATCACGACGATGGGCATCCTCGGGAGCCGCGCTCCCGAGGCGGCGCGCGAAGAGTGCGTCACGCTGCTGCGCAAGCAGCTCAAGCGCGAGCGCTGGCCGACGAAGGCGCTGGCGGCGATTCCCGCCGCGCTCGTACGGACCGACGCGCGCGCCGACGTGGTGCGCCTGGTCGGCCGTTTCCGCGGCGACCGCGAGGTACGCTCCGCCGCGGCGCTGGCGCTCGGCACGTTCTCGCCCGAGCTCGACGCGAAAACACTCGATGCCCTGATGGCGTCGGCCCGCCGTGACCCGGACCTGCAGACGCGTCGCTACGCCGCGCTCGCGGTCGGCGAGCTCTGCAGCAAGAGCGAGGCGGACGCGAAGCTGCGCAAGAAGCTGCGGCGCTTCTATCTCGGCACGCTGGACGGGCACTTCAAGCAGCCGGGCGCGATGGCGTGGCACCTGCTCTCCGCCGGACTGTTCGTGCGTGCCTATCCCGAGGACGGCACGAAGATCCGCAAGCGTCTCGTCACCGTCGCGACGCGCGGCAAGCAGCGCGGCGAGCGCTCGGCGGCGGTCCTCGCATTGGGACTGAGTGGTCATGCGGACGGCAAGGAGACGCTGCGCTCGATTCTCAACGGATCCAAGGACGTGCAGCTGCGCGGTGCGGCGGCCGAGGCGCTCGGCATGCTGGGCGACGCGAGCCAGAGGGAGACGCTGCTGAAGCTCGCGCTCGAGGCGCCTTCCGATGCGCTGCGCTACCAGGCGGCGCTCGCGCTCGGCTACCTCGCCGATCCGAGCGTCGTGCCCGCGCTGACCAAGGCGCTGGAGACGACCAGGTCGGCTCCCGCCCGGGCCGCGCTGACGCGCGTGCTCGGCCAGCTCGGCGACAAGCGCGCGATCGACGACCTCGTCCGCATCGCGTCGGACGCGAACAACCCGCGCCCGGTGCGCGAACGGGCGCTCGGCGCGCTGGGCCTCATTGCCCGCGACGCCGACGAAAGCTGGACGCTGCCCTACCGGCGCGGCGCCAGCCTGCCGCTCACGACCCCGTCGGTGCGCATGATGCTTTTCATTTTTTAGGGAGTTGTCAGTTTTCAGTCGTCAGTTTTTCGTTCCTTTAGATCTTGGCTGCACGCCGCACGCCGACCGACCACCCACTAACCACTGACCACTGACCACTGACCACTGACCACTAACCACTGACCACTGACCACTGACC
>JBCDBY010000125.1:0-11802 GCA_039182715.1 Planctomycetota bacterium
CGCCCGGGACGAGCCGCGCCAGGAGCGCACGCAGGAACGCGTGCGCGTCCAGGCGATCCGGGGCGGCCTGCGCTACCTCGCCTCGATTCAGCAGCGGGACGGCTCCTGGGGCAGCAAGGCGCGCGTCGGCGTGACCTCGATCGCGCTGCTCGCCTTCCTTTCGCAGGGCGAGCAGATGGGCCGTGGCCCGTACGGCGACGTCATCGAGCGCGGCGTGCGCTATCTGCTGAGCTGCTCGCTGGCGCCGCTCAAGAGCAACCCGCTGCGCTCGGCGCTGCCCAACAAGCCGTCCGGCTACATCTGGGGCGGCGCGGCCGACGCCGACTCGCGCATGCACGGACACGGCTACGCCACGCAGGTGCTCTGTCTGGTCTACGGGTCGGGCCTGCGCAGCGGCGCGCTCCGCGCGGACCTGCGCACCAAGATCCGCCGCGCCGTGCGCGTCATCGAGGATGCGCAGACCTTCACCGGGGGCTGGGGCTACGAACCCTCCTCGAGCTCCTTCCACGAGGGATCGATCACGGTGACCGTCGTGCAGGCGCTGCGTCTGGCGCGCGACACCGGATACATCGTCGATCGCGAGGTACACCTGCGCGGTCTGCGTTACCTCAAGCAGTCGCAGCGGCCCGACGGCTCGTTCCGCTATTCGCTGACGCGCAACGACTCCACCCCGGCGCTGACCGCGGCGGCGCTCTGCGCCATGCACGGCTTCGCGGAGTACGCGTCGAAGACGACGCGGGCGGGGATGGAGTACCTGCGCGACCGGCACCGGCGCGTGCGCGCGCTCCAGTGGCCCTACTACGGCAACTACTACGCGGCGCAGGTCTACTACCGCGCCGGAGGGCGCGACTGGGACCACTGGACCGGCCGCTGGGTGCCCTGGATTCTGAGCCGCGCGCGCAAGCTACCCAACGGCGACATCTACTGGGACGATTCCGACCGCGGCCCGGAGCGCTCCCAGGGCCGCGCATATGCGACCGCGTTCTCCTGCGTGACGCTGTCGGTCCCCGACGGGCTGCTGCCGCTCTTCAACAAGTAGCCCCGCGGGTCGAGGGCGCCCGATGCGAAACCGCCGGCGGCGCAGACCGCGGCGATCAGCGCCTGCTCCTCCGCGCGCGCCCGCGCCAGCTCCGCGACGCCGATCTCGATGCGGGCGTGCGCGGTCTCGCAGCGGACCCGCAGCTCGCGATAGCCGCGCGCACGCAGCACGCGCTCGGCCGCGTCGACCTGCGCCAGGCGCGCCGCCGTCACGCGCACGCCGACCGGCAGCCGAGAGGCGAGACACGGCTGGGCGGGCTTGTCGTGCACCGGCAGGCCGAGACCCCAGGCGAGGCGGCGCAGTTCGCGTTTGCCGAGGCCGACCTCGCGCAGCGGGTGCAGGACGGCGTGCTCGGTCGCCGCCTGGACGCCGGGGCGGTCGCCGGCGACATCGTCGGCCTGCAGGCCGTCGGCAATGCGGGCGAGCCCCTCGGCGGCCGCCACGCCGCCCAGTTCGCCGTACATGGAGCGCCGGCAGAAGTAGCAGCGCCTTCCGTCGTTCGCCGCGTAGGCGGGATCCTCGAGCTCGTGCGTGGCCACCACGCGGTGCGGCACGCCGCAGAGCGCCGCGATGCGGGCGGCCTCGGCCACCTCCTCGTCGGGGACGGCGGCCGACACCGTCGTGGCCGCCACCACGCGGCCGGGCAGGGCGCGCGCCGACAGCGCCACCAGCACGGCCGAGTCGACGCCGCCCGAAAGTGCGACGAGGAGCGATCCGTGCCCCCGGATCACCCCCGTCAGCGCTTGCACCTTGCTCGCCAGCACCATGTTCGCGACACGATACCAACGGACAATACCGGGCCGAACTCCCTTGGCCTCAAAGCCCCGGCGGAGCGCGCTTGCACGCGCCCCGCCCTCTCACAATGTCCTTTCGGACCCCCAGCGATTCTCTCTCGATTCGGGCGTTCGACCCGGCGGAAGCAGGCTTCCGCGAGGCCGACGATCCTAAAAGCACTCGGTGGGCCAAACCCGATCCAGTCTCCGGGATTGCTTGGGTTTTCTGGTTCTACGGCCGGAAATCCGCTGTTTGCAGGACGATATCGGGTGGTTTCGAGCCCGGGGGAGCGAATGGGCTCGTGCGATCGTGCAACAACCGTTCGAAATCGCTCGGGAATCGCGCGCCGGAATCTGCGTTGATAGGGGCGACGTGCGTCGAGCGCTGGTCCTGCTCTTCCTGCTTGCCGGCCCGGCCGCCGCGCAAACCCTCGATGCGATCGCCGAGCAAGCGGCGCAGCCGGGGTGGCGTGCCCGCTGGGCCGCGGTCCGCGCGCTGGCCGCGAAGGCGGGGGGCGAGGAGCTCTTCAAGATTCGCCCGATGCTGCTGCGCGACGAACGCGCCGGCGTGCGGGCGGCGATCGCCTGGGCCGCCGTGCTGGAGCCGGAGATCGCCAACGCCACGCTGCTGGGGCTCGCTCTCCGCAAGGACAAGCAGGCCTCGGTGCGCTTCGCCGCGGCCTACGCGCTGGTCCACCACCGCGATCGCCGCGCCGTCGAGGCGCTGATCGCGGCGCTGGAGACCGAGTCCGACCGGCGCGTGCGGCTGCGCTGCGTCGAGACGCTCCGCACGCTGACGCCCGCGCCCTGCCTGCTGGAGGCAGCGGACTGGCGCGCCTGGTGGGCGAAGCACCGCGACGATGCGCGGTTCAAACCCGCGGACGAGGCGCCGCGGCGCGGTGAGTACGAGGGGCTGGTGCTCGAAACGCGAACCGTCGCGGCGGTGCCCTCGAAGAAGACGAAGCGCGGCCCGCCGCCCCACGTCCTCGTCCTGCCGCCCTTCGGCTTCACGCGCGCGATCTACGGCGGCTACCTGCAGCCGCTGCAGCAGTCCGCGAACCTGACCTACGTCACGCTCCCCAGCGTCCAGTCGCTGACCGGTCGCAGCGGCTACGGGACCGACGTCCCGATCTATCCGGTCGATCGTCTCGTGCGCGCCCTCGATCGCTACCGCGCGACCATGAAGATCGAATCGTTCCTGGTGCTCGCGCCCGGCGCCAGCGGCTGGATCGCGATGCGCTACGCCCAGCTCTTTCCCGATCGCGTGCAGGCGCTGCTGCTGCTCGACACCGCCCTCGACAAGAAGGCGTATGCCGAGGGGCTGATGCGCGCGGCGCGCAAGGGCGACCGCGGCGAGAAATTCACCGCGGACACGCTGATGCATCGCAACAACGTGCCGTTCAACGCCGCGACGCTCGACCGGCTACAGGCGCTCCGCCTCGAGCGCGGCTTCCTCGACCGCGGCGACTTCGAGATCGGCCGCCTGTACGCGCACGCCCGCGACCCGCAGGGGTTCGCCACCGTCCCGGAGATCCGCTGGGGCAAGCGCGCCCGCCTCGACGTGCCCGCGCTCTTCGTCTACAGCGGCGCGGGCGCCTTCGCCGGCCACCGCGACATGATGCGGATCACGAAGCACTTTCCGCAGGCGATGGTGACGCCGTTGGCGGGGGCGCGCGGAATGCCGTACGTCGAGACGAACGAGAAGCTCTTCGAGATCGTCGCTGCGTTTCTCGCGAAGAATGGGCTGGAGTGAAGCTACGTTGGACGTTCGACGTTGGACGTTCGACGTACGCCGAAGAAAGTCAGCCGAAGCGCAAGACGGTCGGAATCAAATCGCCCGACGCTCGACCCGACTTCCCGCCCCGAACGTCGAACGTCACACGTCACACGTCGAACGTCACACGTCACACGTCCAACGTCGAACGATGCCGAACGATGCCGAACGATGCCGAACGATGCCGAACGATGCAAGAGGTGCATCATGTGGCGCGCATATCCCTCGACGAATCAGTGGCTTATGCGCGCCAACTGCGGAACTCGTTCCGCACTTATCCACAGCTCCCGGACCCCGGCTACGCGCCCCTTGGACGTTGGACGTACGCCGAAGGAATTCGGCCGAAGCGCAAGACGGTCGGAATCAAATCGCCCGACGCTCGACCCGACTTCCCGCCTCCAACGTCGAACGTCACACGTCCAACGTCGAACGTGCCCCCCTAGATCTCGAAAGGCCCTTCGTCCATCGTGCAGAGGTTCTCGCAGCCTTCCAGGGTCACCAGCACATCGTCCTCGAGCCGCACGCCGCCGATCCCGGGGTAATAGAGACCCGGCTCGATCGTGATCACGTGGCCCGCCTCCAGCACGTGGTCGGCGGCGCCGACGCCGGGGTACTCGTGCACGTCGAGGCCGAGACCGTGGCCCGTGCCGTGGAAGAAGCCGACCATGCGACCGTCGCGCTGCTCGGTCTTGTAGCCGCGATCCTCGAAGACCTTCTTCGCGGCGTCGTGCACCGCACGCCCGCTCACGCCCGCCTTCGTCGCGGCTTCAGCCGCCGCCTTCGAAGCCTGCACCGCGTCGAACAGCGCCTTCGCTTCGTCGGTCGCCTGCCCGCGCACCACGGTGCGCGTCATGTCGCCGCAATAGCGCGTCGCCTTGTCCTTCGGAAAGATGTCGAGAATGATCGGCACGTGCGCCGGGAGCGGCCCGCTTCCGCGGTCGTGCGGGTCGCACGCCTGTTCGCCGCCGGCCACGATGACCTCGTGCGGGTCGCAGTTGCGCTCGGCCAGCAGACCGTTCACCGTGCGCTTGACCGCTTCGCTGGTCAGCGCTTCCGCGCCGTCGTAGAGCTGACCGTCGCGAATCTCCGCGGCCGCAATGCGGTCGATCGCCGCGCGCATGGCCGCCTCCGTGTGCACGATCGCGCCGCGAATCGCGTCGATCTCGTCGGGGCGCTTGCAGGCGCGGGCCGGGACGAACGGCGTCGGCCGCCAGCGCACGCCCAACCCCATGCCACGCAGCACGTCCGCCAGCGAGACCGGGAATCGGCTGGAGACCTCGAAATGCCCGATATCGCGGTCGGCGGCAATCACGCGCAGGCACTGCGCCACGCCCTCCGCGGTGCGTCCCGGGGCGCGGCCGGTCTCCTCCCTCACGCGGTCGCCGATCTCCTTGAGCCGGTGCACCGCCTCCACCGCGCTCTGCTTCTTGCCGCGGTCGACCTCGAGGTCGTTGAGGAAGAGCTCGCGCTTGCCGTCGGTCTCGACGTAGACGATCGGATCGCCGGCGAGGAATCCGGTCAGGTAGTAGAGGTCGGCGTCGCGCTCGGAGTCGGTCCAGAAGAGGCGGGCGGTCTTGGACATGCCCCCGAGGCTATTCGCTGCCGACGCCGATGCGAGTATCGAGTTCGTCGAGCAGGAACGCGGACCAGGTCTCGAACGAGTCACGCGGTTCGCCCAACAGCGTCGCGCGGTCCACGAACGAGCCCTCCATCGTCTCCTCCTCGCGAACGCGTACGTCGCCGGACCCGACGTCGACCCGCGCGACCACGCCGACGTGGACCGCGCCCACCGCCGTCGAGTCGTCGTTGAGCAGCCCGAGCAGCTCGACCGTGCGCTCGGCCGGAATGTGCAGCTCTTCCTCGAGCTCGCGGCGCAGCGCGTCGTGCACCACATCCTTCGCGTCCGGCGGGTTCACGTGGCCGCCGACGCCAATCGACGAAAGGCCGTTGAGCCGCGCCTCGCCGCCCGCACGACGGCGGAACCGGAACACCTCGTCCCCGCGCACGACGATCGCGTAGGGAATGATCTGCTGCAGCGACGGATCCTCCTCGACCGCGGCGCGCGGTGCGAAGTACCCCTCCTCGTAGATGCGCGGCAGCAGCGCGAGCCCGTCCGCGAAGAATCCGTGCGGCGCCCCTTCCGGAAAGAGGACCGCACGCGGGACCACGTAGACCTGCTCGCTCACGACTCCTCCATCCCGTCGTCGACGATCTTCGCGATGCGCTCCTGCGCCTCCGCCGCGTCCGGCTCCCCCATCATCGCAAGGCAGCGCGCCAGCTCGCGATAGCCACGCGCGTCGTCGGGGCGGGCGCGCACGTAGTGCCGCAGATCGTGTGCGGCGGCCTCGGGATCGCCGGTGGCCAGTCGTACGCGGCCACGCAGCCGGTGCCCGCGCGGATCGTCGGGCTCCGCCTCGAGAAGTTCCTCGGCGCACCGCAGCGCGCGCTCCGGGTCGCCAAGCCGCAGGTAGGCGCGGCCGAGGACGTCCTGGCACTCGCTGCCGACGTGGCCGGAGCGGCGCGCGCGCGCGGCCAGCGCGATGGCTCGCGGCAACTTCCCCAGTCGCAGGTAGGACTCGGCGAGTCGCACCGTGAGGCGCGGCTCCTTCGGCAGGCGCGCGAGGCCGCGCTCCAAGTGCTCGGCGGCATCCCCCGCCCGGTCCTGCGCCAGCGCCACCTCGGCCAGAAGCATGTAGGGACCGGGCTGGTCCGGGAACCGTTCGACCGCATACTCGAGCCGCGCACGACCGCGCAGCGGATGGCCCGCCGCGTAGCAGGCGCGCGCCTCGGCGCAGACGAAGCTGGCGTTCTCCGGCTCGAGCAGGCTTGCCCGCTTGTAGCCGGACGCCGCGCGCTCGGGCGCGCCGGTCATTTCGAAGTAGCGCGCGCGTGTCGCGTGCGAGCCGGCGTCGAGCGGGTCCATCAGGACCGCGCGGCGCAGAAGCATGCGCGCCCGCTCGCTCTCGCCCCCGCGATTGAGCGCGTGCGCGAAGGGCTCGACGATCTGGACGTCGGCCGGATCGTCCTCGACCGCGCGCTCGAGGTGCGCCATCGCCTCCGCTTCGCGCCCCGTACGCTGCAGCAGGCCGGCGAGCCGCGCGCGCACGCGCGCGAACGAGGCGTCGATCTCCAGCGCCCGCTCGTACACCTTCTGCGCCGACTGCCACTCGTCGCGCTCCTCGTGCACGTAGCCGAGATCGGCGAGCGCATCCACGTCGCGCGGCGCCTGCGCGAGAAGTCGCTCGAGCCGGCGGCGCGACGCTTCGAGGTTGCCCTGGACGCGCTCGCAGCTTGCGACCATGCGCTCCGCGTCGGGATACTCCGGCGCCAGCTCGAGCACCCGCTCCCAGAGCTGCTGGGCGTGCGCGGTGTCGCCCGCGTCGTAGTGCAGGAAGGCGATGTTGAAGTAGGCGTGCGGCATGCGCGGGTTCAGCGCGCAGGAGGCGCGGAAGGCACGCTCCGCCCCGTCGCGGTCCCCCAGGGCGCCATGGCAGAGGATCAGGTTGTCGTGCGCCTCCTGCAGACCCGGGTCCTCCCGGACGGCGCGCTCCAGCATGCGCACGGCGCGCTCGAAGTGCAGGCGACGGGCCGCGATCACGCCGAGCCCAAGCCACGCCTCGGCGCGGTGAGGCTGGCCGCGGCGACAGGCGCGGTAGTGGTGCAGGCCCCGCCCGAGATCGCCCCCTTCGAGCGCGCAGTGGCCGAGGTAGAGATGCACCTCCGCGCTGTCGAATCCGATGGACAGGAGGTCCTGGAGTTCTTGCCGCGCTTCGCCGACGCGGCCGGCATGAAAGCGGTCCATGGCCCGTTCGAGTCGATCCTCGGGGTGGCGATAGTCCAGCACCATTGGGCGCCATGGATAGCGGCACGCACCGACAGGAGCGCGCGCAGGGTCGCCGACCGGTCGCCTTGAACCCCTGTTAACTGGACATTGCGGCCCCCCATGCTCCAATGCGAGATTCCTCAGTAAACCTGTTGGGGCTCGACCGCCGGAGGGAACAAGCCGGCGGTCTTCGTCTTTTTGGCCCCGTATCATCCAATGACCCAGACAGTCGTACCCCCCTCCGCCACGCGGAAAGCCAAGGGAGAGCATCCCATGCGCATGCACCGGAACGTGGGCATCATGGCCCACATCGACGCCGGCAAGACCACCGTCACCGAGCGCATCCTCAAGATCACGGGCCGCATCCACAAGATGGGCGAGGTCCACGAGGGTGCCGCCACGATGGACTACCTCGAGGAGGAGCGCGAGCGCGGCATCACGATCACCGCGGCCGCGGTCAACGTCGAGTGGAAAGACCACTCGATCACGATCATCGACACCCCCGGCCACGTGGACTTCACGGCCGAGGTGGAGCGCTCGATGCGCGTGCTCGACGGCGCCATCTGCGTCTTCGACGCCAGCGAGGGCGTCGAACCGCAGTCCGAGACGGTCTGGCGGCAGGCGGAGCGCTACGGCGTGCCGCGGCTCTGCTTCATCAACAAGATGGACAAGCCGGGCGCCGACTTCGCCATGGCGGTCCGCTCGGTCAAGGAGAAGCTCGGCGCCAACGCGGTGCCGGTGCAGCTCCCGATCGGCTACGGGCAGGATTTCCAGGGCATGGTCGACCTCGTCGACATGACCGCGGTGCACTACGAGTCGCTCGAGGTCACCAAGGACATCCCGATTCCGGACGACATGAAGGACGAGGTCGAAGCGGCCCGCACCGCGCTCATCGAGGCGGTCGCGGAGCGCGACGAGGCGCTGCTGGAGAAATACCTTGGCGGCGAGGAGATCGCGGTCGACGACATTCGTCGCATCATCCGCGAGGGCGTCATCGCCAACGAGCTGCAGCCCGTGTTCTGCGGTTCGGCGCTGCGCGACAAGGGCATCCAGCGCATCTGCGACGGACTCGTCGCCTACCTGCCTTCGCCGCTCGACCTGCCCCCCACGCAGGTCACCGACGACGACGGCAACGAGACGACCCGCGAAGTCAGCGACGACGCGCCCCTGACGGCGCTCGCGTTCAAGACGATCCACGACCGTACCGGCGACCTGACCTTCATCCGCGTCTACTCGGGCCGGTTGGAGCGCGGCGACCAGGTCTGGAACTCGCGCAAGCAGAAGATCGAGCGCATCGGCCGCCTCATGGTCATGAAGGCCGACACCAAGGAGCCGGTCGACTCGATCGGCGCCGGCCAGATCGCCGCGGCGCTCGGCCTCAAGGAGGCGACGACCGGCGACACGCTCTGCACGCGCGACGCGCCCGTGCACCTCGAGTCGATGGACTTCCCCGACGCCGTCATCTCGATGGCGATCGAGCCGAAGAGCCGCGGCGACCGCGACAAGCTCGGCGAGGCGCTCGGCGCGATCATGCGCGAGGACCCGACCTTCCGGGCGATGAGCGACGAGGAGACCAACGAGACGGTCATCGCCGGCATGGGCGAGCTGCACCTCGAGGTGATCGTGAACCGCCTCAAGAGCGAGTTCAAGATCGAGTGCGAGACGGGTGCTCCCCGGGTGGCGTACCGCCAGCGGCTCAAGAAGCCGGTCGACGTCGAGGGCAAGCACGTCAAGCAGTCCGGTGGTTCCGGCCAGTTCGGTATCAGCCGCGTGCGCTTCGACATCAGCGAGCAGGAAGAGCTCGAATGGGTCGATGCCATCGTCGGCGGTGCGATTCCGCGCGAATACATCCCCGCGGTGCGCAAGGGCATCGAGGCCGCCACCGTGCTCGGCGGCGACACCGGGTTCCCGTTCGTGCAGGTCAAGGCCGAGCTCTACGACGGCAAGTCGCACTCCGTTGACTCGAGCGAAATGGCGTTCCAGGAGTCGGGCCGCGTCGCCTTCAAGGAGGCGGTCGCGAAGGCCGGCATCACGCTGCTCGAGCCGATCATGAAGATCAGCGTCCAGACGCCGTCCGACCACGTCGGCGACGTCATCGGCTCGCTCAACGCGCGCCGCGCGATGATCGACTCGATCGAGGAGGGCAAGGGCTCCTTCTCGATGATCCAGGGCCGCGTCCCGCTCTCCGAAATGTTCAACTACGCGACCCACCTTCGGTCGATGACCGCCGGTCGCGGCACCTACTCGATGGAGCCGTCCAGCTACGACCCCTGCCCCGACAGCATCGCCAAGGAGGTGCTGGAGGAGGCGCGCGCCGCGAAGGAAGCGAAGCGGAAGAAGTAGCGCGCACCCACGAATGAGAACGAGCGGGCTTCCGGGCTGACCGGAAGCCCGCTCTTTTTTGACGGACACATGACGGCCGCGTGATCCCTGCGCGCTGAGATTTCGGGATGCGCAGGGCGGCCTGGGGCCTCATCTGGCTCGTTGCATGCTCCTCGGCACCGCCCGAGCCTTCGCGCACCCAGGAACTATACTGGCCGACCAACACGTTCTGGGTTGAGGTCGCCAAGATCCGACCGCGGCGCCCGACCGCACTCTGCATCACGTTCACCCAGGTGATGGAGACGGAACTCTCGATCCAATGCCGTGCCTTGCCCGCAGTTGAGGCCCTCTCGCAGATTGGCGAACTCGCCCGCGTTTCGATTTCGATCGCACCCGAGTTGGAGTCTGCCATGCGCAACACCCCCGTCTCCCTTCGACTACGGAACATCGCTCTCATGGACGCGCTGGACCTGATTCTCATGCAAGTTTCCCCCCGAAGAGAGATCGTCTATGGCGTCCATGATCGATCGATCTCGATCCAACGCTGTCAACGACGACTTGGGGACTGACAGGCGAGCCGGGCGTTGTCATCGGGCCCAGCGATTGTGAAGCGTCCGGTCGTTCGCCCCAAGCGCGAACCACGGGCTCCTGGGACGACCGGGAGCCCGTTCTCCTTTTTGACGGAGACATGACGGCCGCGTGATTCCTGCGCGCTGGGATGGCGCCATGCGCAGGGCTTCGTGCGTGCTCGTCTCCTTGATCGCCTGTTCCTCGACACCACCGGAGGAGCCGCCCACGCCCGATCCGACGTTTCCGAGCGAGACGTTCTGGGCCAAGGTCACCGGCACGCGTCCCCCTTGCCGGGAACCCCTGTCTCCCGCGATGCAGTTCCTTGCGGAGATCGTGGTCTCCGTTCACTGCGACGAGGTGCCGGCAGCCCGTGCCCTCGCCGATCTGGGCGCGCTCGCCCGCGTCCCGATTCGCCTGACGGAACACGCGGACGACGACATCGGCGCGAGTCCCATCACACTCGGTGTGTGCGACGTGACGCTTCGGGACGCCCTGGAGCTCATTCTCATGCAGGCCTCTTCCTGCGTCGGCTACGTCTATGTGGTCCGGGAAGGCCGCGTCGAGATCCGGCGCCATCCGCACCCGAGTTCCAACTGACGGTGAATCCGGCCGCCACCAACACGCGTCGGGATGCGCGCCTAGCATGCCAGCATGTACGACCGCGCGTTCTTCGCCCTGCAATGGCGCTTCGCGGAACGGACGGGATGGCCGCGCGAACGTGCTCTCCTCGAGGCCACCAACTTCTACGTGCGCCTCGGGTTCGGGCACGAATTCGACGCGGACCACCCCGGGTGGCGCGCGTATCTCGACGGCCTTGTGTCGGCGGACGACCCGATCGACTGGACGATGGCGTGTTACCACCGCAATGCCGAGTCCGGCACCCGGGCTCCGACCGTTGCGACGGTTGGCTGCTTCTCCTATGGACGACTCCCGTCGGGCGAAGTGCGGGTTCATTTCCGCAACGTCGCACCGCGGGACCGATCTCCCTTCGACGCGGCGAACCGAGCCGAGCGCGCGACGGAGATGCGGGAACTCATACGACGCATGGCCGACGACGTATCGCCGTCCACCCCGGTGATCGGCACCTCGTGGCTCTACAATCTCGAAGGCTACCGGTGTCTGTTTCCGCCGGCGTATCTCGCGACGGCACGCGACCTCCGCGGCAAGTTTCGGTCCATGACGCTGTGGGGGCAGTTCCTCGATCGGCACGGCGGCGTGCGAGCGGGCCCCCGCGATCGGTTCCTGGCCGCGCTGGCCGATCCCGCCCTCGATGAGGACGACTGTTTCCCGCTGAAGCCTTGGCGGCTGGAGGCACCGGCGGCGGTCTTCTTCGAGCACACGGGGATCTGAGCAGCTCCAGTTTTCGAAGTGCGCGTCTCCGCGCCGGTTAACGTGGCCTTTCGTGCGTTGGTTTGTGGGGGCACTGATTCTCGTCGTCGCCTGCCGGGAAGAAGCGGACTTGCCGGACTGGATCACGGAGAACTACGTCGAGGTTCCCGCG
>JBCDBY010000126.1:0-11789 GCA_039182715.1 Planctomycetota bacterium
CGCCGCTCGAAATACGTCTCGATGATCGCGAACTTCGAACACTGGGTGGACGGCTCGCTGTCGGGGCTGCAGATCGCGCCTGCCTCACCTGCGGATGGACTTCTTGTCGCGCTGTCGGAGTCGAGCGCGGTCTGCTACGTCCTGGCCATGGATCCGGGGTGCGACGGCACGTTCGTTCCCTGGGAAGACGCCACCAACCTCCTGGTTCACGGCGACGACGAGACGAAGCTGCTGGTGGCGACGGCCGGAGACCTCGCCTGCTTCTGGAACGGCGAGATCGAGGACGCGTCGTTCCTGATGCGGCGCTAGACGCTGCTTCGCCGACGTCCGCCGCGCTGCTCGCGCTGCAGGACCATCGGGATCAGCTTGACGCACTCGTCGCCGAGGATCTGTTTCGCCTCCTGCACGAACGCCGGGGTCGCATCGACCTTGGTGGCGTCGTCGGCGCCGATCGTCACACGCAGGCCGTCGGTGGTGCGGATGACGAATGCGATGGGGCGCTCGCCCTTGTGGCGCTGCAGGAGTCCGGTGAGGCTCTGCACGTCGACCTCGTCGCGGATCTGGAGCATCACCTTCCCGGCGAGCGCGCGCGGGGCATCGGCGGGTTCGTAGACGTCGTTGACGCGCACGCTGTGCTCTTCGCGCGATGCGTCGACGTCACCGACGAAGAAGAGCACGCGGTTCTCGGTCAACAGTTCGCGGTGCTTCGCGAACGCGTCGGAGAACATCACCGCGTCGATCGTGCCGTGGAAGTCCTCGATGCGGAAGCGCGCCATGCGCTTGCCCTCGTTGCGGCCGCGCTGGATGACGCGCTCCTGCATGCCGTTGACGAGGCCACCGAGCACGAGCGGGTTGCCGTCGTGCATCTGCTGGACCTCGCGCGTGTTCTTCGAGGCGAAGTGGCGCACCAGGTCCTCGTGCGCAGCGAGCGGATGGCTCGACCAGTAGCGGCCGGTCATCTCCTTTTCGAGCAGCAGCTTCTCCTGGTCGTCGAGGCGCGGACAGTCGGGCAGCGTCGGCTCCGGCGCGCTCGTCATCGCCTCGCCGCCCAGCAGGCTCATCTGGCCCGCGCGGCGGTCGGCCTGCTCCGAGGCTCCGGCGCGAATGGCCGACTCGAGCGCGGCCAGCAGCTGCGCGCGGTGGCCGCCGAGCGAGTCGCACGCGCCCGCCTTGATGAGCGCTTCCATCGCGCTCTTGCCGCAGGCGCGCACGTCGACGCGCGCGGTCAGGTCGAAGATCGAGCCGAACGGACCCTCTTCCTTGCGCGCTTTCACGATCGCCTCGGCCGCGGGCACGCCCACGCCGCGCACCGAGGTGAAGCCGAAGCGGATCGCACCCTCCTCGACGCCGAAGTCGGGCGCGCTCGCGTTGATGTCGGGCGGGCGCACCTCGATGTCCATGCGGCGGCACTCCTCGAGCGCCTCCGTCACCTTGTCCATGTTGCCGGCGTCGACCGTGAGCAGCGCCGCCATGAACTCGACCGGGTAGTGCGCCTTGAGCCACGCCGTCTGGTAGGTGACGACCGAGTACGCGGCGCTGTGGCTCTTGTTGAAGCCGTAGCGCGCGAACGTCGCCATCTGGTCCCAGACGCCCTGCGCCGTGTCGCGCGGCATGCCGTTCGACTCGCAGCCCGTCAGGAACGGCTCCTTGAACGGCTCCATGACCTCGGGCTTCTTCTTGCCCATCGCCTTGCGCAGCGAGTCCGCCTGATTCAGCGAGAAGCCCGCCACGTGGTGGGCAATCAGCATCACCTGCTCCTGGTAGACGATGACGCCGTAGGTCTTCTCGAGCATCGGCTTGAGCAGGTCATGGTCGTACGTGACCGGCTCGATGCCGTTCTTGCGGTTGCAGTAGACGTCCGTCATGCCCGAGTCGAGCGGGCCGGGACGGAAGAGCGCGATGAGGACCAGGATCTCCTCGAAGTTGCGCGGCTTCAGGCGCCGCAGCAGGTCGCGCATGCCGCTTGATTCCAGCTGGAAGACGCCGAAGCTCTCGCCGCGGCACAACAGGTCGTAGCTGGTCTCGTCGTCGTAGAGGGCGAACCCCTCCGAGCGGAAGTCGGGCAGGTCGCCGCCGCCCTCGGCCACCAGACGCCGCGCGTGATCGATCAGCGTCAGCGTCTTGAGGCCGAGGAAGTCCATCTTGAGCAGGCCCATCTGCTCGATGGTGTCCATCGTGAACTGCGTCGAGACGTCGTCGCCGCTCTTGTAGAGCGGGACGTACTCGGTCAGCGGCGCGTCCGCGATGACGACGCCGGCGGCGTGCGTGCCGGAGTTGCGGTGCGATCCCTCGAGCTTGCGCGCGAACTGGAAAATGCGGCCCGCCTCGGTGGTCAGGTCCTCGGACATCTCCTTCAGTTCGGGGTCCTGCTCGAGCGCGCCCTCCAGCGTCACGCCGGGGCCGCCGGGGATCTTCTTGGCGATCTTGTCGACTTCGGCCAGCGGCACGCCGAGCACGCGGCCGACGTCGCGGATGACCGCCTTCGCCGCCATGGTGCCGAAGGTGATGATCTGCGCGACGCGCTCCTTGCCGCCGTACTTGTCCTGGACGTACTCGATCACCTTCTCGCGCCGGTCGCGGCAGAAGTCGATGTCGATATCCGGCATCGAGATGCGCTCGGCGTTGAGGAAGCGCTCGAACAGCAGGTCGTACTTGAGCGGGTCGACGTCGACGATCTCGAGCGCGTAGGCGAGCACCGAGCCGGCCGCGCTGCCGCGCCCGGGCCCGACCGGGATGTCGTGGTCGCGAGCGTACTTGATGAAGTCCCAGACGATGAGGAAGTAGGCGGTGAAGCCCATGCTCTCGATCACCTCGAACTCGGTCTCGAAGCGTTCGCGGATCTCCGGCGTAATCGTCTCGCCGTAGCGCTTGCGGAGGCCGGTTTCGCAGATTTCGCGCAGGTAGCCTTCCGGCGTCAGCTCACTCGGCACCGCGAACTGCGGCAGGTGCATCTCCCCGAACTCGAGCTCGATGTCGCACTTCTCGGCCACCGCGAGGGTCGAGGTGATCGCGTCGGGATGCTGCGGAAACGTCGCGCGCATCTGCTCGACGTTCTTGAAGTAGAGCTCGCGCGAGCTCATCTTCATGCGCTTCTCGTCCTGGAGCGTCTTGCCGGTGTTGATGCAGACCAGCAGCTCCTGCGCCTCGGCGTCGTCGGCGTTCTCGTAGTGATAGTCGTTGGTCGCCACCAGCGGGCGACCGAGGTGCTCCGCCATGCGCACGCAGCCGTCGAGGATCTTGTCCTGGCCTTCGATGCCGTGGTACTGGATCTCGATGTAGTAGTCGTCGCCGAAGATGTCGTCGTACGCCTTGGCGACTTCGAGTGCGCTGTTGTAGTCGTCGCGTCGAAGGTGCCAGCTCGTTTCGCTCGTCATGCAGCCGGAGAGGCAGATGAGTCCTTCGCGGTGCTCGGCGATGAGCTCGCGGTCGATGCGCGGCGAGTAGTAGAAGCCCTCGAGGTACGCCGCGCTCGACAGCTTGATGAGGTTCTGCCAGCCGGTGCGGTTCTTGGCCAGCAGCGTCATGTGATACGCCGCGACCGGGTTGCGCTCGCGGTCGAAGCGGCTCTTCGGCGCGACGTACGCCTCCATGCCGAGGATCGGCTTGACGCCTTCGCCCTTGCACGCCTTGTAGAAGTCGATCGCGCCGAACAGATTGCCGTGATCGGTGAGCGCGACGGCCGGCATGCCGTACTCCGCGGCACGCTTGGCGAGGTTCTTCACGCGGCAGGCGCCGTCGAGCAGGCTGTAGGTGGAGTGGCCGTGCAGATGAACGAAAGACACGCCCGAAGTCTAGCGACTCGAGCCCACGAAACGGCGAGACGAGCTACGAGCGACGAGCCGCGAGCTTCGAACCGCACAGGTCCGGCTCGTAGCTCCAAGCTCGCGGCTCGAAGCCCCAAGATAGACCCATGACAGAGCCCGCCTTACGATGCCTCCCATCCATGCACCGCTTGTCCACAATCCTTGCACTGCTTATCCCCATCGGGTGCGCCTCGACGGGTGCCGACGACGGGCCGAAGGGCGACGATCCGGAGGGGCTCGAGGTTGCGCGCAAGACCGACGAGATCTCCGAGACGTCGAAGGAGATCAAGCCGGCGACGCAGCAGGAGTTCGCGGAGTTCCAGCGCCTCTGGGAGCTCTATCGCAAGAAGGACCCGCGGTGGCCCGCGTCGCGCGATCGGTTCAAGCGCAAAAGCGATGGCGCCGCGAACCTCATGGCGGCGACGTTCCTCAAGTACTACATGGAGGTCAACGCCGAGCGCTCCGAACGACCCCAGGAGTTGACCGCGGTGAAGAAGGAAATCGTCGCGATCGGTCAACCGTGTGCGCCGTTCCTGGTCGACCTCATGGTGCTCGATCGCATTCAGCGCAGCGAGGGCGACGCATTCGTGACCGACGACATCACGCGCGGCGATTGCATGAACATGCTGCAGCGCATGGGCAGCGAGGCGGTGCCCGACCTCATGGCGGCACTCGGCCGTCGCGACCTGGGCGTGAAGGGACGTCGACTGGCGGCGAGCGCGCTCGGCGGCACGCGTGACCCGCGCGCGTTCGAGCCGCTCGTGACGCTGCTCAAGGAAGATCCGTCCTGGCAGGTGCGGGCCGACGCGTGCACCGGACTCGGCAAGCTCGGCGATCCGCGCGCGATTCAGCCGCTCAACCAGGCGATCATGACCGACAAGGACCCGGCGGTACGCCGCCGCGCCCAGAAGGCGCGACGCCAGATTGCTGCGGGTTCGAGCCGCTATCCTTAGCCGCTTGCCATGGCGGAATACAAGGTCGGCCGCCGCGCACCGGAATGCGCGGCCACACAGCAGCCCTTCGCGGAGGGGGAGGAGATCGTCTCCGCCATCTTCGAGGGCGACGAGGGCTTCGAGCGACGCGACTACAAGGTCGAGGCGTTCGGCGAGGTGAAGGGCTACCACTCGTTCTGGAAGGGCCGCATCCCGGTCAAACAGGAAGACCCGCAGCGGCTCGACTACGACCTGGCGCTCGAGTTCTTCCGGCGGCTGGTGCACGAGAACGAGGCGGAGCACGAGGGGCTGCGTTTCGTCCTCGGTCTGCTCTTGGGCCGCAAGCGCCGCCTGAAGCTCAAGGGCTTCGCCCGGAAGAAGGGGCAGGAGACGCTGGAGCTCGTCCTCCGCGGGGATGAGGAGGACGAGCCGCTCTCGCTCGCCGTTCCGCCCCTCGATGAAGAGGGCCGCGACACGCTCCAGCGAGACCTCAACCGCCTCTTCGGGATCGAGGAGCCGGCGGAGGAGCCCAGCGGGGAATCCGCCGAGGAGCCCGCCGAGGAGCCCGCCGAAGCGCAGCCGGCCGGGGAGCCGGCCGAAGGGCAGCCGGCACCTCCCGCCTCCTGAGTGCGCACCCCAAAGGCGCAGCTCCCGGCCCTAACCCAAGACCCCAGAACGACTTAGGTCGACACCGGAGCGTACTGCGTACGCAACGGGGCGCGCGCGACGGGGCGGGGCGCGGTGGGTCGGCTGCCGGGGTGCCGCCACGACCTCGCCTTTCGACGTAAGTCCCTGGATTTATTGGGCTTACGTGAATTGCGTGGTGTCTGGAGAGTGGCTTGGGTGGGAGGGAGTGTCATTCCCGGTGGGGATCTGAACAGGCCCTTGACGGGCCTTGGAAGGGCACCTAAGTCGTTATGTAGCAACGACTTAAAAAATTCCGAATGCGGTTGTTCTCGTGGGCGAGGGTGGTAGTATGTGTGGCCAAGTGGGAGTTAGTGTTCGAGTGTGTAGCCGATGGCACACCTGTTTACCGGGACTTTCAGCCGGAGCCTCGACGCGAAGAATCGCGTCCTCGTCCCCGCGGAACTCCGCGAGGCGTTGGATGCGTCCGATCGCAAGGGCCTCTACCTCGTCCCGACAAAGCGGTGTGTGGCCCTGTGGCCTCGCTCGGATCTGGAGGCCTACGCGGCATCGCAGGGCGCCGACCCGTTCGGCAACCTTGCGTTCAACCGTTCCTTCTACTCCCGTCTGATCTTTAAACCTTTTGATGGAACGGGGCGCATCGTCTTCCCGGGGTCGCTCGCGGAGCGGTTCCCCGCGAAGGAGGTGCTGATCGCGGGTGTCGGCCGTCACCTCGAAGCGTGGGATCCCACGCGATTCGAGGCGGAAATGGCGTCGAACGAACTCGACCTCGGCTAGGGGCGGTGGAACACACACCGGTCCTCGTCGCGGAAGTGCTCGAGCACCTTCCCGATCGCTGCGAGCTGCTGGTGGACGGCACGCTCGGCCTGGGCGGACATGCGCGTGCGTTCCTCGAATCTTTTCCTGGGGGACAGGTGTTCGGCATGGATCGGGATAGCGAAGTGTTGGTCGAGGCGAGAAGCCGACTCGAAGAGTTCGGCGACCGCGTGCAGACCGCGCATGCGCCGTTCCGCGAGGTGGGCGAGCACGCCCCCGACGATGCCGACGCGATCCTGTTCGACTTCGGCGTCTCGAGCGTGCAGCTCGATACGCCCGAGCGCGGCTTCTCCTTCCGCCACGACGGTCCGCTCGACATGCGCATGGACCGCTCGCAGGGCGAAAGCGCGGCCGAGCTGCTCCGGCACATCCCCGAGCGCGAACTGGCCGACCTGCTCTTCGAGCTGGGCGGCGAACGCGGCTCGCGGCGCATCGCCAAAGCGATCGTGCAGGAGCGCCGGCGCAACCGCATCGAGACCACCGGGCAGCTCGCGGCCATCGTGCGCCGCGCCGGCGGCCCGCGCGGTCGCATCGACCCGGCCACGCGCACCTTCCAGGCGCTGCGCATGGCGGTCAACGACGAGCTCGGCCAGATCCAGGCCGCGCTCGAATCCTCCGCAAGTCTCCTGCGGCCGGGCGGCCGGCTGCTGGCGATCTCTTTTCACTCGGGGGAAGACCGGATCGTCAAGGAGGCGTTCCGGTCCGATCCTCGACTGACCCGCGTGACCAAGAAGCCGCTGCAGGCGAGCACCGACGAGCGCCGGAGCAATCCGCGCGCCCGCTCCGCGAAGCTGCGCGTGGCGGAAAGGAAGGCTGCCGATGCGTGACGGGCTGACCTGGGGGGCCGCGGTCCTCTTCCTTTTGACCGCGCTCTATGCGGTCACGGTGCGGCGCGAAGTCGTCACGCTGGGTCGCTCGATCGGCACCCTCAACGAGTCGGTGACGGAACTCACCCGGCAGAACGAGAACCTCGCGCTGGCGGTCTCCCGCCTGCGTTCCCCGGGCGAGGTCGCGCAGCGCGCGGTCGAGCTCGGCGTCGCGCCCGTCCCCGTGGCCCAAGAGCGGAAGCCCGCATCCCGGTGATCGGCGCGCGCAAAACCGAAGGCGGCCGCGCCCGCCTGCTCTTCAGCATGCTGCTGCTGGCCCTCGTTGGGCTGGTCGGACGCACCGCGTACTTCCAGCTCTACCGCGCCGACGAGTTCCGCTCCCGCGCGCACCGTCAGCACTTCCGCCAGGTCGAGATTCCCGCCGTGCGCGGTCGCATCCTCGATCGCAACGGCGAGACGCTGGTCTGCTGCTACCACAGCCGCTCGCTCGCGGTCGACCCGTTCGCGGCGCACGAGGCTGCCGACGGCGAGGCGGGCTGGGCCGCGACCTGGGGCGCCCGCTTCGCCCTCGCCTTCGGCACCCCGGCGCGCGCCGAGGAGTTCGGGGAGCGACTGCGCCGCGCGCATGAGAAGGGCCGTCGCTTCGTCTATCTGGCGCGCTGGGTCGACCGCGACGTCGCCGAGCGCGTCTGCGAGACCGGGCTCGCCGGCCTCGATATCCGCGAGGAGCCGCGCCGCGAGTACCCGCACGGCACGCTCGCCGCCTCGGTGCTCGGCGTCGTCGGTCCCGGCGAGGACGGTCGCATGGCCGGCCGGACCGGACTGGAGAAGAGCTGCGAAGAGTGGCTGCGCGGCCGCGACGGCCTGCGCTCGCTGCTGCGTTGCGGTCGCCGTCAGGCGCTGCACCTCTTCCCCGAGCGCGACCGCGACTCGCAGCCGGGCCGCGACCTTGTCACCACCCTCGATCTCACCATCCAGCAGATCGTCGAGGAGGAACTCGACCGCCTGCAGGAGGAGTTCACGCCGGAGCAGAGCTGCGCCATCGCGATGGATCCGCGCACCGGCGAGATCATCGCGCTCGCCGGTCGTCCCACGCTCGACCCGGAGCAGTTCCCCGCGGTCGACAAGGCGTCGCTGCGTATCCCGGCGATCCACCTCAGCTACGAACCCGGCTCGACGATCAAGCCGCTGGTCATGGCGCTCGGCCTTTCCAAGGGCGTCGTCGATCCCGACCAGCAGTTCGATTGCGGGCCCGGCTGGCGCAAGTTCGGCTGGCGCGTCGTCCACGACGTGCGCCCGCGCCACGACCTCGACACCGCGGGCGTGCTGATCAAGTCGTCCAACACCGGGATGGCGCAGGTCGGTCTCGCGCTCGGCGTCGACGCCATGTACGGCCTGCTCTCCGACCTGCGCTTCGGCGCGCCCACCGGCATGCCGTTCTCCTTCGAGGAGCCGGGCAAGGTGCCGGCGCACGACGGCTGGAAGGAGTTCGAGCACGACATTTCGGTGAGCTTCGGCCGCGGCTTCATGGTCACGCCGATCCAGCTCGCCGCGGCCTACGCGGCGCTCGCCAACGGCGGCCAGCTCGTGCAGCCCCGTCTGCTCCGCCAGCGCCGCGCCCAGGCACCCGTGCGCCTCGATCTCGACCGCGACGCGCTGCGCTTCGTGCGCGACGCGATGGTGCGCGTGGTCGACGAGGGCACCGGCCGCAAGGCGCGCGTGAAGGGTCTCCGCATCGGCGGCAAGACCGGCACGAGCGAGCGCTACCCCAAGGGGTCGCGCACCTACGACTCCTCGTTTGCGGGGTTCGCGCCCGCCGACGATCCGCGCCTGGTCGTGGTCGTCGTCGCGCACAAGCCCCCGCACACCAAGAAAGTTCCCAAACCCTACGGCGGCACCGTTGCGGCGCCGACCGTGGGTCGCATCTTCCGACGAGCCATGCCCCTCCTGCGTGCGCGCGAGAACGCGGCGCTCTCCGAATCCGGGGTCCGGCAAACAGTGCAAAAAAGTAAAAACAAGGTGCGTGTTGCGGCGGTCCAAAGGTCTAGCGTGTGGGCGGGGGAGCGGATCTCCCCTGCCATCGGCCGGAACCCGGATTCGGATAGCGCGGTTCTCTGTCGGAGCGAGCGGTAATCATGCAGCTCCATACAGCCGTGCAAACGCAAGTGTGGACACTCGGTCGTCTGGCCGAAGAGCTCGAAACGACCGTGGAAGGAAACCCGGAGACGGTCATCTCCGGGGTGCGGGAGGACTCCCGCGCATGCGCGCCCGGCGAGCTATTCCTCGCCGTGCGCGGCACGGACGACGACGGCCTGCACTACGCGCGTGACGCGATCCAGCGCGGTGCCGTCGCCGTCGCCTCCGAGCGGGATCCCGGCGCGGGTGTCCCGTGGTTGCGGGTTCCCGACGCGCGCGCGGCCGCGGGGCGCCTGGCGGATCTGCTCTACGGCGATCCGTCGCGCCAGCTGGCGCTCATCGGCGTGACCGGCACGAACGGCAAGACGACCACGGCACATCTCGTCACGCAGCTGCTGCCCGGCCCGGTCGGCTTCATCGGCACGACCGGCATCGACTGGCCGGGTCGCGTCGGCGGCCGCACCGCCAGCCTCAACACGACGCCCAGCCCGACCACGCTGCGCCGCTACCTGCGCGCCATGGTCGACGAGGGCTGCATCGCCTGCGTCATGGAGGTCTCCTCGCATGCGTTGGCGCAGGCGCGCACCGACGGCCTGCACTTCGCCGCGGCGATCTACACCAATCTCTCGGGTGATCACCTCGACTATCACGGCACGATGGAGGCGTACGCGAACGCCAAGGCGCGGCTCTTCACCGGTCTCGAGTCGAGCGCGCACGCGATCTTCAACGCGACCGATCCCGCCTGCGCGCGCATCGAGACGCGCGCGCGCGTGCACTGGTTCCGTCCGGAGGAAGTGCGCGTCACGCGTGACGGGACGCGCTTCCGCTGGCGTGATCGCGATGCCGAGCTGCCGTTCGTCGGGCGCCACAACGCGGAGAACGCGGCCGCCGCGCTCGAGGCGGTCACGGCGCTGGGGGCCGATCCGGACGAGTCGCTTGCCGCGATGCGCGGCGCGACGTCGGCGCGCGGCCGGCTCGAGATCGTGGCGACCGACCCGGTGCTGGTGCTGGTCGACTACGCCCACACCGACGACGCGCTGCTGCAGGCGATCCGCGCGACGCGCGAGGTGACGGAGGGCAAGGTGATCGTGGTGTTCGGCTGCGGGGGCGATCGCGATCGCTCCAAGCGGCCGCGCATGGGTGCGGTGGCGGCCCAGTGGGCCGACCGCGTCTACGTGACCAACGACAACCCGCGCACGGAGGACCCGGCACGCATCGCGAGCGAAATCGTCGCGGGCACCGGGAACGCGGGGGCCACGGTCGTGCTCGACCGGCGGGAGGCGATTCGAACGGCGCTGCGCCATGCGCGCCCGGGCGATTCGGTGCTCATCGCCGGCAAGGGGCACGAGAGCTATCAGATCGTGGGGGACCGGCGGCTCGATTTCGACGACGTCGCCGTCGCCCGCGAGGAGTATCCGAGGTAGTAGGCAAAAAGCCCTAAGTAGTGGGCACATATTGACATATGACCACTGGATGATGTATTCAGGGTCACTGGAGGCGACCGATGGACCAAATCTCCATCCGACAAGTCGCCGCCTGGACAGGAGGGTCCTACGACGGTCCGGACATGCGGGTGTCCGGCGTCGCGATCGACTCGCGAAATGCGGGTCGGGGGGATCTTTTCCTGCCCTTGCGCGGTGCGATGCACGACGGCCACGCCTTTTTGGGCGAGGCCTTCGCCAGCGGTGCCGCGGCGGCGCTCGTGGACCGTCCCGACGTGGCGCGGGCGCACCAGGGGCTCGACCGCCCGATCGTGCTCGTACCGGATGTGCGCCGGGCGCTCGCCGACCTCGCGCACCACTACCGCCAGAGCCTCGACCTCAAGGTCATCGGCATCACCGGCAGCAACGGCAAGACGACCACCAAGGAGATGCTGCGCGTCATCCTCGGGGCGCGCGCCGCCGTTTCCCCGCGCTCCTACAACAACGAACTCGGCGTGCCGCTCACGCTGCTCACCGCCAACCGTCACCACCGCTTCTGCGTCGTGGAGATGGGCACGAACGCGCCGGGCGAGATCGCGAACCTTGCACAGATCGCGCGTCCGGACGTCGGCATGGTGCTCAACGTCTCCGAGTCGCACCTCTCCGGCCTCGGCCACCTCGAGGGCGTCGCCGAAGAGAAGTCGCAGCTCGTCAAGGCGCTGTCGCCCGAAGGCTGCGCGGTGCTCAACTGGGACGACCTGCGCGTCCGCGAGATGATGCAGGACCTCTCCTGCTACACGCTCACCTTCGGCACCTGGGAAGAGGCCGACGTCTTCGCGAGCGACCTGCGCACGCGCGGCACCGGCCTGACCTTCCGCGCCTTCGGCAAGAAGCGCGTGCAGTTGCACACCTACGGCCTGCACAACGTGCACAACGCGCTCGCCGCGGCGACCGCGGCGATGTGGCTCGGCGAGCACGCCTGCGACGTGTTCGACCGCGTCCAGGAGTTTCGGCCGGTGGACATGCGCATGGCGGTCGAGGACATCGGGCGCGTGCGCCTGATCAACGACGCGTACAACGCCAATCCGCGAAGCGTCGAGGCGGCCATCCTCGAGATGTGCGTCCGCAGCGGCTCCCGCCGCATCGCGGTGCTCGGCGACATGCTCGAACTGGGCGACCGCGCCGACGCGTATCACGCGCGCATCGGCC
>JBCDBY010000127.1:0-11743 GCA_039182715.1 Planctomycetota bacterium
GGCGGGTGACGTAGTACTGCTCGGGCGTGAGCTGGGAGCGCCATTCCTCGTCGGTTTTCTCGACGGGATCGAGGTTTTCCGGCATGGCCTCAGATTCTAGGCTGCCTTTGCTACCTTCTGAACTGGAGGACAGACCGATGAGCATTCGATTCCCGCAGGAAGCGCACCTTCGCGACGAACGTAAGTTGATGATCCGCCCCTTCACCGAGGCGGACGTGGACGCCCTCTGGGAGTTCGTCGAGCGCCTGCCGCGGGATATCCGTCGCTTCTCCTGGGAGGATTTCGGGCACCGCGAGACGGTGGTCGAATGGGCCCGCGACCTCGACTACGACAAGGCGGTCCCGCTGCTGGCCGTGGACGGCACCAAGGTCGTCGGCGAGGCACGCCTGGTCTACCGCGACGGCGGCCCGCTCCGTCTCGTTGGATACGTCCAGTGGATGCTCGACCCCGAGTACCGCGGCGCCGGCCTCGGCACCCTGCTGGTCAACAACTTCGTCACCATGGCCCGCGACTCCGGCCTCAAGCACCTCACCTGCATGCTGATCAAGGACCACGAGGAGGACGCGATCAAAACGCTCCGCCGCCTCGGCTTCGACCAGCACGAGCTGCCCCAGTACGGCGTCGACCCCGACGGGAACCAGAAGGACATGGTGAAGATGATCCTCGAGCTTTAGCTCGGGGTATTCACTCGGGTCTCGAGTTCCTCACTCGGGTCTCGAGTTCCTCACTCGGGTCTCGAGTTCCTCACTCGGGCCGGGGCCGAAAACGCCCCTCCAACGGGCTCCACTCCCAGTCGCCCCCGTACATCCGGAACCAGTCGAGCACGCGCTCCACCGGCGGCTGCCCCACCCCTTCGTCCTCGGAGCGGTAGAGGTCGCCGACGCCGAAGCCATCCTCGAAGGTCGAGGCGAGCGTGCCGGAGATGCGACAGCAGTTGCTCTCCAACTCCTCGCGCCAGTGCGGAAGCGTGTAGAGCCCGTCGCCCATCGTCAGCCAGTGCATCCGCTCTCCCGAAACGACCCACCGGTAACGACCCGCACGCATCGCACTCCAGAACACGGCGCGCGTGCCCGGTTCGCCGCGCAGCATGAGCAAGCCGAGATTGTGATCGGTATGGCGGCGCGCCTTGTACCGGCGCCGGGTCTCGACCAGCGCCCATGCCGGCAGGTGCTCCATCCAGTAGCGCTCGTCGCCGAAGTAGAGTTGCCGCTCGAGGACCTTCAACGCGCGCGCCGCCATCCCATGCTCCACGGCGTCCAGAATCGCATCGGCCTCGTCCTCGCGGAGCTCGTCCCAGTCCACCCACACCGGCACGCCGGTGCGCAGCTTCGCCCAACGAATCGGGTCCACGTCGCGGTCGACCTGCTCCGCCAGCGCACGCAACGTAAACGCCGGCAGCGGCTCGCCCGACCAGCTCGTGCTCATGTCGCGCCACACGTCCTCTTCGATGCGCGCCGCATCCGACTCCTCGCCGATCCACGCCAGTGCCGTCTGGGCATCGAAGCGGGCCTCCTCGTCTTGCGACGCCGCACCCGCCCGGACCTTTCGCAGGACGGCGCGACGGTCGGTCTGAAGCAGGAAGGAGAGCAGTTCGTCGCCCTCGATCGCGTCCGCGCCCGGCATCCAGGGGGCTTCGGGCCGCTCCAGGATGTGGCGCGCGATGCGTTCGGTTCGGTACCCCGGCACGCACCGGACGAGGGCGCCCAGCGTTTCGCAGTCGAGCAGACCGTGCGGGACCGCGGACGCAAGGCCGAGGAAGGGATCGATGGTCCATCTCGTGCCGCGCCGGGCCGCCTCGGAGTGCAGCACCTCGTAGACGAGCTCCGCGGTCGGACCCGCCCGTGTCGTATCCGACAGCTGCGCCCGCAGCACCGCAGCGCCCAGCCGCGGGAAGAACTCGACGAGGTCGGCGAGCGCATCCACGTCGTCCCGCGCCGTTCGTGCCAGCGCAGCGAGCGCGGTGGGATCGCCACGCCGGGCGAGACCCGTCGTGTCGTTCACCCAGCGAAGAACCGCCTCCCCCACGGTCGATCGGCCGCGACCGAGCTGACGCAGGGCGATCCGGCGCGCCGCGTCGTTCCCATCCGGGTCGCGGTGGAGGACGAAGGAGGCGAGGAGCCGTTCGCGCTCCTCGTCGAGCGGCTCCGAGTTCATCCACCAGCCCCAGTTCTGATAGAGCTCTCCCGTCTCCCGCACCACGTCCCAGACGTCGCCCTCCCGTCCGAGCCAGAAACGCGTGAGCTCCTTGCGGTAGCGCTCCGTCTTCCAGAATGGTTGGTAGAGGTCGGATATCTCCGCCGACCGCAGGGCGTCCTCGTTGCGTCCGAACCAGAGGATGGCGGGAATGTTCTCCGCGCGGGGCGACCGGTGGAGGTTGGCAAACACCGAGTAGCGATCGGGCGCGAGGAACGCCGGGTAGCGCAGGAACTCCAACAGCGCCGGCAGCTCGTTGCTTCCCAGCATGCCGCGCACCGCGTCGAAATCGAACACATGGCCGGGGCGAAAGCCGTCGCCGATGAGGATCTCGAAGGCGCGCTCCGACTCCCACGGGCTCATGGTGTCGTAACGCTGCGGGGCCACCGCCAGACTCGCGACCCAGGCGCGACGCGAACGCAGGCCGGTGCCCTTCTCGCCGCAGTCCAGCACCGGGAACCGGCGCTCGTACGGCGCCTGGTCGAGTCCGCGACGCGCGGCCGCGGTCCAGCCGACCGCGAAGGCCGCGTAGGCGCGCACGCGAGCGTTCGCGTGGTGGTAGGCCCCGCGCGCCTCATCGACCGCGCCGATGCGGCCCAGCGCCATGGCGGCATGGCTGACGACGCCCAGCCAGCGGTCGTCGAGCGAATCGATCAGCGCGGGGGCGGCCGCGCGCGCGCCGGGGCCGACGGCGCCGAGACAGCGCGCCGCCGCCTCGCGCGCCACCATGTTCGGGTGGCGCAGCGCACGGACGAGCAGCGGGACCGCGGCGGCGCCGTCCGCACCGAGCGCCTCGAAGATTTCGGGCGCGTAGTGCCAGCTCGCCTCGTTGCCCGGAAGCATCTGCTGCGCGACCGGCCACGCCGCCGCCGCGCCCATGCCCGCGAGCGCCTTTGCCGCCGCCGCGCTGAGCGCCAGGTTCGAGTCGGTCAGGAAGGGCGCGACCGCGGCCGCCCCGTGACCCGCCCGTCCGAACGACTCGATCGACGCGAGCCGCACCCGCCAGTTGGCGTCCCGTAGCAGCGATTCAAGCGCGATCTCCTGCGCCAGCGCGATCCGCACGTCGCGCTCCGGGTCCGACGCGAGCGCCAGCGGCGCATGCCGACCGAGGGCGCGCACCGCGGCGATACGGACGAGCGGGTCGGCGTCGCGCGCGGCGGCGCGGAGCGGCGCGCGATCGTCGAGCTCCCCGAGCCGATGGAGCGCCAGCAGGCGCGCCTCCCGATCGGAGCTGCGGGCGGCACGGCGCAGGAAGGCACGGTCGGAGACGAAGGGAGCGGCGACGTGGCGCACGACGAGCGACCGGTCTCCGAGGAACCGGGAAACGTCGTGGCCGAGCCGCCCCATGGTCCAGACGACGGTCGCCCGCAGCGGCTCCGGATCGAACTCCGGGGACCAGTCGATGACTTCGTCGAGGGTCCTGGCGTGCTTTCCCAGCCGACCAATGAGCAGGATCAGGCCCTGCTTTTCCGCCTCGCTCAGCTCCGCCTCGACCCCGCCATGAAGCTGGAGCGCATCATCCGGCGTCAACGGCCCCAACGAGAGCGCAAGGTCGAACCGCAGGTTCTCGAGCGCGACTTTTTTCGCATCGACGCCGGTCCAGTCCAGCGCGAGATAGGCCGCGTGCACGGTCCGCGCGTTCTCGTTCTCGAGGAGAGCGTGCAGCGCGTGGTGCTGGTGCCCCCCGTCCTCCCCGACCTGGAGCGCGGCAAACAGGTCGTCGTCGTGCGCTCCATCCTCGCGCATCAGCTGGGCGTCGAGTTCGACCTCGGGCTTCGGGCTCGGCTCCTCCACGATGAACGCCAGACGCTCCGTCCAGCGCGCCTCCCACGTGTGCTTCATGCACCAGCTTCGAATGTCGTCGAGATGGCTGCGGATGCGCGGCCGGCTGCCGGGGTCCGCATGCGCCAGCGCGAGGTAAGCGACGATGCGCCAGCGCAGCGAGTCGTCGGCGAGATAAGGCTCGATCTTCTCCTTCGCCCCCGGCACCGCCTGCGCAAGGAGCCAGAGCCCCATCAACGCCTCGAACCGTACTTCGGGCGCTTCGTCGTCGAGGGCGGCGAGCACTTCGTCGGCAACATCGAGCCGACGCAGCGCCTCGACCGCCTCGACGCGCGCGGCGACCTTGCCCGTCCGGCGCACCTGCTTCAGCGCGGGAATCGCCGCCTTGCCGACGCGGACCAGCGCATGCCCCGCGCACTGGCGCACGCACCACTCGGGATCGTCGAGCGCGCGGATGATCGCCGGGATGCCGACGCCGGCTTCCCCCAGCGCCTGCACGGCGGCATAGCGCACGCCGCGATCGGAGTCGCGGGTCAGCTCGATCAGGCCCTCGTCCGCAACGACGGCAGACGCGAGCAGTACCAATCCCACCAAGGGCCTCACGCCCTTAGTGAACGTCGATCAGCTCGCTTTTTCCAGCGCCGCATTCACTTCGTCGATCCCACGGGCGACGACCTGAGTGTCTCGATCGATCGGGGCATCCGCCGCTGCTCCCTGGACGACCTGCGGCACCGAGAGACCTTCGTCGAGCGGGCGCCTCAACGGGGCTGTTGCCGCTCGTAGCGGCGAACGGCCCCAAGTGCTCGGGGAGGCGCGCCAAGCAGATCCCGACAGCAACCTAGAACGCCATTGTGAAGGTACTCCTAGAAGTTCAGCAGCTGCTCGGAGCTTCTCGCGAGCATCGAACTGCGCCCGGCATCGTTCCGCGGCTTCGGGCCGACGCTGGACCCTCCGATCCGCGTCGAGCTCTCGATCATCACTCAGGCTTCGGGAAATAGCGTCCGTGCAGGGCGCTCCACTCCCAGTCGCCGCCGAACATCTCGAACCACTCGAGGACTCGTTCCGCGGGCGGTTCGCCGACGCCAGAGTCGGCACAGCCGTACAGGTGGCCGACGCCGAAGAGGTCCTGAAAGACGGACTCGACCGCGCCGGAGATGCGGCAGCAGTTGCTCTCGAGCTCCTCACGCCAATGCGGGAGCGTCGACAAGGCGTCGCCCAAGGTCAGCCACACCTGGCCCTTCTCGCCGACCACCCACCAGTAGCGCCCCGCGCGCATCGCATTCCAGAAGGGCGCCCTTGCGCGCACGTCGCCACCGGCCGCGAGGGCGCCGAAGCTCCAGTCCGTGTCCCGACCGCTCGACGCATGCGCCCAGACGTCATCGCGAAGCCACTCGGGCACCGACCCGACCCAGTAGCGATCCCCGCGGACAGTGGCGTGCGGGAAGGCGACGCGAAGTACTCCCTCGACATCGTTGCGGGCGGCCAACTCGCGGCATCGCTCCACGACTTCCGCCGGCACCTCATCGGGATCGATCGAGGCGGGGACACCCGCTCGCGTCGATGCCCATCGGACGGGCTCCCGGTGCGGGTCCAGCAGCCGGGCCAGGGCCGCACGCGCGAACTCGGCGTACTGGCTCGTGTCTTCCGCGTCGTCGAGCTGGTCCCACGCATCCTCGCCAATCAAGCCCGCGTCCGAAGTCTCGCCGATCCTCGCCAGCACGACCTGGGCCTCAAACCGCACATTCGCGTCTCCCCCGCGCGCACGCCTTCGCAACTCCCGCAAGACGCGTTCTCGATCCACCTGGAGGAGGAAGACGAGGTGTTCATCCGACAGCACCCAATCCGACCAGAGCGGGCCTTTTCCCCACCCGCGTTCGAGAATGCGCCGGCCCAGCCGGTGCGTCCGGCAGCCGGGCACGAGTCGCGCGATGGCCAGCACGGACTTCCGGTCGAGCAGCGCGGTGCGCAGGGACGGCTCGATGCCCAACAAACGCCGGGGGTGCCACTGCGTGCCTCGAAATCCCGAGGCGCTTCGGATGATCTGCTCGACGTGCCACGCCGAACGCCCGGCATGAGTGGGGTCGGAGAGCAGGGCGCGAAGCGTCGCCGGACCCAGGCGCGGGAAGAACTCGACCAGATCGCCCAACGCGTCTTCGTCGTTGCGGGCTGCCCGTGCCAGTCGCACGATCGCGGTCGGATCGCCGCGCCGGGCCAGTCCCGTCTCTTCCGTCGCCCAACGCAACAGCGTCTCGCCGATCCTCGATTGCCCCCCGCCGAGCAGCCGGGCCGTGATCTCTTCCGTCGGGTCGTCGTCGTGGTCCTCGGGGCGCAGGTAGGCCTCCACCAGAATCCGCTCCCGCCGGGCGTCGAGCTTCTCCGTTCGCAACCACCAGCCCTCGCTGTTGGAGATCGGATGCGGGTCGGCGACGAGGTCCCAGACGTCCCCCTCCCTCCCCAGGAGGAACGGCAGCAGTTCCTCGCGGTAGCGTCGCGTGTTCCAGAACGGCTGATGGAGATTGCCCAGCTCCTCGTTGCGTAGCCAATCCTCGTTTCGATGGAACCAGAGGATCGCCGGGATGTTTTCGCCGCGCGGAGAACGATGCAGGTCGCCGAACAGGGAGGAGCGCCTCGGCTCGGTGAATGGCGCGTATCGCAAGTACTCGAGCAGGGCGGGTAGTTCGTTGCTACCCAAGGCGTACCGCGTGTTGCCGAAGTCGATCGGCTGTCCGGGCCGGAAGCCCTCGGCGATAGACAGTTCGAACAGTCGCTCGCACTCCCACGGGCTCATCGCGTCGTACGTCAGCGGTGCCGCGGCCAGGTTCGCGACCCACGCGCGCTTCGAACGGAGGCCCGTGCCGGGCTCGCCGCAATCCAGCACCGGGAAGCGTCGCTCGTAGCGAACCTGGTCGAGCCCACGACGTTCTCCGGCCGCCCACCCGACGACGAATGCCGCGTAGGCGCGTACGCGCGCTTTCGGATGGGCGAACGCGCGGCGCGCCTCCTCCACGGCGCCCATCCGGCCGAGCGCCATCGCGACGTGGCTGATGACGGTCAGCCAACGATCGTCGAGCGCTTCCACCAACGCCGGCGCTGCCTTGCGCCCCGCCGGACCGATGGCGCCGAGGCAGCGCGCCGCGGCTTCGCGCGCCACCATGTTCGGATGCGCCAACGCACGCACCAGCGTCGGGACGGCCGAAACGCCGTCGGCGCCGAGAGCCTCGAAGATCTCCGGCGCGTAATGCCAGCTCGCCTCGTTACCGTCCCGGAGCTGTTGCGCCACCGGGAAAGCCGCTGGCGCCCCCATCGTCTTGAGCGCGCGGGCCGCGGCGGCGCTGAGCGCGAGATTGCGATCGGCCAGAAACGGCGCCAACAGATCGGCGCCCCGCTTCTCGCGCGCGAACGAGTCGATGGACGCGCGGCGGACGCGCCAGTTGCGATCCCGAAGCAGGGACTCCAGCGCGACCTCCCCGGCGAGCGCGATTCGCACGTCGCGCTCGGGGTCGAGCGCCAGCGACAGCGGCGCGCGGGCCCCGAGGCCCTGCACGGCGACGATTCGAATCATGGGATCGGGATCGCGTGCGGCCGCGCGCAGCGTCGCATCGTCCCGCAAGTCCCCGAGCCGCTGGAGGGCGAGGACGCGCGCGGCACGATCGTCCGACCCCGCGACACGCCGCAGGAACGCCCGGTCCCGGACGAACGGGGCGGCGATGTGGCGGATGGTTCGCGAACGGTCGAGAAGGTAGGCGGAAACGTCGAGACCGACCCGCCCCATCGCCCAGACCGTGAGCGCACGCATCTCCTCGTCGCCCGCTTCCGGCTCCCAGCCGTAACGCTGCCCGAATGCCTTTGCCGCGCTTCCCGCCCGGCCGACGAGCTGGAGGAACGCGCGATGTTCCGCATCGGTTCGTTCCCACTCGAGCGCACGGAGGAGGAGCGGAACATCCTTGGCCGCCGGTGAACGCAGGGCCAGCGCCGCTTCGTAGTGGCCGAAGTCCAGCGCCATGTCGAGCGCGTCGGCCCCCGTCCATTCGAGCGCGATGAGGGCGGCCTTGACCGTATCGGGGTCCTCTTCGTCCAGCAGCTTCGTGAGAGCCGGGTGATCCTTCGTCGATCCCGCCTGCAATGCGGCGCGCAGCCCTCGCTCCCGTCTCGATTCCTTCTTCAGGTCATCCGGGTCGAACACGACCTCCGCGATCGGCTCCTCGTCCGGCTCGGCGACCACCTCTGCCAGGCGCTTCACCCAGCGTGCTTCCCACGAATGCTCGCGGCTCACCCAGCGGCGGATGCTCGGCAGGTGCTCGCGAATGCGTGCGTGGCTCTCCGGTTCCACTTGCGCCATCGCGTGATACGCGACGACGCGCCATCGCAGCGAGTCATGCGCGATGTAGGGCTCGATCTTCTCCCTGGCCCCCGGCACCGGCTTCTCCATGAGCCAGAGCCCCATGAGCGCCTCGAACCGTACTTCGGGTGCTTCGTCGTCCAGTGCCGCCAGCACTTCGTCTGCGACGCCGAGCCGACGCAGCGCCTCGACCGCCTCGACGCGCGCCGCGACCTCCCCGGTCCGGCGCACCTGCTTCAGCGCGGGAATCGCCGCCTTGCCGACGCGGACCAGCGCATGCCCCGCGCACTGGCGCACGCACCACTCGGGATCGTCGAGCGCATCGATGATCGCGGGGATCCCGACGCCCGCCTCCCCCAGCGCCTGCACGGCGGCGTAGCGCACGCCGCGATCAGGGTCGCGGGTCAGCTCGATCAGGCCCTCGTCCGCAACGACGGCGGACGCGAGCAATACCAATCCCACCAAGAGCCTCACGCCCTTAGTGAACGTCGATCAGCTCGCTTTTTCCAGCGCGGCGTTCACTTCGTCGATCCCGCGGGCGACGACCTGGCCCTCCCCGTCGATGAGGTAGACCACCGAGCCCCAGACCGCCTTCACGCCGAAGGCGTCGAACACGTCCTCCGCCTCGGCGAACACGCCGTACGAGACGTCGTAGTCCGCGCGGAACTGCTCGACCTCGCTCGCCGGCGCTTTCGTCACGCCCGCGACCACGACACCCTTGCCCTTGTACTTCGACTGCATCTCCACGAGACGCGGCGCATCGGCGCGTCAGCCGCTTCACGTCGGCTTGAAGAAGGCGAGGACCCGGTAGTCGGCCGCGCGGAACGCGGCTTCGTCGTCGCCGACGAAGACTCCGCCGCTCACGGCCGGCGCCTTCGTGCCTTCGAGTTCCTTGTTGTTTGCCTCGCGATAGCCTTCCTGCATGGAGGAGCAGGCGGCCAGGCCGAAGAGCAGCAGGAGCGAGCTTCGCATGGCCTCAGGATACCGCGCGATCTACCGATCGAGAGCCCGTTCCAGGGCATCGCAGACCGTCTTCAGCACGATGATGCGCGCGTTGTACTTGTCGTTGGCGGCCACGAGCGTCCAGGGCGCCGCCTCCGTCGAGGTGCGCGCGAACATCTCGTCGCACGCCTCGACGTACGCGTCCCACTTGTCGCGGTTGCGGTAGTCCTCCTCGGTGATCTTGTACTGCTTGTAGGGGATCTTCTCGCGCGCCTTGAACCGCGCGAGCTGCTCGTCCCTGTCGATGTGCAGCCAGAACTTGCAGAGCGCCGCGCCGGTCTCGACGAGCTGCTCCTCCAGGTCGCGAATCTCGTCGTACGCGCGCTGCCAGTCGTGGTCGGACGCGAACCCCTCGACGCGCTCCACCAGCACGCGGCCGTACCAGGTGCGATCGAACATCGTGATCGTGCCCGGTTGGGGCAGGTGTCGCCAGAAGCGCCAGAGGTACGGGTACGCCTTCTCCCCATCGGTCGGCGCCGCGACCGAGACCACCTTCCAGTTGCGCGCATCGACCGCCTGCGTGATGCGCCGGATTGCGCCGCCCTTGCCGCCGGCGTCCCAGCCCTCGAACGCGAACACGGCGGGGATGCCCTTCTTGCAGCACGCGTCCGAGAGCTTGTGCAGCTTCTTCTGCAGCTTCTTGCGCTTCGCGCGGTACTCCTCGCGATCCAGCGAGACCGACAGATCCACGTCGGCGAGGCGCGGCGGACTCTCGATGTCCGCGCGATCGCGGAGCGGCGTCGCCTCGAGCGTCGTCCGCTCGCCGTCCAGTCGGTGACGCAACGACTCCGCCACGAGCTCGCCGCACGCCAGCTTGCGGTTGCGGCTGTGCTGGGTGTCGACGATCGCCCACTCCGCCGCCGCCCAGTCGGTCTGCTGCAGCATCTGTACGGACGGTTCATCCGGGTCGAGACGCGGCTCCTCACCGATCCACAGCTTGATCACATGCGCGCCCGCCTCGAAGAGCTGGCGCTCGAACTTGCGGATGTGGATGAGGTTGCGCGCGAACTGGAAGAGCGAGACGTCGCCGTCGTGCAGCTCGTCGTAGGCGTCGAGGATCCACCCGCCGGCGAAGATCGCGATGCGCCCGCGCGCCGGGATGCGCTGCCAGTAGCGGCGCAGGAAGAGGTCCTTGCGCTCCTTCGCCGTGCGCTCGTGCAGCGCGTGCGGCTCGACGTAGCGAGGGTCGAACCACTCGAAAAACGCGTTGAGCACCTCGTTGATCGGCTCGGGGTCGAGGCCGTTCAGAACGATCAGGACGGGGTAGTTCTCGTCCATGAGGTCGCCCTGGCAGGCGAGCAGCTGCGTGCGCAGGGCGGACTCGCGCTCCTCGTAGGCTTCCTTGCTGATTTTCTCGCCGGTTGCGCGTTTGCGGGCCATGTTTCGAGTATGGCAGACGCGCTGCAACCTCGCCCGCGTTTGTGCATCCAAGGGTGCACATCATGAGCACACAGCCGGTCCCCCTCACCGACGCGAACTTCGAAACCGAAGCGCTGCAGGCCTCGCAGCCCGTCCTCGTCGACTTCTATGCCGACTGGTGCGGCCCCTGCCAGGCGCTGACGCCGGTGCTCGCGGAACTCGCGTCCGACTTCGAGGGCCGGGCGGTCATCGGCAAGGTCGACGTCGATGCCGCGCCCGCGCTCGCATCCCGTTACGGCGTCCGGTCCATCCCGACGCTGGTGATCCTCCAGAACGGCGAGGAAGTCGATCGCATCGTCGGTCTCACGACGAAGCGCGCGCTGGCGGAGAAGCTGGATTCGCTTCCGGTGTCCCGATAGCAAGCTCCGCCACCACGCCGAATTCCAACCAGTCGTCCCGGGCATGCGGCTCGACGAGTCGCCTGACCCGGGACGCGAATTCCTCCGCGCGATCGGCGCCGACGCGCTCCCAGGCGAGTCCGGCGCGCGACTTCCACGAGAGCACGTAGTCGTCGACCGACTGCCGCCACGGCTCCGGCCCGACCCACCCGCGCTCGTCCGCGCGGAAGAGCCCGCGCGTCTCGATCTCGTCGATCAGGTCGTACGGCTCGAAGTCCTGCATCGCGGAGTACGCGCGGATCAGCGGCATCAGCTCCGACCGCCACGGGGTCTCCTCGAATCGGCAGGTCGGAATGACCGCAAGCCGTCCGCCCGGTGCAAGCCATCGGGCGAATCTCGGTAACACCACCTCCCACGTCATCCAGTGCAGGCTCTGCGGCGTCAGGATGAGATCGAACTTCTCGTCCGTCTCGAACGCCTCGGCGCTCGACTCGATCCAGGTCACGTTCGCGGCGTCGCCGCCGGGCTGCCGCGGCGCCTCGGCCAGCTTCTTCGCTGCAGGCAGGCCACACCCCGAAGGCGATCGGGCGCAGTTCGACCTGCCGTCCTACGCGCTCGCCCGCCTCCGCGACGCAGGTGTGGGCGTGGCTTCCTGGACCGGCCACTGCAC
>JBCDBY010000128.1:0-11662 GCA_039182715.1 Planctomycetota bacterium
CCTGCCCGTCCACGGTGACACGGTCGCCAATCGGCACCAGTCCGTCGAGAAGCTTGAGCAAGTTGCCCTTGAATGCGGTCGACTCTCCGCTCGGAGGAACAGCAGCCAGCGCCTCGAGGCGTCGACCCAGTCTGTTGGTCGCGATCGCGTACCGATCGCGGAAGACGAACGCGGTCGGCGCCGGATACATCTCCAGGTCCGGCTCCACAATGCTCCCATCGTGGGCGATGACGACCACACCCGTAGTCGAGCCGTCCTTCTTGAGCACCGGCACGCTGATGACGAAGGCGCGTCGGCGCTTCGCGACGCTGATGGTCGGGAGAACGAGCCCATCTGCCGTCATAGCGTTGGAGAACGAGAACCAGTCACCAAACTGCTGGTTCACGGCGACCTGCTCCGTAGAAGCCACCACCATTCCATCCTCCTCGACGAGGAATGCAGCGGACGCATCGAGACGGGAGATGGTGCGACGCAGGGTCGTCAGCACGCGGTGTCGAGGCGGATACCGCCCCTCCTCTTCGTAGTACTCACGCACGAACTTGTGCGCGGCGAGATCGTGGCACGCCGCCAAAGCCTCAAGAAGCGTGGCATCGACGACGCCCGCGACAAACGCGGCCTGAGCCGGGGTGGCATCGAGGCGCGTGCCGGACGGCTCCGGCTCCGTATTCTTCCGGGACTTGCATCCGACCGCGAGCAGCAACAGCAACGCGGCGAGCAGAGAGCAGAGGGAAGGTCTCATTCGTCGTCCTCTATCGAAGTATGCAGCGCCGCCCGGCTAGCTGCCGACACGTAAGCGCGCCAGATCCCGTTTCGCTTCGCGCGCCGCCGACGTGTCGCCGACGGCCTCGGCGTACCGAAGCTGGTTATCGAGAATTCGACGCACCGCGTCGCTGTCGCCGAGAGCCCGATATGCGGCTCGCGACTCACCGAGCAGGGCGAGGCCCGTCTCGGCCTCCCCCACGCTCAGCAGCGCGAGTCCGGCATCCGCGTAGACGTCAGGATGCGTTTGCGCCGTCGTGGCTTTGACCGCTTCCCGAAGCACGGTCAGTGCGATTTCCACTTCCCCACGTCGCATCTGAATGAGCCCGAGCATGATCAGGGCGCGCGGGCGCATGTCGGTGCGAGAGAGCCCGATGAGCATGGCGATTGCGGGCTCGTCCTGACCGAGGCCGACGAGCGCCTCGGCCTGACCGAGACGTAGCTGATTCAGGCTCGGCTCCGCTCCCGCGTCATTCTCCGCGGCGCGCCACGCGAGCAGGGCCGCCTGCGGCGAACCCCGCTGCATCTCCACGCGGCCCAGTCGCGCACGGATCTGCCGCTGCGAGACCGGATCGGTCGATGCGTTCGCGAACTCCTTCGTTTCGAGCAGCAGCCGGAGCACCATCGGGTCGTCCACCGAGGGCAGCGAAACGAACTGGAGCGCTTCGGCGCGCGCCTTCGAGGCGGCGTCCGCGTTGTTGGCGAGCTTGTGGCTGAACGCTGCGAATAGGGTCGCACGCGCCGCAACGCGGGAATCCCAACGGACCGCGATCTGCGCGGCCTGCTCGAACTGCGTTGCAGCCTCGGCGGGCCGGCTGGACGCCAACAGCGCGGTCGCGCGCAGGCGCACCGCATCGAAGGACGACCACGGCGCGGGGACGTCCAACGGCGGCACCAGCGATTGCTGTCCCACTTCGGCGAACCCACCCTTCCGAAGCGCGGACCAGGCCGCGGCGCGCTGCTGCTCCCAGGCCTTGTAACGACCGGGATTCTCGGCACGATCGACGACGAGCAGTGCCCATCCACCCTTCCGGGGCGCGGCGAGACCGTCCAGCCAGACGGCGATCGTCTGCTGCGTCGGCGGGCTCACCTCGGGCGACAGCACTGCCTGCTCCGCGAGATCAGGATAGGTGCGCACGAATCGGCCGGCGTCGACATCATGACCCGCGGAGGCCATCTGCTGCACGCGAGCCGCGAAGACCTGCGCGGAAAGCGGCGGCGCCGCCGCCTGGCCCAGAACAATCGACTCGCCGTCGACGCGCAGCACGAGTCCCGCGTCCGAAGACACCGCCGCGCGCGGCTTCTTGTCCGACTCGGACGGCGTGGCGACACAGCCCATGAGCGTGACGAGAAACGCCGCACCGAGATAGATCAGGTTTCTCAACGCGTTCCTCCGCCTTGGGCGCCCGTGTTGAACGACGGGACGGTGTGGAACCGGAACAGGTCGAAGATGGTCCGGTTGAACGGCGGCTGTTTGTCCCGGAACACGCCCCAGTCATCTTCGTTCCCGGACGATCCGCCCTCGCCCGGCCGGTAGGGGTGGATGCTCAGCGCGTCGAGCAGGTTCTTGCTGATCTGATCCCCTTCGACCGGCGTGCTCAGCACGTACGGACGCACGAGCACGATCAGCTCGCTTCGCTGGATCACGGAACTCTCCCGGCGGAAGAAGAATCCGATCAGGGGCAGGTCACCCAATACGGGAACCTGCTCGCGCTGATCGGTCTCCGTCTCCTCGATGAGGCCGCCGAAGGCGAGAAGCAGTCCGTCGCGGGCAACGATCGTGCCGCTCGCGGACTGGCTCTGCACCGTGTCGATGCTCTGGGACGTGAACGTCTCGCCCGTGGGCACCAGGATCGATCCGCCATCCTCGTTGACCGTGCTGGTCTCCTGCACGAGCCGCAGCGTGACCGTCCGGTCGGCATTGATGTTGGCGGTAATCAGCAGGTCGGTGCCGACGTCGCGAATCTCGGTGATCGGGGTACCGGGAAGCACCGTCGTTCCACCTACGTTCGTGATCACCTGCGGTTCGGTGAAGCCGATCGTGATCGGAACCTCTTCCCCCGAAAAGATACGGCTGACCTCGTTGTTGGCCGTCAGCAGAATCGGCGTGGCCAGCGAGGTCACGCGCCCTTTGGTCTGCAGGAGCTGCAGACGCGCCTGGAAGTTGCTCGAGACGACCTGGAAGACGCCGGCGCTCAGATTGACGCCGGTGCCTCCGGGGAGCACCGAGCCGGCGGCCGGAGCGGCGATCTCGCCTGTCGTGAATGCGCCCGACCCGTCGCCGGACTGGAACGTGACGTCGAAGCTCGTATCCAGTCCGTCCGAGAGGGCGACCCGAAGTACGCGCACCTCGAGCAGCACGAGCGGCGTGGGCACGTCCATGCGATTGATGACGCCCTGGATTTCACGCAGGGTGTGCGGGTCGCCGGATCGCACGACGATGCGATTGAGACGCTGGATGGCGGTGACATAGGTGAGAGAGCGACGCGTGGCCAATCGCTCCGCCTCCGCGGCAGCCCCCTCCGCACCCGCGCGCGCTTCCGCGAGAAGTCGAGCCTCGGCCGGAGTCAACTCGGGATCTTCGGGAGGACGAAACTCGAGCGGCAGTCCCAGTCGACCCACGCGGTTGCGGAAGCGGTCGTTCCGGAATCGATTCCGCCGGGATCGGTTGAAGTTTCCGAACCCGCCGGCTCCGGCTCCGAGGACCGTCCCGGAACCCGTCAGTCCGCGACGACGCGACTCCACGAGATCGAACCGACGGAACCGGTTCTGCAACTCCTCGAAAGCCTGATCATCGAACTCGTCCTCCTCGGTGACGACCACACGATCCCCGAATGCGCCGCGAATCGCGCGCACGACGTCCCGCGCGTTCGGATAGAGCAGCGTGAAAACTTCGGTCCGAGTGGTCCGAAACGCCGCCAGATCGCCACGAATCTCCTCCGCCGTTGCGAGGAAGTGCACGCGGCTCTCGCTGTCGTAGCGCGCGACAAGTCCTTGCGCGATCGCGATGGCGCCGAGCGCGGCGGCAAGATCGACGTCGCGAAGCGTGATCGTGACCAGCTGTTCGGCAACACTCTTGCTGACGACCACGTTGGCGCGGGTCGCCCGTCCGAGCTCGTCGGCCACGCGCGAAAGCGCCACGTTGACGAACCGCGCCTCGGCGAGGCGTTTCGGATCATCCGTATTCGGCTTGATCTCGACGACGCCCACGGGCGCGGCGGCGGTCCGGCCGGGCTGACCGATCACCTCTCGCAAGTCCTGCGACGGAATGGTCGGATCACGCCCGTCCTGGGCTTGCGCCACGGCGGTGAGTACGAAAATCATGGACGCCGAGGCGACGAGCCGGGCGACCGAGTGCAGCCAGGTCATAGGGCAGCTCCGTAGAGGGCCAACATAAAGGCGATGTAGACGTATCCGACGATGCCGCCGACGATGATGATGACGGCGATCTCCACGAGACTCGACAGCGTCCGGATGAGCGAGGCGAGGCGCTGCTCGTGGAAGCGCGCGCACGCAAGCAGCGTTTCGTCGAGGTTTCCCGACCGCTCGCCGATGGCGACCATGCTCGAGAGCATCGGCGTGAAGGCATTGCGCGTCGACAGGCCGGGCGCGAGCGGTGCACCCGCGATGACTTTCTCGCGCGCACTCGCGATCATCACCGTGAGGCGCCGGTTCCGGAACAGATCCTGACACGTGCGCAGCGCCTCGATGATCGTCACGCCGCTGGCGAGCAGCAGTGAGAACGACCGGGCGAACATCGCCGTGGCGCTCGTCCGCAGGATATAGCCGACGATCGGAATGCGGAGAAGCACGCTGTCGATGAAGAGCCGGCCGGGCGCCGAGAGATAGGCGATCGTGAACAGGATCAGGCCCATCACGATGCTGCCGACGATCGTGGGCCAGGCCGTCAACAGGACGTTGCTGGCGTCGACCAGGAATTGGGTCATGGGAGGCAGCGGTCGACCCAGCGCCTCCAGATAAACCGTCAGGCGCGGCACGGCGTAGACGAGCATGAAGACGGTCACGCCGATGGCGGCGAGGAACACGATCGTCGGGTACATCAACGCGGCGATCGCCTGGCCGATGATGAGTCGGCGCTTTTCCAGCGCGTCGGCGGCGCGTTCAAGGACGAGGTCAAGCGTGCCGGTCTGCTCGCCGACCTCGACCAGCTGTCGCACCATGCGACCGGTCCACGGATGGCGCTCGAGCGCCTGGGTCAGCGAACGCCCCTCCTGGACCCGCTCCGCAAGATCGATCAGCGTCGCGCGCATCAGCCGAGTCGTCTGCGCCGCGGCCGTGCGAAGCGACTCCAGAAGCGTCAGACCGCTCTTGAGCATGACGCTGATTTGACGCAGCGTCACCTCCAGCGTCGCCATCCGCGGTCGCACGAACGGGATCTGGCTGATGAGCGACCTCGACTCCTGCGGCGAAACGGAACGTGTGGTCTGCTCGAGGCCGAGGAGCAGGTTGCCGCCTTCGCGCAAGGTCGCCGAGGCGGCCGCCGCACTGGCGGCGTCGAGAACGCCCGCCTCCGTCTGGCCCGACGCGGTGCGAATGCTGTAGGCAAAACTGGGCATGACGTCAGCTCACCTCGCCCGTCGCGTCCGCGGACCCGGACGCGTCCGCGGCGGACTCCTCCAGGTCGGCGAAACTGACCACGTTGCGCAGCACCTCGGCGACGCTCGTACGACCGTCGAGCAGCTTCTCGGCCGCATCGTCGGCCAGCGTCGCAAGACCGCGCTGCTGCAGGTGCGACCGGATCTGGCCCTCGTTCGCGTGCGACGTGATGAGCTGACTCAGGTCGTGGTCGCACGTGATCATCTCGAAGAGCGCCATGCGGCCGGTGTAGCCGCGGTTGCCGCAGTAGAGGCAGCCGACCGGCTGCTTGAGCGGCTTCCCCGCGAGGTCCGGTCGCCCCATCGAAACAGCGTGAGCGGGATTGCAGGGTTCAGCCGTCGCGCACGCCGGGCAAAGTCGCCGCACGAGGCGCTGAGCAACGACCTGTCGCAGGGTCGCGGCAACGAGGAACGGCGGGACGCCCATGTCGGTGAGACGCGTGATGGCGCCCGCGGCATCGTTGGTGTGCAGCGTGCTGAACACGAGGTGCCCGGTGAGCGCCGCCTTGACCGCGATGTCCGCCGTCTCGCTGTCGCGGATCTCACCGACCATGACGACGTCCGGATCGTGACGCAGCGTGCTTCGCAGCGCCTTGGGGAAGGTCACCTTCTCCGACGAATCGACCTCGACCTGGGTCACTCCCGCGATCTGATACTCGATCGGATCCTCGATGGTGATGACGTTGAGGTCGGACTCGCTGACCAGCTGCCGGATCGCGGCGAACAGCGTCGTGCTCTTGCCGCTGCCCGTGGGGCCGGTCAGCAGGATCAAGCCGTGCGGCTGGCGAATGGCGCGGCCGAACTGCTCGAGCTGGCGCGGGGACATGCCCAGCGAACCCAGCGTGATGTCGCCCGCATCCTGCGCAAGCAGACGCAACGTGAGCCGCTCCCCGAACTTGGTCGGAAGCGTGGCGACGCGCACGTCGACCCGCAGTCCATTGCTGGTCTCGTAGCGCAGTCGCCCGTCCTGCGGCGCGCGCCTCTCCGCGATGTCGAGTCCGGCGAGAACCTTGATGCGGCTGATCAACGAAGCGCCGCTGCCGACGCTGAGTTCCCGCAGGCTCTCAATCTGCCCGTCCACCCGCATGCGCAGCCGCACCCGCTCCTCGAAGCTATCGAGGTGAATGTCACTCGCGCCGAGCATGATCGCCGTGGCGAAAATGTAGTCGTAGAGCGGGCTGGCGTCCGGTTCGTCGGCGTCGACGTCGACGCTGACGACGTCCGTCGACGACCCGCGGTCGGTCGCGGCGGCGAGCGCCTCGGCGCCGGCGTAGACCCGTTCGATCACGCGTTGCAACACGTCGGGATCGGCGACGTGCACTTCGATCTCGCGCCGATAGCAGCGATCGAGCGCCGTCCGCGCCTGCGCCAGGAAGGTGTCGGCGGCAGCCACGAGAACGCTTCCGTCGTTGGCCGCGAAGGGCAGCACCTGCCAACGGCGCGCGTGCGCCGCGGGGAAACGAATTGCCACCTGGGGATCGATCTTGACCTGGTCGATCTGCAACAGACCGGTATCGTCGGGCGTGGACGTCTCGGTCAGGAATCGCACGCCGATGTGGGGACTCTGCGGCACGGCGGTCCAAACCACCTCACCGACCCGCGGGGGCGCGTCGGCGGCCCCCTCGTCGAGCAGCTCCAGCACCAGTCGCTCGCCCTCGCGAGGGGCGTCGTCCGTGCTCGGCAACTCGATCTGCAAGCCGGTGGCCGAAACGTCCACCATACGTGCATCCCGTGTGGACCCGTCAGCCATCCGAAGTCGCAGACGAGCCCGGGAGCGGACCCGTCGCTCGGCGCGACGCTCCTTACCGGACGCGGCAGCGGCCTCGTGCGTCGGAGCGGGTTCGCTCACTTGGCCGCTCCCCGACGTCCGCTGTCCTGGACGGCGAACCTCCGACGAACCTGCTCCGCGCGGTCGCGCAAGACGTCCGGCCGCTTCGCCGAACCCAATGCGGTGCGCTCGCTGATCTTGCCCGCAACCAGCAGGCGGGCGAGATCCTGTTCGAAGGTCTGCATGCCCTGCGAGCCACCGGATTCCATCGAACTGTAGATTTGCGCACTCTTGGACTGCACCAGCAGGTTGGACACCGCCGGACTCACCATCAGGACCTCACTGGCGACGATGCGCTCACGTGCCTGCCCCAGCGCATCCGACTTCGCCGTGACCGGACCGTCCGCGACGAGCAGGCGCTGCGAGACAACGCAGCGCAGAACCAGCGCAAGCTGCTGACGGATCGCCGGCTGCTCGTCCGCCGGGAACACCCCCACCATGCGCTCGATGGTGCTGACGCAGTCGCCGGCGTGCACGGTCGTGAATACCAGGTGTCCCGTCTCGGACGCGATGATCGCGGTACGAATCGTGTTCGGGTCGCGAATCTCGCCGACCAGCACGACATCGGGATCCTCTCGCAGGCTGTCGACGAGCGCTTCGTCGAACGAGCCGGTGTCGGCGCCGACTTCCCGCTGGTTCACCAGTGCTCGCGCGGGGCGATGCAGGTACTCGATCGGGTCTTCGATCGTGATGACGTGACAGCGGTGCGTCTGGTTGATCCGGTCGATCAGCGTGGCGAGCGTCGTCGACTTGCCGCTGCCGGTCGGTCCGCTGACGACGACCAGTCCGTTGGGCAAGCTGCACAGCTTATAGAGAGACTCGGGAAGCCCGAGTTCGGCGAGACCACGAAAGCGGTCCTCGAGACGGCGCAGCGCGAGCGCGATGCCTCCGCTGCGCCAGTAGGCGTTGAAGCGATAGCGCGTGCCGTCGGCGGCGGTGAACGCACCGTCGACGCTGCCGGTCCGCCGCTCGCTGAATCCGCTGCTCAGCCGGTCCACGATCGAGGTCATCGCCGAACGATCCATGACGGCCTCACCGGGCACGACCTCCAGCGGGCCTTGCGAACGGAGATAGGGCGGCAAGCCTTCGGCGAGGTGAAGGTCGCTGGCATCCTGCTCCACGCAGCGGCGCAACAGCGTCTCCAGCCTCTCGGGCAGGTCGCCTTGCGTTGCGTTCATCGTGCCGCTCCCGCGTCCTCGACGATGAGTTCCCACCGCCGGAGCGGCACCCCCAGTCGCGCCGGATCCATCGCGAGGGCCGAAAGCGCCAACCCGGGAGGAACGGTGCGCGGGTCAGCGAGGGCCGCGCGCACGGCCGGCCACGTCGCGGCCAGGCTGACTTGCCAGGATCTCGGCTTCTCAGCACTCCCAACGGGGCCGGGGCTGGGCTTCCGGGCACCACCTCTCGCCCGTCGGATTCGAGCGGCAGAGGTCTTCGCGGGTGCGCTCGCGGTCGAAGTCGACTGTTCCATCGCCAAAAGACGCACACCGTGCGCAGCGAGCCGACGCGTCAACTCGTCGAGCGCCTCGGCCATGGCCAGCGTCCGAACCGCACGAGGCACCGGCGGCGCATCCAGCTCCGCCTTCAACGCCGCTTCGCGCGACTTCAGCTCAGCCTGCTTCGCCTTGCTCTCCTTGAGCTGCTTCGCGAACGCCCGCATCTGGCTGTGCCTGCGCGCGTGCGCATCGCTGCTCGTCAGTCGGTTCAAGCGCTCTTCGACCTCGGGGATCTCATCCGCAGGGCCCGGAATCGCGAGGGAAAGGATCACCACCAAAGCGGACGGCAGCAGCGAAATCAACCAGAGTTCGCGCTTCGATACCCTCGCCTTCTTGGTCATCGTTGGACTCCCGCGACAGGCTCGATTTCGATCGAGAAGGTCCAGACCATCCGCTGCGGCCCCGATTTTGGGTCGATCTGGGCGGGGCTCACCGCCCAGTGTCGTCGCAGAGTCCGGCTGAGTTCACGCGCCAGGCGCGACGCCGCGTCGGGCGACAGCGCCGTGCCTTTGATCGTATGGCGGGGGCTGCCGTGCTCGATCGATTGAATGACGACCTGCTTGGATCCGAGGCTGGTCAGGCTCGACATCATGGCGGCCAGCGCCGCCCGACGATCCAGTTGCACCGGGCGCGTGATCGTGCGCTGCTTGCGCAGATTTTGAACCTCGCGCTCGAGGTTCTCGACCGCCTTTTCCTTGCGCCTCACCTCGACCTTCGCCTGCTGCGCTTGTTTGCGGCGATTGCCGAGATTGCGCGCTTCGGTCTCCGCGTGCTCGAGACGGCCCTGAAGTTCCTCGAGCCGCTTTGCCGCCTGGTCACGTTGGTAAAGGACGAGCCCCAGCGCGACGGCGAACGCAAGGACACCGACGACCACCGCCGGCCATCGTGCCGCGGGCGCCTTGGGCTGGCGCAACATCGGCGCCACGCCGCCCGCCGCCGGGTCGACCGTCGCCAGGGTGCGTGCCCAGGTGGCCGCAAGCACATCCGCGGACACATCCTCGGACAGATCGATCACCGGCACGCCGTCATCGTCGTCGCTCTGATCCTCGCCCGCCACCAGCCAGTGCGCCGTGCCGCTCGCCGCGACGTTCTCACGCCAGATCAGACCACCACGCACCTGCACGCCGGGCGCCACCAACGTGTGGGGCTCGGCGGCCGGTTCGCGCTGACGCAGAAGCGGCTCCAGCGCCCGTCGCCAGCTGCTGCCCGGTCCGATGCCCAACGGGATCAAGTCGGTGCGACCCGCCGAGGACTCCGTCAGAACCACCGAGTCGGGCCAGAATTCCAATCGACGCCAGTCACCGGATCCGCCCGTCCCCACCGACGGCCCGTCGGAGACGAGCGACTCGCCCAGTCCGGCCGGATGGCCCATGCCCGCAAGCTTCGAACCCGCCCTGCGCACCGCCTTCGCAACCGCCGTCACGTCTGCGCGCCTCGCCTGAACGACAAGGAACTGATCGCCCTCACCGCTCATTCTGCGTCGCTGCACCGCGGTCACCGCGTCGCTCGGACGAATGTCGCTGATCGGCTCGGCCTCGAACGCGGCCGGTTCAACGAGGTCCTTGTCCGACAAGCCGGCGACTGCACTGTCGGGAAGGTCGACCACGCCGAGCCAGACATCGCTGTCCAGCACCCATACGCGTCGACTCGCACGACCGACCTCATCCAGCGCATGTGCCACCGCAGACGCCGCGTCCGGCCAATCCTGCCGCCACCGCGAAACCAGCGGATCTCCGTCGCTGCGCATGTCGGCGCGCAGGAGCAGTCCCGGCATGCGGATCACTACGGTCAGACTCGGTCGATTGGCCATCGCTACTGCCCTTCCAGTTCGAGATTCGGCAGCATGGCGCCGTCGGCAAGGATCGTGACCCGGAGGGCCAGGCTCTTCGTCCTCGCCGTCAGATCCGCAGCGGTGGACGGAGCGGTCGCCGAATTCCACTGATAGGCGCGGAGCAGCTTGGGGCCGATCGGGATGTCGGCGGGCGTGAACGTGACTGTCACCGACTGCGTCGCACCGGCGACACCGAGGGACGCACTACTCTGCGCGACCACAGCCGCAGCGCCGTTGACGGGCCCATAGAGCCGGACGACGGCGTAGCTTCCGCCGGTCGGACTCGTCGGAAGCGTGAACGCCAGCTGAAGCGTCACCTGCCCGGTCGTGCGATCGATCGTCGCCGAGGTGTCTTCGAAGATCACGTCGGTCAGCGGCTGATCGAAGGGGCCACCGCCCCCCGGCGCCGTCGTCGTAATCGCAGCGATGTTGTCACCGGCCATGGCCACCGCCGCGCCGTCGCTGGCGGCCAGATCGAACGATCGCCCCCAGCCGTCGCGCAGTTCGTCGGACCCGATGGGAAGGCGCACGTAGGGGCCGCGCCAGCCGCACGCCATCTGCAGGTCGTTGTCGAGTCCGGTCAGTGTCTGCACCGCGAACGCCGTCGGCGGGCTGGCGGTCGCCGTCCGATCCCACAGTTCGGACATGTCGAGCGCCGTGCCCGCCTGCGGCAGTCTTCCCACATCAGCGACGAACCCCGGCGGCACCGCCGTGGGATCCTCGCTGGCGAGGGGGAGACGGCCGATGACCGCGTCCTGCAGTCGCTCCAGCGTGCGGACCGTCTGCTCATACCGCGCCTCACCCGTGAGGCCCGCAGTCTGCGTGATCATGACCGTGCCGAGGGCCGCGAGGATCACCAGCACCACGACCAGCTCCAGCAGCGTCAGACCGCGCCGTCGATCTTCGGTTCGCGCGACGCGCGGCATCACGGGTTCTCCCTTCGCAAGTAAAGCACCACGTCGTCGCCGACGGCGGCCGGGTCCGAGACGTCTGGCTCCAGCTGGTCGCTCGGCGTCTCGATGTCGCCATTGGGACCGGCCGACACGAGTCGAACCGCGTTCAAACGCTGCTCCAGCGTTCCGGTCGACGCGTCGGGCAGCTGGATGACGACCGGATTGCCCCAGCCGTCGAG
>JBCDBY010000129.1:0-11620 GCA_039182715.1 Planctomycetota bacterium
CCCCAGAGGACCAGCGAGCCCCAGATGGACGGGTCCTTCAGCTCGTCGTGGCCTTGCGCCCACGCGCGGACGGAGGCCCAGATGGCGACGGGATCGGATCGGTCCTTCTGGAAGTCCGCGAGGAAGCGGTCGATCAGGCGCGAGTCGGTCTTGCCGCTCAGGGAGATCAGCACGTAGTCGGCGCCGCTGCGCAGGCGCGCGGCGGCCAGCGCCGCGAGCGCATCCGACTGCGTGCCGGCGCGGACCGCGGTCCGGTCGAGCAGGGCGAGGCGCACGCGCGCCGGTTTCGCCGGCCAGGCGTCCGTCGCCGCCGGATGCCGCAGGTCGATGCGCACCGGCCCCTCCGGGCGATCCACGGACGACGGGCGCACCGGCTCGCGGCGACGGCCCGCGACGAGGCCGGCGGCGGAGTCGATGAACTGAATCTCGAAGCCCTTCTGCGGCGCCATGGCGAGGAACCCGTCCGGCGCGACCAGCACCCGCTTCTTACCCTCCAGCATGTCGGCGAGCGCCGCCCAGTGCTTGTCCGCCTCGAAGCGGCGCGCCACGGCCCGCTGGCGATCGATCGCCAGCAACGTGCGGCCGTACGCGTCGTCGACGACGAGCACGAGCAGCTCGTCGAAGCGGAGCACCGAACTCACCGTCGACAGCTCGGGCGCGCGACCGAACGCCAGCGGCGCCTGGGCGGCGTACGTCGCCGCGACCTCCTGGAAGGCGCGGAGCGCGGCGGTTTCGTTCTCGCCGGACCGGCGCGCTTCGCGCAGCCGCGTCCGCACGTCGACGTAACGGCGGAACTCCGCCTCCTCGAGACGCTGCGCGAGAATCGCGTCGCGGCCGCCGAGCGCGAGCCGGACGCGACGCATCCGGATGCGCTCGACGAGTTCGAGCACGACCGCCGGATCGGGCGCCTCGGTCTGCATGTAGGTGTGCAGCGCCACGGCGTCCGCGTCGTCGGGCCGCTCTCCGATCACGGGCGGGTGCAGGCCGGGGTCGCGATCCGGCTGCCCGTCGAGCAGCTTGAGCGCCTCGCGCGCGAACGGATAGCCCTCGGCGCCGCTCACGAGTGCACGGTTCACCAGCGCGTTCGCGGTCTCCTCGATGCCGTCGGTCTCGCGTCCCAGCCGCGCCGCTTCATCGAGCCGCTCCGTCGCCTCTTCCTGACGCCCCACCATCGCCAGGTAGAGTCCGTCCGTCGACGCGGCCATGCTCTTGAGCCGGTTGGAGCCGCTGCCCGCCGCCATGTGCAGCAGCACGCTGCGTCGCTGCTTGATGTCCTCGAGCGCCTGCTGCGTCTTGATCTGCAGCAGGACGTAGATCTCGCGCGCGTAAGCCGGCACGGCGCGCCCCGGATCCCGCAGCTGATAGAAGAAGGTCGATGCCTTGCCCAGCGCGTCGAGAGCGACTTCGAGCTGGCCGTCGAGCAGGGCCAGATCGCCCCGCACGACCCAGGTGACCGCCGCGTTGCCGTAGTCGCCGGAATCCTTGCGGGCCAACAGGGCTTGCGCCTGCTGCGTGAGTGCCAGCGCCCGGTCGATCGCCCCGAAGGCGCGCTCGAGCGCCACCCACTGCATGAGGATGCGTCCGCGCGCGACGTCGTTGGGCGCCGCGTCGCGCGCCTGCGCGAAGAGCGCGCGACACTCCGCCTTGCGACGCAGCCCGCCCTCCGCCGTCGCCTGGCCCGCCAGCGCGCGCCCGCCGAACCGCCCGGTCACCGCCGCGCTGCGGAACTGCGCGCGCGCGGCGTAGAAGTCGCCGCGCAGCAGCTGCAGTTCGCCGAGTTCCAGGGCGAGCGCCGACTTCTCCGCCTCCGTCTTCGCGCTGGCGAGCAGCTTCGCGTAGGCGTCGCGGCTCGCGTCGAGCCGCCCCTGCTGCCGCAGGATGTACGCGCGCTGCGCCCGCGTGGCGCGCTGCATGATCGCAGGCGCCTCCGCCGGCACGGCGTCCGCCTCGGCCAGCGCCGCCTCGTAGTCGCCGATGTCGGTGAGCACGCGCGCCAGGTTCAGCCGCGCCTTCGCGATCGAGCCGGCGTCGCCGGTGCGCTGAATCGCCTCGAGCGCCTCGGTGTAGAAGCGGCGCGCGCGGCGCGGCTGCCCCTCCACCACGTGCAGCACGAACGCGATGTTGGAGAGCAGCTGGCCCTCCAGCTCCGGCTTGCCAAGCCCGCGCGCGCGATCGAGCGCGGCGCGGTAGTCGACGCGCGCCTCCTTGGGCTTGTTCGCCTTGAGCAGGAGCTCCGCCCGGGCGATGCGCGCGTTGTACTCCTTCGCGGCGTCATCCAGCATGCGCGCGTCTTCGATGAGGTTGCCTGCCGCGACCATCGCCTGCTCGGCCTGCGCCGCGTTGCCGCGCAGCACGAGCAGCCGATTCTGCTCCGCCGCGGCCGCTCGCTGCAACCAGCCGGTCGTGCGCGCAACCCGGGCACACTCCGCGAACGCCGCGGCGCTCGCCTCCACGTCCTTGCGCGCGGCGAGCGCTCGCGCCCGTGTCCACGCGAGGCGGGCCGCCGTGATCGTCCCGTCCGGCGCCTTGCCGGCGGCGTCGAGGATCTGGATCGCGCGCGCCGGGTCGCCCTGGCGAAGCACGCCTTCCGCCTTCTGCCACCCGACGCGCTGCACCTCGGACGCACGTGCGCCGGCGATGTAGCCGTCGACCAGTCGCTTGAGCCCACCCGCTTCGGGCGCACCAATGCGCAGGTTGACCAGCTGTTTGGCGGCTTCGTACTCGCGGCTCTCGAGGAGGCTGAACGCGACCAAGGCATACGACGTCGTGCGGGCGGGCTGGGCGGCGAGGATCGCCATGCGGCCCGTGTCTTCCCGGTCGAACGCGAGCAGGAACTTGCGCGCCGTCACGACATGCGGCGGCTCCGCGGCGTCGAGGGCCGGAGCGAGGAGCAGGAGTGCGAGCAGGACGGTGCGCATGGGTGGATCAGCGTCCGCGGAAACCGAGACCCTGGCCGGCGCGGCCGGAGCCGGGGAGCGAGCGGGCGGGACTGCCGGTGCGCGCCTGATACGCGCCCGGGGTCTCCGAGGACCGGCGCGACGCGCCGCCGCCGTAGAAGCTCGCCCCATAGGGAGAGCCGTTCGACGTCCGGTTGAAGTGGCCGCCCGGCGAAAGTTCGCGCTCGACGGCGAGCACCCGCGGCTGCACCTGCGACGCGATCGCGCGGTCGCGGTGCTCGAGCTGGTAGGCGCGGAACTCGTTCTGCACCGTCCAGCGCCCGGACACCGGCGCGATGGAACCGATGTAGAGCACGTCGCCCGGGATGCCGTGCAGCGTGCGACCCTCGAACTCGTAGACGCCCGGCGGAATGCTCGCCAGGAATCGCCCGTCGGACACCGGCACCCGCACGCTTCCGCCCGCCGCGTTGTGCAGGACGAGTTCGGACGCGCCGCGCATCTCGCCGGTGACGACCATGCGGTCGCGCGGCAGCGGCGCATCCGGATCGAGCGTCCGAGCGGTGGACGCGCAAGCGGCGAGCGCGCTCAGGAACAGGGCGGCGAAACGCATCGCCCTATCTTAGGGAACAATGACGGTGACGACGCGATCCCAAATGCGTCCGCGATCGGCGTGCCGGGCGTAGTCCTGCAGGATGCGCTTGACATCGAGCGTTTCGACGGCGGGCTGCACCGGTTTCCCATTCACCTGCAGGGACGGCGTGTCGCCATTCGGAAGCAGGATGCGAAGCTTGCCGACAGAGCGGCAATGCAGTTGCACGTCGTTCCCCTCCGCTTCGTAGCGGAGCTCCGCGGTCACGCCCTCGCGGCGGTAGACGGGCCGCGCGCGAAATTCCGGGAACTTGCCGGTGCACACCACTTCCGCATCCCCGCGGCGCACCGCGAACTCCGACTCGTCGCCGTAGGTGAGCGCGCCGAGCGCCGTGCGCAGGCCCCCCATGTCGACGGTGTCGGTCCGGCCGACGCGCACGAGCACGTCGCCCTTCTGCAGGCCCGCCGCGGCCGCGACGGATCCGGCCACGACTTCGTCGATCCGGACGCCGGGCCCGGCGTAGTTGCGGTCGACCTGCACGCCGAGCCGCACGCGGCCGGGCGTGCTCATCACCTGGTGGTCGGCCGCGGCGGCCGGGTCGCCCTCCCGCGCGCCGATGTCGAGGATCTCCACACCGTAGCGGACGCCGAGCCTCGCCGTCGCGGTGCGCCACGCGAACCGGGCCGGGCGCGCCTCGCGCGGCGTTTGCAGAACGAACCGCACCATCGCCGCGCGCTGCTCGTCGAAGTAGACGGGCCGATGCCCGCCGCGCGGGTAGTTCACGAACGTGAGCCGGACGCCGGCGGCGAGCGCCGCGTCGATGTGCGGCATCATGGAGGCGACGGGATAGAGCTGATCGTCGCTCGTCTGCGCGATGAAGAGCGACTGGTCGCGCAGGTTTGCGAGGTAGAGATTCTCGTTCGAGGCGCTCGCCGCGACGGCGAAGTGGCCGTTGAGCGGCAGGAAGGCGGCGAACGGCTCCGGCTCCGCCATGGCGAGGTAGTAGCAGCCGCTCGCGCCGTCGGAGAACCCGGTGCCGATCACGCGACGGTCGTCGACCGGCGCGCGCCGCTTCATCTCGCGGATGACGGCACGCACGTTGGCCGCACCGGCGGCCGACCACCAGACGCAGTCCTGCCGCCCGTAGGGAAACGCGAGCAGGAAGCCGTGCTCGTCGGCGCTCGGCACCCACTGCGAGCCGGTGCTGCGTCGGCCCGGCTGGGGAAACCACGCGGGGCGCGACACACCGCCGTGCAGATGGACGACAAGCGGCACCGGAGTCCGCTTGCCCACCAGGGACGCCGGCACGTAGTACTCGAACGGACGCACCACGCCGTTCTCGTCGCGCGCCTCGGCGACGTGCCAGCCCGCCTTGTCCGCCGGCACGACGAGTGCCGATTCGAGACGGTCCAGCAGAACGGCCCGATCCGGGGCACGCCCCACGATCGCCGCGATTTCGGCGGGCGCATCGGCCGTGGAGGCGCGGCGCAGGCGCACAAGCGCCGCATCCAGCTCTTCGTCCGCGTGGACCGGGACAATGGATAACACCAGAAGGAGCCCGGCGATTCTCATGGCGGCCCAGATTACACCCGATGCTGGGATAGGGTTCCCCCGGAGGTATTGATGCTTCGCGTTCGACTCGTCTCGCTGTTCACCACGTTCCTGCTCGCCGCCTGCGGCGGGGGCGGGGGCGGAGGCGGGGATGGAGGCGGCGGAAGCGACAACGGCTTCGGCCTCACCCAGCGCGAGGAACCGCAGGGCCTGCAGATCCCGACCGAGGTGCCCGATCCCTCGACGCTCAACCGGGTGCGCGCGTTTCCCAACCTGTCGTTCGACCGGCCGGTGAAGATCACCCATGCGGGCGACGACTCGGGTCGCCTCTTCGTCGTCGAGCAGCAGGGCATCATCCGCGTCTTCGATGACGACGACGCCACCGCGACGGCGCCCGTCTTCCTCGACATCCGCGGGCGCGTGAGCCGCGCCGGCAACGAGGAGGGGCTGCTCGGGCTCGCCTTCGATCCCGACTTCGACACCAACGGCTACTTCTACGTCTACTACAGCGCCGCCGGTCCGCGCCGCTCGGTCATCTCGCGCTTCACGGCGACGGGCGACGACGGGGACGAAACGAGCGAGCTGATCCTGCTGCAGTACAACCAGCCGTTCAACAACCACAACGGCGGCGAGCTGCAGATCGGCGATGACGGCCTGCTGTATATCTCGTCGGGCGACGGCGGCAGCGGCGGCGACCCGCAGAACAATGCGCAGGACCTCGACAGCTACCTGGGCAAGGTGCTGCGCATGGAACTCGACGGCGACGCGCCGACGAGCAATCCGTTCTATACCGGCGGCGGCGGCGCGCGCGACCTCGTCTGGGCGTACGGCCTGCGCAACCCGTGGCGCATGACCTTCGACCGCGTGACCGGCGAGCTCTGGTGTGGCGACGTCGGCCAGGGCGCGCGCGAAGAGATCGACATCATCGCGGAGGGCGACAACCTCGGCTGGCCGCTCTACGAGGGCGAGCTTGTCTTCCGGAACCCGACCAACCGACCCCGGGACGACTTCAACCGGCCGATTACCGAGTACGGTCGAGGACTGGGCGCGAGCGTGTCCGGCGGCCTCGTCTACCGCGGCACGACGCTCACCTCGATGGTCGGCGCGTACCTGTACGGCGACTTCATCAGCGGACGCATCTGGGCGCTGGTCTGGGATGGCGAACAGGTCATCTCGAACGAACAGGTCGCCACCGTGCCCAACCCGAGCAGCTTCGGCGAGGACGAGAACGGGGAGATGTACGTCTGCTCGTTCGACGGCAACCTCTACCGGTTCACCGAGAACTCCGGCGGACCGGGCGAGACGATGCCCTCGCTGCTGTCGCAGACCGGATTCTTCCGGGACACGGCCAACCGCGTCCCCGTCGCGGGCGTGATCGCGTACGACGTCAACGCGGCGCACTGGGCCGACGGTTCGACGAGCGAGCGCTGGATCGCGTTGCCCGGCGAGGCGCGCATCGGCTTCGCCGAGACCGGCGCGTGGAACTTCCCCGGCGGGACGATCTTCGTCAAGCAGTTCAACCTGGCGGGCCGTCCCGTCGAGACGCGGGTGCTCGTGAACGCGCGGAGCGGCTGGCGCGGCTACAGCTACCGGTGGAACGCCGGCGGCACCGACGCAACGCTGGTCGATGAGGACGGCACGACGGAGGACATTCCCGTTCCCGGCGGAACGCAGGAGTGGCAGTTCCCCGCCCGCGCCGACTGCATGACCTGCCACAACGCCGCGGCCGGCTACGCGCTGAGCGTGCGCACGCGCCAGCTCAACCGCGACTTCGACTACGCGGCGCGCACGGACAACCAGCTGCGCGCGTGGAACAACATCGGCCTGTTCGACCGCGACATCGGCGACGCGTCGCAGTACGGCGCCTTCGAGGACCCGTACGGCTCGGGCCCCGAAACGGCGCGCGCGCGCTCCTATCTCGAGGTGAATTGCGCCAGCTGCCACCTTCCCAACGGCCCCACCGCCGTCAACATCGACTACCGCTTCGACACGGCGGAGAACGCGATGAACATCTTCGACGTCGTGCCCTCGAACGGCTCGCTCGGGCTGCCCGGCGAGCGGCGTGCGGTCGCCGGCGCGAAGGAGATCAGCACCACATGGGAGCGCATGCGGCGCACCGGCGCGCTGCGCATGCCGCCGCGCGGCAGCCTGCTGGTCGACGACCAGGGCGTGGCGCTCGTCGGCGCCTGGATCGACTCGCGGTAGCTCCCATTTGCTAGCCTTCCGGCGTGTGGAGTCGGGTGCTGGCGTGTCTGTGCATTTGTCTGGTCGCCTGCGGCGGCGGTGAGCCGGAATCGAAGCCTCTGCTGCCCGAGCGCGCGCCGACGGCGCCGTTCGCCCTGCCGGTTACGACGCGGGGCGTCGGGTCGTTCGTCCTGGAGGACGCCTTCCCGAATCTGGAGCTCGAGAACCTCATCCAGATCCGGGGCTCCAACGACGGCACGAATCGGATCTTCACCGCGCAGCTCGACGGCGAGGTCCGCAGCTTCGCGAACGACCCCGACGTCGAGGAGACGTCGCTCTTCCTCGATCTGCGCACGGTGGTCGGCCGCGGCCGGCCGCACGCCGGCCTGCTCGGCTTCGCCCTCGACCCCGCGTTCGCGCAGAACGGCCGGCTGTACGTCTACTACGTCACCTCCTACCCGCTGCGCTCGCACGTCGTTCGCTACGAGTCGGACGGCGTCGTCGCGAATCCGGCGAGCGCCGTCGAGCTGCTTGCCTGGGACCAACCCTTCCACACCCACAACGGCGGCGATCTCGTGTTCGGTCCCGACGGCATGCTCTACCTGGGCAGCGGCGACGGAACCGAACACTCCGACCTGAACGACCAGGGCCAGCGCATCGACTCGTTGTTCGGGGCGATCCTGCGATTGCGGCCCGACGGCAGCGCGCCTCCGGACAACCCGTTCTTCGAGGGCCAGGGCGACGCGCGCGACTACGTCTGGGCCTACGGGCTGCGCAATCCGTGGAAGCTCTGCTTCGACCCCGAGACCGAGGAGCTGATTGTCGCCGAGGTCGGCCAGGACCGTGTCGAGGAGATCAACGTCATCCGGCGCGGCGGCAACTACGGCTGGCCAATCTACGAGGGCGCGCTTCCGTTCCGGAATCCGGACGAAGTGCCGTTCGAGGAATTCGACCCCCCGCTGCACACCTATGGACGCGTCGAGGGACGCTGCGCGACCGGCGGCGCCGTCTACGCCGGCGAACGGCATCCGTCGCTGCGCGGCACGTATGTCTACACGGACCATGACTCCGCCCGCGTCTGGGCGTTGCGGCGCGACGGCGGCCGGACCACGTCCGTCACGGAGATCGCGCGCGCCGAGCGACCGGTCGCGATCGACGTCGACGAACTGGGCGAGCTGCTCATCGCCAACCTGCGCGGCCGGATCCAGCGGCTGGTGCCGGGCAGCCCCACGCCGCTCCCGCCCACGCTGCGCGAAACCGGCCTGTTCGTCGACGTCCCCAACCTGGTGCCCGAGCCGTCGCTCCAGTACTACGACGTGCGCGTGCCGCTCTGGTCCGACGGCGCGTCGAAGCAGCGCTGGTTCTCGATCCCGTTCGGCACCGTGATCGGCGTCGACGACTCCGAGTCGTTCACCTGGCCCACGGGCGCCGTGCTCGTGAAGCACTTCTCGTTCGGCGACACGCGCCTCGAGACGCGCGTGATGATCAAACGCATCGACGGGTGGGACGGCGCCTCCTATCGCTGGAACGAAGCGCAGAACGCGGCCGTGCGGGTCGACGAGGCGGCCACGGCCGGCTACGAAGTCGACGGCGAGCTGCGACTGTGGGACTTCCCGGCTCCGGCGGACTGCTTCCGGTGCCACACCGCGGCGGCGGGGACGGTACTCGGCGCGCGACCGGCGCAGATGCGGATCGACTACGCCGCCCTCGAGGCGGCGCACATGGTCACACCCGGCTGGAGCGTCGTGGAAGCGCAGCCGACGCTCGTCCCGATCGATGCCGCGGCGCCGTTGGCCGACCGCGCGCGCAGCTATCTCGATGCGCAGTGCGCGCACTGCCACCGGCCCGGCGGCCCGTCCGGGCTCGACATGGATCTGCGGTTCGCGCTCGCCCTCGAATCGACCCGGACCGCGAACGTGACGCCGCGGACGCCCATTCTGGGAGTCCCCGAGGAGCGCCGTCTCGCGCCCGGGCGGAGGGAGTGGAGCACGCTGTGGGAGCGGTTGCGACGCACCGACATCCATCGCATGCCGCCGCTCGGCACCCACCTCCCCCACGACGAGGCGATCGCGCTGATCGGCGATTGGATCGACGACAGTTGAACCCTGCCGTAGCATCGCAGGCATGAAGCAGCTGTCGTTCGCCCTCGCCCTGCTGGCCGTCGCCTGCGGCAACGTCAAGGAGGAATCGGTCGTGGACTCACCGGACACCGCCCCCGACCCCCGCCGCGTCGAGGCGGACCACATCACCGTCGATCACATCCTGATCGGCGTGCGCGGCGCCCCGCGCATGAGCGCGACGCGTTCGGTCGAGGAGGCGCGCACGCTGGCGGAAGACATCGTCAAGCGCGTCGAGGCGGGCGATAGCTGGATGAAGCTCAAGAACGAGTTCTCGGACGACCGCAGCGCCCGCGGACCGGGCGGCCCCTACGCGATGGCCAACCGCGGCGTCACGCCCAACGCCGGCGAAGCGCGCCGGGATGGGATGGTGCCGGGCTTCGGCGACACCTCCTTCGCGCTCGAGGTCGACGAGATCGGCATCGCGCCCTGGGATTCGCGCAAGAGCCCCTTCGGGTTCCACATCATCAAACGCATCAAGTAGCGATCCCCCCATCGCGCTACGATGATCCACCGTGTGGTGGTGGATCATGATCGGGGGATTGCTGGTCGGCCTGTTCGTCCACGACGTCACCCAGACGAGTTGGCACATCCTGCGCAACTGGCCGGTCGTCGGCCACCTGCGCTACCTGCTCATCAAGATCGGCCCCGGGCTGAGCCAGTACATCGTGGCGCGCGAGGCGATGTTGTCGATCGGCTGTATCCAGGCGCAGAAGTGCCACACCGGCCACTGCCCCACCGGCGTCGCGACACACGGCAAGTGGCTCCAGCGTGGCCTGGTGCCGGACGTGAACGCGAAGCGCTTCGCCGCGTACATCAACGCCTTCCGGACCGAGGTACAGCAGGTCACCTACGCCTGCGGCTACCGCCACCCGGGCGAGTTCACGCTGGCCGACATCGAGTGCAGCTCGGGGCCCAACCGCTTCTCGACGCTGGAGGAGCTGCTGGGGTACGAAAAGAAACCCTACGCCCCCGAAAGCGACTGATCCCGAGCCGGGTTCGATTCTCCCGCTGGTGGGTGGCGGCAGAGGGAGGAGGAGGCGCGGGGAGATGGCACGCGGAGGCACCGCGGAGGCACCGCGGAGGCGCGGGGTGCCTTCGGCCCACCGAATTCACACTCTCGATCGCTGCCGGAAGGAGTCCAAGAGCCGCAAGAAACTGTAGTTGATTCGGACCGTTCTCCGCGTCTCCGCGAAGCCTCCGCGTTTCCGCGCGACATTCCCCCGCGCGTCCACGGACGGCGTTAGTAGCGAGCGATATAGACGTACCCGCCGTCGGTCTTGTAGATGAGGCGGATCGACCCGTCGGGCGCGATGCGTTTCACGCCCTCCTTGTCGCCGATCAGCGTCGAGCCGTCGCGGAGTCGCACGGCCGAGTAGAGGCGATCGAACTTCGGGCTCTCCCAGAGCCGCTCACCCTTCGCGTTGAACTCGCTCACCACGCCCGCCGACTGCTCGACGACCAGCAGCGTCGCGTTGCGCGTGCGCCGCGCGAAATAGGGTCCGCGCAGACCCTCCAGCACCGTCGACTGCGTGCCCCGGCGGCTCACCTCGACGACCTTGCCGAGGTCCTTGAGCGTGACCAGGAACTTGCCGTCCGGCAGCTCGTAGGCGCAAACCGGTCGGCCGGGAATCGTGAGACGCCAGAGCACCTGCCCGCCCGCGCCGAGCTCCACGATCTGGTTCACGCTGAATCCCGCGGCGACAAGCAGATTCCCCGCGCGCGTCTCGGAGACGCTGCTGATCGACCCCTTGACCGCCTTGCTGGACCACGTGCGTCGCCCCGCCGCATCGAACTCGACGATCGTGCGGTCGCCGTACAGAGCGATGACACGCGATCCGTCGCGCCGGCCGCATACCGCCCACGGCTGGTTCAGGTCCTTCGCGCTCCACACCACGCGCCCGGTCATGTCGAGTTCCACGACCTGACGCTTGCTGTAGAGCGCCACCAGCAGGCGATCGCGACCGTGCACGACGAGCGGGAGTGGCGTGGCCCACGTCACGGTCGTTCCCTTCGCCTCCAACCACGCGCGCCAGCGCTGCGTCGCGGGGGCGCGTTCGTCGGGCGAAGCCGACGCGCGGTAGCCGTAGGCGTCGCGCGCGATCGCTTCGAGGACCTCGATCGCCGAGGCGCGGACTCGTTCGTCGCGCGCGCGGAGCAGTGCGACCAACGGGGCGAGCGCACGCCGGTCCCCCATCTCCGCCAACGCATATGCCACCGCGACCGACCGGTCGCCGTCGAGGCTACTGACGAGTTCGGCGCGGGCGCGCTCGCCGCCCCGC